>NZ_MDCR01000165.1 GCF_001723055.1 Streptomyces niveus
CCCGTCTGGCTGACGGCCCCGGTCCTGCGGCCGGCGGGGTTGCACCACTCGCCGTTGGAATCGTTGCCGTTGCGGCTGGTGTCGATGACGAAAGGCTTCGTGTAACCGTAGGACGCCGACAGCGCCGAGTTGATGGCGTTGCCGTAGCCGATGTTGCGGTCGTTGCCGTAGTAGTTCGAGATGTTCGACGCGAAGCCGTGCGCCTGTCGGGCCCCGGCGCCGTCGAGATGCCGAGCCATGGTGCCCGCGTCGATCCAGGCGGGGTTTCCGGCATCCAGGTAGGTCCACGTGTTGGGCGCGTGCGCGGAGAACTGCGCCAGGGCGTCTCTGAGCATGGCGTTGCGCTCATCGATCTGCTGCTGGGACATACAGCTGAAATCACCGAGGGAGTCCGGCTCGATCACCACCAGCGCCGGTCGCCCGGCGACGGCCGAGGCGAAGGCGGATATCCAGGTGCGGTAGGCCGCCGGAGAACCCGCCCCGCCGCCGGAGTGGCCGCCACAGGCGTCGCGGCCGGGGATGTTGTAGGCGATCAGGACGGGAAGCTTGTCGGCGGCGTCCGCGGCTCCCACGTAGGAGCCCACCGCGGCCCCGATGTCGCCGCTCCAGGAGCCGAACCAGCGGGCCATGGGGCGCGAGGCGATGTTGTCCCGGATCGCCTGGGCCCGTCCGTCGCCGGGGTTCGCCGCGACCCAAGCGGCCGGAGTCGAGTTCGGGTCCGTGTAGAACCCGCTGGTCATGCCGATCGGATCGGCCAGGACTCCGGCGTCGGCCTGCCCGCTGCCGAGGGGCAGCAGCAGACACGCGAATGCCGACGTGACGAGCGTACGCATCATCTTTCTCATGAGTGCAGGACCCTTCCTGGGAGCGCTCCCACATCGGCGGTGGCTCAGCTGCGAGGGAGGCGCGGGTGGGGGTGGGGGGCGAGCAGCGGTCCCCCTTGGGGGCTCTCTCCGAGAACTGCCGCTGTCAGACGAGACAGTGACAGGGGGTCAGCCCGCTGTCAATGAGCTCGGCGACGGCCGACGGGCGAGGCACTTTCGGCGAACGCGGTCGGGGTACTGCTGGAGTTGGTATCGGTGGTGGCTCACCCCAATGCCGCCCGGTCGACGCATAGGTCACACGTCGAAGGAATGCTGCTACTACCGCTTCGCGGAGTGGGTGCACTACGCCTGCAAGACGACACCCCTGGTACCGGGCCCGGGTGTCGATGCCTCCTGGTTCTCTACAACCAGCCAACCCAAGAGCTGTCCCGCAAATGACCTCCTAGCATGGTGGGCTGTGGCACAGCTCGCCGGTCTATTCGGTCTGGCCGCGCTCGTGGCGGTGTGGGATGGCGAGTCCGGTGCCTGGGTAGCCGCCGTCGGCGATCGTGAGGGTCTTGACGACGGCGGCCTTGGCGCCGGATTCCTCCCACGCCTTGCGGTCGTTGCGGTTCCCAGAGAGAGGCCGGGCGACCAGGACGACCAGGCGGGTGTCGGCGTCCATGACGACCTGGTGGTTGGTGGAGTACCGGTAGTTCTTCGAGCGCTCGGCGTTGGTGTGGGCGCGGGTAGGGACCAGGGTGCCGTCCACGATGAGCACGGTGTCCTTGGCGAACCGCTTGCCGGGCTGAAGAGCGAACAGCGGCCCGAGGTGGTCGATGATGCGGTCCGCGGCCGACTTGGACGCCCCGAACGGCGGGGCGAGCTGCCGCATCGTCAGGTTCGTGCGCCAGTACGCCGCGACCGGCAGAGTCCGGTCCTCCAGCGGAAGGCTCCACGGCCGGCCCCTGCGGACCGCGTCCGCACCCTCGCGCCGCAGAATCGTCACCGGCTTCCCGAAAGTGCGCGAGCTGAGCCCGGTGAACGGAGCTGTCCAGGACGGCTCGGACGCCGTGATCACACCAGTCACACCAAGGTCATCTCAGCCGACCTATCATTCGATCCAAGGACGAGCAGCAGTCGAGGGGGCCGACAGAGGTGGCCGCAGCACGCCTGGCAGCAGCAGTGCTGGTCACATGGGCCGCACTGATCGCGCTCCTACTCGCGCCGTCGCCCCTGCCAGAGCAGTGGCGCTACTACATCTACTCTCCAGCGAGCGTGGGCCTGTGGCTGCTGGCCATGCTCGTCGCGCCCGTCGTGGTCTGTACCGTCAAATGGCCATGGATCAAGTCGGGCGGCAGTTGAGCCCCCCACTTGCATACGAGCCCGCGGACTACCCCGTAGCGCCTGGTCATCAATTGCGGGACAGCCCTTAGAGCACGGTCACCGTCGAGGCTCCGTCTAGCTTCGCCCCCTCCCGAACTGATGATGCCTGTCCCCACCGGTTCATCGACGGCGCCAGCGACATCGTCCTGGGCTACGAGCCCCAACTGAGCGCCCAGACAGCCCGCGGAATGCACGCACGGGAGAGATTCCGGCGCCGCGGCGGTATTCAGTCGGTCTGGGACTTCGCCGACCCCGACCACGCAGGCGTCGGCACCGTCCCTTACCCCCGCACGCCCAACCTGCCGGCCTCCGTCATCCGCGTGCAGAAGAACCCCATCGCGGTCCGGGACGGCAACTTCGTCCTGGAGGAGGGCCAGTGCGGCCAGAACGGCGCGCTCACCCGGTGCCCGGAGAGGCCCTACGACCCGGAGAGGCAGGTCAGCAGGCAAAGGTCCCTCATCGTTGCAGGCCACCGCGCCGGCTGGTCTCTTCCGCGACATCCGGTCAGCCGGGATCGGCAGCTCTGCCCTCCAGCGTCAACCGGCTTTGCCAGCCTGTCGGTAATTGCCACCTCGTCAGGACGCCCGCACCACACATAATGCGCACACACAAAACCCCAGGTCAGGAGGGCTTTGCGAGGGGCTCAAGGATCGCCACGCACTCCACGTGGTGCGTCATCGGAATCAAGTTGATTGGACGGGCGGTGGTCGCGCCCTTCGCCACCCGCCAACCACCGACAACGGGCACAGGACAGGAACCATCTCCTACGGACCGCCCGACGCCCAGCGCGCCAGACTTCACGATCGCGCCTGCCTCTTCGATACTGAGTCCGCCGGGCGCGGGTAAGGACCAGGCCGACGCGGAGCCTGACCACCCGTCAGGAGGTCAGCTCAGGAGCCTGGCTGGTAACCATTCGAGGAGGACCCGTTGAGAATGCTGATCAATGTCCCGGAGACCGTGGTCGCCGACGCGCTGCGTGGGATGGCCGCCGCGCATCCCGAGCTGTCCGTGGATGTGGACAACCGTGTGGTCGTACGCCGTGACGCTCCCGTCGCGGGAAAGGTGGGGCTCGTCTCGGGCGGCGGTTCCGGGCATGAGCCGCTGCACGGCGGGTTCGTCGGGCCCGGGATGCTCTCCGCCGCCTGTCCGGGTGAGGTCTTCACCAGCCCGGTGCCCGATCAGATGGTGCGGGCCGCCACCGCCGTCGACAGCGGGGCGGGGGTGCTGTTCATCGTCAAGAACTACACCGGGGACGTCCTCAACTTCGACATGGCGGCCGAGCTGGCCGAGGACGAGGGCGTCCGCGTCGCCAAGGTGCTGGTCAACGACGACGTCGCCGTGACGGACAGTCTGTTCACGGCGGGCCGGCGCGGGACGGGTGCCACGCTCTTCGTCGAGAAGATCGCCGGCGCCGCCGCCGAGGAGGGCGCGCCGCTGGAGCGGGTCGAGGCGATCGGACGGCAGGTGAACGAGAGCGCGCGCAGCTTCGGTGTCGCCCTCAGCGCGGTGACCACGCCGTCCAAGGGCAGCCCGACCTTCGATCTGCCGGACGGTGAGCTGGAGCTGGGCATCGGGATCCACGGCGAGCCGGGGCGTGAGCGGCGCGCCATGATGACCGCGCGCGAGATCGCGGACTTCGCCGTCGACGCGGTGCTGGAGGACCTGCGCCCGTCGGGTCCGGTGCTCGCGCTGGTCAACGGCATGGGCGCGACGCCGCTGCTGGAGCTGTACGGGTTCAACGCCGAGGTGCAGCGGGTGCTTGCCGAGCGGGGTGTCGCGGTGGCCCGTACGCTCGTCGGGAACTATGTGACTTCGCTCGACATGGCCGGGTGTTCGGTGACGCTCTGTCAGGTCGACGAGGATCTGCTGCGGCTCTGGGACGCGCCGGTACAGACCCCCGCACTGCGTTGGGGCCGCTGACCCGGCAGGCCCGCAGACCCGTACGCCCGACGCTCTTCGAGGAGACCTTGTGTCCGACCAGGATTCCGAGCCGGTGCTCGACGTCGATTTCTTCCGCCGCTGGATCGGCACGGCGGCTGCCTCCGTGGAACGGGAGGCGGACCGTCTCACCGAGCTCGACTCGGCGATCGGCGACGCCGACCACGGCAGCAATCTCCAGCGCGGCTTCCGGGCCGTGACCGCGGAGCTGGAGAAGGCGGCGCCAGAGACGCCCGGCGCCGTACTGATCCTCGCGGGGCGGCAGTTGATCTCGACCGTGGGCGGGGCCTCGGGGCCGCTGTACGGGACGCTGCTGCGGCGTACGGGCAAGGCGCTCGGCGATTCCGCCGAGGTCACGCCCGCGCGACTGGCCGAGGCCCTGGGCGAAGGGGTCGCCGCCGTCGCGCAACTGGGCGGCGCGAAGGCCGGGGACAAGACGATGATCGACGCGCTGGAGCCGGCGGTGGCGGCGCTCGGTACCTCGTACGCCGCTGCCGCCGCCGCTGCCGAGGAGGGCGCGGTGGCGACGGTGCCGCTCCAGGCGCGCAAGGGCCGGGCCAGTTATCTCGGTGAGCGGAGCATCGGACATCAGGACCCGGGGGCCACGTCGTCGGCCCTCCTGATCGCGGCTCTGGCGGAAACGGCGGGCGAAGGCAGCGCCGACGCGGAATCGGCGGGCGCGTGAGTACCGAGACGCCGGTCGGCATCGTGCTCGTGTCGCACAGCCGGGCGGTCGCGGAGGCCGTCGCCGAACTGGCCGTGGGGCTGGCGGGCGGTGGCACGACCGCCCCGGTCGCCGCCGCCGGCGGCACTCCGGACGGCGGGCTCGGCACCAGCTCCGAGCTGATCGCGGGGGCCGCCGCCGAGGTGGACCGGGGCGCGGGGGTCGCCGTCCTGGTGGATCTCGGCAGCGCCGTACTGACCGTCAAGTCGCTGCTGGCCGAAGGTGACGAACTGCCTGAGGGTGCACGGCTGTTGGACGCGCCCTTCGTGGAGGGCGCGGTCGCGGCCGTGGTCTCGGCGTCGGCGGGCGCGGATCTGGACGCGGTGGAGGCCGCGGCGGTGGAGGCGTACAGCTACCGCAAGGTCTGACGACGGCTTCGCGCCCCGAGCCGGGTCAAGCGTGGAGAGAGACGGGCCACACTTTGTGCACCTGGTTGCACAAAGTGTCCCGCCGGGGTTACTACTGGTGGGTAGCCACCGCGCGAGGAGCCCCCCATGAGCCCGTCCCCGAGCCCGTACCCCAACCTCTTCAGCCCGCTCGACCTGGGCTTCGTCACCCTGCCCAACCGGGTGCTGATGGGCTCGATGCACGTCGGCCTCGAAGAGGCCGAGAACGGCTTCGCCCGGATGGCCGCCTTCTACGCCGCCCGCGCACGCGGCGGCGTCGGTCTGATCGTGACCGGCGGCATCGCGCCCAACGACCGGGGGCGGCCGTACGAGGGCGGCGCCCGGCTCACGACCGAGGCGGAGGCCGAGGGGCACCGGCAGGTGACCTCGGCGGTGCACGCCGCCGGCGGCCGGATCGCGATGCAGATCCTGCACTTCGGGCGCTACGCCTACCACCCGGACCTGGTGGCACCGAGCGCGCTCCAGGCCCCGATCAGCCCCCATGTCCCGCACGCCCTCACCGACGACGAGGTGGAGGAGACGGTCGAGGACTTCGTACGGGCGGCGGAGCTGGCGCGGCTGGCGGGCTACGACGGCGTCGAGGTCATGGGCTCCGAGGGCTATCTCATCAACGAGTTCATCGCCGCGCGCACCAATCGGCGCGAGGACCGGTGGGGTGGCGACTACGAGAACCGCGTCCGCTTCCCGCTGGAGATCGTCCGCCGGATCCGGGAGCGCGTGGGCCCCGACTTCATCCTCATCTACCGGCTGTCGATGCTCGACCTGGTGCCGGGCGGCTCCTCGCTCGCCGAGGTCGTCACGCTGGCCCGGAAGATCGAGGCGGCGGGCGCGACACTGATCAACACCGGGATCGGCTGGCACGAGGCGCGGATCCCGACGATCGCCGCGTCCGTGCCGCGCGGCGCGTACACCTGGGTGACCAAGGCGCTGATGGGCTCGGTCTCCGTACCGCTGATCACCGGCAACCGCGTCAACACCCCTGAGGTGGCTGAGGAGTTGCTGGCCGACGGGCGCGCCGACATGGTCTCCCTGGCCCGTCCCTTCCTCGCCGATCCCGACTTCGTCGCGAAGTCGCGGACCGGGGAGGCCGACACGATCAACACCTGTATCGGCTGCAACCAGGCATGTCTGGACCACACGTTCAGCGGCAGGATCACCTCCTGCCTGGTCAATCCGCGTGCCTGCCACGAGACCGAGCTGGTCCTCTCCCCCACCCGGCGCGCCAAGCGGATAGCCGTCGTCGGCGCCGGACCCGCGGGTCTCGCGTGCGCGGTGTCCGCCGCCGAACGCGGGCACCACATCACGCTGTTCGACGCGGCGGCCGAGATCGGCGGGCAGCTCGACGTCGCGAGAAGGATCCCCGGCAAGGAGGAGTTCGGCGAGACGCTGCGCTACTTCCGTGGCCGGCTGGCGCGGCTCGGCGTGGACGTACGGCTCAACACCCATGTCACGGTGGACGAGTTGGCGGGCGAGGCGGCCGGGTACGACGAGATCGTCGTGGCGACCGGCGTCACCCCGCGTACGCCGGACATCCCCGGCATCGACCACGCCCGCGTGGTCAGCTACCTCGACGTCCTGCGCGGCGGCGCCGCCGTCGGTGAGCGCGTGGCGATCATCGGCGCGGGCGGCATCGGTTTCGACGTGGCCGAATTCCTCACCGACGGCGGCGAGTCGGCGAGTCTGGACGCGGACGCCTACTTCCGGCAGTGGGGGGTCGACACCGGCTACCGCTCCCCCGGCGGCCTGCGGGAGCCCGTACGGCCCAAGCCGCCGAGGACGGTCCATCTGATCCAGCGCAAGACGGGGAAGGTCGGCGCGGGACTTGGCAGAACCACCGGGTGGATCCACCGCACCGAGCTGCGCCACCGGGGAGTCACCACCGTCGCGGGCGCCGTCTACGACCGTATCGACGACGAGGGCCTGCATCTCACCGTCGACGGCGCCCGCACCGTCCTGCCGGTGGACACCGTCGTCCTGTGCGCGGGTCAGGAGCCACGGCGCGAGCTGTACGACGCGCTGCGCGCGGCCGGGGCCCGCGCGCATCTGATCGGCGGCGCGGACGTCGCCGCCGAACTCGACGCCAAGCGCGCGATCGACCAGGGGACGCGGCTCGCCGCCGTCATCTGAGCGGCGGTTGACCGAAAGCCGAACTTTTAGGATGCGGTCATGTCCCTCCCCCACGCCATCCTCACCGCCCTCCTCGAAAGACCTTCGTCGGGTCTGGAACTCGCCCGTCGCTTCGACCGCTCGATCGGCTACTTCTGGTCGGCGACGCATCAGCAGATCTACCGGGAGCTGGGGAGGCTGGAGCGGTCGGGATGCATCCGCGCCCTGGCGTCGCAGCGGCCGGCCCGGGGGCGCAAGAAGGAGTACGAGGTGCTGCCGGCCGGTCGTGCGGAGCTGACCGGGTGGGTGTCGGGCAGGGAGGATCCGAAGCCTGTCCGGGACGCGCTGCTGCTGAGGATGCGGGCGGCGGCGGTGGTCGGCACCGACGGACTGCCCGACGAGCTGCGCCGCCATCTCGCGCTCCATGAGCGGCAGTTGGCCGACTACGCGGACATCGAGGCACGGGACTTCTCCGGCAGGCCCGGAACGGCGGCCGAGACGACGCCCGAGCGGACGGAGGCGCCGACAGAGGCGGACCGGCTGCGGCATCTGGTGCTGCGCGCCGGGATGGATCTGGAGCGGCTGTGGGTCGACTGGCTCACCGAGGCGCTCCGCGAGATCAGCGCCGCACCGGCCGGGCCCGACGGCGCGTAGGGCGCACCGCCGCGCCGGGGGCACATCGCCGGGAGCACGGACGGTACTTGGGAGACCTGATAACTTCTACATCACTGTAGAAACAGCGACTGTCCGTGCCACCCCTTCCCCCGGTACGGGCAGCCCGAGACATACGGAGCACTCATGGCCCTGTGGGATCGCATCAAGGAATCCGCCCAGACGATGCAGACCCAGCTGGAGGCGAAGAAGAACGACCTCAAGAGCGGTTCGTTCCGGGACGCCAGCATGGCGATGTGCGCACTGGTCGCGGCGGCCGACGGTTCCATCGACCACGCCGAGCGCCAGCGCGTCACGCAGCTGATCACGACCAACGAGGTACTGCGGAACTTCCCGCCCGCCGATCTGCAGAAGCGCTTCGACGACTACCTGAACCAGCTCCTCGCCGACCCGGCGCTCGCCAAGGTCAACGTGCTCCAGGAAGTCGCCAAGGCGAAGAAGAAGCCGACCGAGGCGCGTGCCGTCATCCAGATCGGCATCGTCATCGGCGGCGCCGACGGCAACTTCGACGCGCAGGAGCGGGCCGTCGTACGCGAGGCGTGCTTCGCGCTCGATCTCCAGCCGCAGGAGTTCGACGTCTAGTACGGACAGGACGCACAGGACGAGCCCCGCGAGGCCCGTCGTCGCCGGCCGGGCCGCCAGTGCGGCCCGGCCGACGCTGTCACAGCGGGCCCGCCTCCAGGACCAGGAACAGCGTGAGCGTCGCGTTCGCCGAGGAGAGCGCCGATCCGAGCGTCCCGGCCGCGGCGGCCCAGGCCGCCAGCCCCACCGCGGTGAACACCGGCGGCCAGCTGACGGGCGACGGAGCCGGCGCCAGCAGCGCGGCCACCCGGCGCGGCACGGGTCCCGGCGCGGCGAAGCCCGCCAGCGTCGGAGTGGGCGTGCCACGCGAGACGAGCGCCGCCTTGCCGATGGCGCGCGCCACCACCCGCCGCTCGCCCGTCACCCGGGCCGCCTCCTCGTCCGCCCACCGCTCCGCCGTGTACGCGACGGCCGACCGCAACGGCATCAGCAACGGGTTGGCCCGCGCCGCGAAGCGGACAGCGAGCAGATAGCGGTGATGGCGTCCGGCGAGATGGGCCCGTTCGTGGGCGACGAGCGCCGCGCGTTCCCCGGCGTCCAGACACGCGAGCATGGCCGTCGAGACGACGATCCGGCCCCCCGGGCCGACCGGGCTCGTCATGAGAGACAGGACCCACCCCAGGAGCCCCCGGGAGGCCCGGCTCCGTACGCCCGGCAGCGCGTACGCGTACGCGGCCTCGTCCGGCAGTACGGCGAGCTCGCCGCCCGGCACCCCGGCCAGCGCGAGCTCCGCCTGGCGGCGCACCCGGCGGTGTCTGCGCACGGCCGTCGACCACGAGACGGCCACGGCGAGCAGCGCGATCACCGCGCCCTTGCCCGCCGTCTCCTCGTACGGCGCGGTGGTACGGGCCTCCCGGTCGGCCCAGGCGTCGGGCAGCGGATGGCCGGGCAGCTGCACCGTACCGACGACCACCAGCAGTCCCAGGCACACCGTGCTGCACGCCGCGAGTACGGCGGCCAGCGCCGACAGCAGCCGGGTGGCGACGCGGGGATGGAGATGCCGCTCGGCGAGGCGCGCGATCGGCAGCGCGGTCAGGGGCAGCAGCAGCGGCAGCAGGACGAACACTCCCATCCGGTCAGTCCTCCGCCCCGTCCTCGGGCAGACCGAGGAGGTCACGCAGCAACTGCTCGTCGTCCGGCGAGAGGGTGGTGACGAAGCGCGCCAGTACGGCCTCGCGGTCCGACTCGGCGTCCAGCACCCGGCGCATCCGCAGGGCCGCGAGCCCCGCCTCGTCGGAGGTCGCGCACCATTCGAAGAACCGGCCCACCCGCTCACGGGTGACCGCCCGTTTCGCCTGGAGCCTGGTCAGGATGGTCATGACCGTGGTGTACGCGAGGTCCCCGCCGAGCCGGTCGAGCACCCAGCCCGCGTTGACCGGTCCGGGCGCCTGCCGCAGTACGGCGAGCACCTGGGCCTCCAGCTCACCCTGGCCGCGCCGGCGCGGGCGCCCGTCCGGGCCGCCGTCTCCACCGATCTGTTCTCTCACACCGTCTCCCTCCGTTCCGGGCGTGCGGTCGGGGTCCATCCGGCGCACCTACGGCGTGGCTCCGGCGTGGCAGCTCCGCCGCTCCGCACACACTTCTACAGTGTTGTAGATTTTTGTAACGGTCACCAGCTCAACTCAGGAGGAGCAGCGTGGGAGTTTCCCTGTCCAAAGGCGGCAATGTCTCGCTCACCAAGGAGGCGCCGGGCCTGACAGCCGTCCTGGTCGGTCTCGGGTGGGACGTCCGCACGACGACCGGTACCGACTACGACCTGGACGCCAGCGCCCTGCTGGTCAACGAGGCCGGCAAGGTCGGCACCGACAAGAACTTCGTGTTCTACAACAACCTCAAGAGCCCCGACGGTTCGGTCGAGCACACCGGTGACAACCTGACCGGTGAGGGCGAGGGTGACGACGAGGTCGTCAAGGTGAACCTGGCGGCCGTACCCGCCGAGATCACCAAGATCGTCTTCCCGGTGTCCATCCATGACGCCGAGTCCCGCGGCCACAGCTTCGGCCAGGTCCGTAACGCGTTCATCCGCGTGGTGAACCAGGACGGCGGCGCCGAGCTCGCGCGCTACGACCTCAGCGAGGACGCGGCGACCGAGACCGCGATGGTCTTCGGCGAGCTGTACCGCAACGGCGCCGAGTGGAAGTTCCGCGCCGTCGGCCAGGGTTACGCGAGTGGCCTGTCCGGCATCGCCGCCGACTTCGGTGTCGGGGTCTGACGACTCGTACCGCGTCGGCTGGACCCGAAGGGGCGTGGAGCGCGTGACGCGCGCTCCACGCCCCTTCGGCGCGGTTCCGGACCTCAGCCGTGCGAGGGAGCCGTGTCGGGCGCCCCTGGCATGACAGATGTCTCCGTGCCCGTGCCCGACTCCTCGGCGCCGGACTCCTCGGCACCGGACTTCTCGGTGACCGGCGGCGCCTTCGGCGGCTGCTTCGGGGTGAAGCGCCGGGCCAGCGGTTCGGTCCAACGGGCCGCCAGCGGCCCGAGGATGACCAGGATCAGCACGTACGCGGTGGCCAGCGGCCCGATGCGGGGCTCCACACCGACGGCCAGACCCGCGATGACGATGGAGAACTCGCCGCGCGCGACGAGGGTGCCGCCCGTCCGCCAGCGGCCCGCCGTCTTGACGCCCGCTCTGCGCGCCGCGTACCAGCCCGTGGCGATCTTCGTCAGCGCGGTGACGACGGCCAGGATCAGCGCGGGCACAAGCACCGGCGGGATGGCGGCCGGATCGGTGTTCAGACCGAAGAACACGAAGAAGACGGCGGCGAAGAGGTCACGCAGCGGCGCGAGCAGGTTGTGGGCGCCTTCGGCCACTTCCCCGGAGAGCGCGATGCCGACGAGGAACGCGCCGACGGCGGCGGAGACTTGGAGTTCCTGGGCGACGCCCGCGACGAGCACGGTCAGTCCGAGGACGACCAGGAGCAGCATCTCCGGATTGTCGGAGGAGACCGCGCGGCTGATGAGGCGGCCGTGGCGCAGCGCGACGTACAGCACGACACCCACGCTGCCGAGCGAGATGAGCAGCGTGAGGCTGCCGCCCGCCAGGCTCAGCCCGGCCAACAGCGCGGTGAGCAGCGGCAGATAGACGGCCATGGCGAGGTCTTCGATGACCAGGACGCCGAGGATGACGGGGGTCTCGCGGTTGCCGAGTCTGCCGAGGTCGCCGAGCACCTTGGCGATGACGCCGGACGACGAGATCCAGGTGACGCCGGCGAGCGCGACGGCGGCGACCGGGCCCCAGCCGAGTACGAGCGCGGCGACGGCGCCGGGAGTCGCGTTCAGTACGAAGTCGACGATGCCGGAGGGGTATTGGGTCTTGAGGTTGGTGACGAGTTCGGAGGCGCTGTACTCCAGCCCGAGCAGGAGGAGGAGCAGGATGACACCGATCTCGGCGCCCGTGGCGATGAACTCCTCACTGGCCGCCATGGGGAGCAGGCCGCCGTGGCCGAAGGCGAGTCCCGCCAGGAGGTAGAGCGGGATGGGCGAGAAGCCCACCCTCCCGGCGAGCCGGCCGAGCAGGCCCAGGCCGAGGATGACGGCCCCGAGTTCGATGAGCAGCGCGGTCGTGTCGTGCACGGGCGATTATCCTCCGGTGATCAGTTCTGCGACGGCGTCCACGCCTTCCCTGGTGCCGACGACGACGAGCGTGTCCCCCAGTGCGAAGCGGAAGTCCGGGGTGGGCGAGGGGACGGCGTCGGTACGGCGCAGGACGGCGACGATGGACGCGCCGGTGCGGGCACGGGCCTGGGTGGAGCCGAGCGTGCGTCCCGCGAAGGGGGAGCGTTTGGTGATCGGGATGTGTTCCGTGACGAGGTCGATCTCCAGGTGCTGGTGCAGATGTCCGACCGGGTCCGGCATCAGGAGTTTGGAGAGCGCCGTCGCCTCGTGCGGGGCGAGCGGGGTGGAGTCCTTGCAGGCGTCGTCGTCCTCGACGTCGTGGAAGGCGACGATGCGGCGCCCGTCCTGGTGCACCACGACGGAGATATGACGGCCGGAGTCGGTGTTGAGGTCGTAGCGGGTACCGACCCCGGGCAGGGCGGTCTTGCTGACGTGAGCGGTGTGCTCCATAGGAAGTCGCTCCAGGCGGGCATGCGGGCATGCGTTGGCGGTGGGTGGGCCGCGAGGCCCCTGGCCGGGGGAATTCTCCACCATCCGGCACGACGGGGGCCCGTCAGTCGCCGGCGGCCGGCCGGGACAAGACAGGTTCTAAGGGGGTACGGGTGCGCTCGTCCATGAGTCGCCCCTCCGCCTCGACCACCGATCGGCAATGAGCGGCCCAGCGCTCAACCGCGCGACGGCAACTCGTTGACCATTTTAACGTAAAGGAAAATGGGTCGATTGCGGTGATTCGCGGTGGTATTGACGAGTGTACGGAGGGCGTTCAGGCGCCAGGTCCGTACGGGGGCGTTCGAGCGCCAGCTCCGTCAGGAGGGCGGCGGAGTGCCGCGCCGGATGTGCTCCCGGTTCGGGTCGAAGAGATGCCCGGCCGCGCCGGACACCACGAGGCCGCCCGCCAGCAGAAGTCCGTGTCCCAGCACGATGCCCGCCCCGAGCAGCGCGAGCCCGACGGCGAGGGTCAGCCACGCGGCGCCGCGCCGGTACTCACGGGGGCGGCAGGGGCGGCCTTCCACGAAGGCGGCGGTGAAGCGCGGGTCGTCGTCCCGCAGCCGGTCGGCGAGGTCGTCGAGAAGCCGGTCCTCGTCGGGGGCCTTCATGGAACCTCCTTCTCCGACTCCGCCGGGCGCGGGCCCCACCGGGTGGACCCGCCGGATCGTCTGTGTCCACGATCACCCGTCGCGCACCACCGCGACCATCGGTGCCGGCACCCATATCCGGGGGTGTGGGACATGTATCCGGCGTCGCGGGACATGCGGACGCCCGGGGGTGGCGGGGAGTCGTGGCGCGTACCGGCGATAGTGGGAGGACCACCCCGAGGAGGCCGTACTCCGTGTCCCTGTTCTGGCGCATCTTCCTGCTCAACGCCGCCGTGCTGTTCGCGGCGACCGCGCTGCTGCTGCTCGGCCCCGTCACCGTCTCCACGCCGGTCCTGCTGACCGAGGCGATGATCATGGCCGCCGGTCTGGCCGCCATGCTGGTCGCGAACGCCGCGCTGCTGCGGGTCGGACTCGGCCCGCTGCAACGGCTCACCCGTGCGATGACCACCACCGACCTGCTGCGTCCGGGCCCCCGGCCGGTCGTCTCGGGACACGGGGAGATCGCCGAACTGATCAGGACGTTCAACACGATGCTGGACCGGCTGGAGGCCGAACGCGCGGCCAGCAGCGCTCTCGCGCTCTCCGCGCAGGAGGCCGAACGCCGCCGGATCGCCCAGGAGTTGCACGACGAGATCGGCCAGACGCTGACCGCCGTACTGCTCGAACTGCGGCGCGTCGCCGACCGGGTGCCGGAGCCGCTGCGCGACGAACTGCTCCAGGTGCAGGAGACCACCCGGGACAGCCTGGACGAGATCCGCCGCATCGCCCGCCGGCTCCGCCCCGGCGTGCTGGAGGAGCTGGGGCTGATCAGCGCGCTCAAGGCGCTGACGAACGAGACCACCACCCACACCGAACTCGCCCTCAGGCGCAGCTTCGACACCGATCTCCCGCCGCTGGACGAGGAGGTCGAGCTGGTCCTCTACCGGGTCGCCCAGGAAGGACTCACCAACATCGTCCGGCACGCGCGCGCCCAGCAGGTCGGGGTGGCGCTGCACCACGGAGCGCTCGGGGTCGAACTGCTGGTCAGGGACGACGGACGCGGAATCGGTACGGCGCCGGAGGGCGCGGGCATCCGGGGCATGCGCGAGCGCGCGCTGCTGATCGGCGCCGAGGTGTCGGTGGGCGACGTGCCGGGCGGTGGTACGGAGGTACGCCTGCACGTCCCCGCCGGACGCGTCGCACCGGCCGCCGGACACCTCACGAACGGGAGCCACTGACCGCCATGACCGACCCCAACTCCCCTCCCGCGTCCGGTCCTACCCGGATCCTCCTCGCCGACGACCACGCCCTCGTCCGGCGCGGGGTGCGGCTGATCCTCGACGGCGAGCCGGACCTGACGGTGGTCGCGGAGGCGGGCGACGGCGCCGAGGCCATCGAGCTGGCCCGCGAACACCGCCCCGATCTGGCCATTCTCGACATCGCGATGCCGAGGCTCACCGGCCTCCAGGCGGCGCGTGAACTCTCCAGGCTGCTCCCGGACACGCGCATCCTGATCCTGACGATGTACGACAACGAGCAGTACTTCTTCGAGGCGCTGAAGTGCGGCGCGAGCGGCTATGTGCTCAAGTCGGTCGCGGACCGGGACCTGTTGGAGGCGTGCCGGGCCGCGATGCGCGACGAGCCGTTCCTCTATCCGGGCGCCGTCACCGCGCTCATCCGCAACTACCTCGACCGGGTGCGGCAGGGCGACAGCGTCCCGGAGAAGGCCGTGACCGTACGGGAGGAGGAGATCCTCAAGCTCGTCGCCGAGGGCCACTCGTCGAAGGAGATCGCCGACCTGCTGGTCATCAGCGCCAAGACGGTCGAGCGCCATCGCGCCAATCTGCTCCAGAAGCTGGGGCTCAAGGACCGGGTGGAGTTGACTCGATACGCCATCAGGGCCGGTCTCATCGAGCCCTGACCGGCGTACGGTTGGACGTTCCGGCGCCGGCCGCCGGGCAGGGTCACACTCAGAAACCGCACCACGAGAGCGGAACGAGGCGACGCCATGTCCCCGTACAGCAGCTGGGAGTTCACGGACGATCGCGGCCATCTCACCGTCGCGCCCCGCCGCCCGGACCGGGTGGTGGCCTACATACAGGCGGGCGCGACCCTGTGGGACCACGGCCTGCGTCCCCTGGGTGTCTTCGGCTCCCACCACGACGGCGACTCCCCCGACCCGGCGAAGGCCGGCGGGCTGCCGCTCGGCTCCACCAGGGATTTCGGCGCGGGAAGTTCGGTCGACCCGGACGCCGTCGCCGCCGCCGGACCGGACCTGCTGGTCGCCGTCAGCTACGGCGGCGGGCAGATCTACGGCATCGATCCGGAGGCGGCGAAACATCTGGAGGAGCAGGTGCCCGTGGTCGTCATCGACGTGGGCAAGGACCGGCCGCTGGAGGGGATCAGGGACCGGTTCACGGCGCTCGCCCGCTCGCTGGGCGCGCCGCGCGAGCCGGACGTACAGGACCTGGCGTGGGCGCGGGACCGGCTCCGTACGCTCACCGCGCGGCCCGCGGCGGCCCGGGTGCTCGCCCTGTCGGCCGCCGGGCCCGGCTCCGTACATCTGGCGCGGCCCGGCACCTGGCCCGACCTGCGGGCGCTGTCGGCGCTCGGCGTCGATCTGCTCGATCCCGGGCACGGGGCGGGCGGCAACTGGTGCACGACCGACTGGGCGCAGGCCCTCGCGCTGGATCCGGACGTCGTGCTCGGGGACGTACGGGCGAACGCGGCCACGCCGGACGCGCTGCGCGGCGACGGCCACTGGCGCGCCCTTCAGGAGCGGGTACGCACCGTGGCGTGGAATCCGGAGGCGCCGTGCAGTCACCGGGGGCACGCGCGTTTCGTGGACGCGGTGGCGGCGGCGCTGTAGGCGGCGTGTCGGTGGCGTGTCGGTGACGGCTGCGAACGTCACGGCATGACACGTCACACAGACACGCCCGCGGCCGCCTCCTTGCCGGTTCGCGTCGTCGAGGTCTCGGCGGTACGGCGGCTCTCGCCGCACATGGTCCGCGTCACCTTCGGCGGCCGGGCCCTGGCCGATTTCACGTACGACGGCCCCGACCAGCAGGTGAAGCTCTACTTCCCCCGGCCGGGGCAGACCGCCCCCGTACTGCCCGAGCCCGGCGCCGACGGGGACCCGATGCGCTGGTACGGGGCGTTCCAGGCGATCCCGGAGGACGAGCGGCCCTGGGCGCGCAGCTACACCGTCCGGGCGCACGACCCGGCCTCGGGCACGATCGACATCGACTTCGTCCTGCACGAGGGGGAGGGGCACGGACCCGCGACCCGGTGGGCGCGGTCGGCGAGGTCCGGCGATGTGCTCGGGATGTTCGGGCCGTCCGCGTACTTCGCGGAGCCCGTACCGCTCGGGACCGCCGACTGGATGCTGCTGGCCGGTGACGAGTCGGCGCTGCCGGCGATCGGCACGATCGTCGAGGCGCTGCCGGCGGGGGCGCGTGCGGTGGTGTACGTGGAGGTGTGGGACGCCGCGGAGGAGCAACGGTTCGATTCGGCGGGCGAGTTGACGGTGCACTGGCTGCACCGCGCCGCGTCGGCGGCCGGCGCCCCGCCGCTGGTGGACGCGGTGCGGGCGGCGGTGTTCCCGCCGGGCTCGGTGTTCGCCTGGCTCGGCGGCGAGGCGGGCGCGGTACGGGCGCTGCGCCGGCATCTGGTCGGCGAGCGGGGGCTCGACAGGCGCTCGGTCCACTTCACCGGCTACTGGCGGCGCAGCCTGACCCAGGACGACGCCCCGACGGAGACGGACCTCGCGGAGGCCAGGGAACGGCTGGCCGACCAGGACACCGCCTAGGGCGTGTCCGTAAAGTCCCGTCTGGCTCACGGCGTCTGGCACGCACGCTCTCCCCCGTNNCGGACACGCCCTAGGCCGGGATACGGGTGAAGCGGCCCGCGATGTGCAGGTCCGCCTCGATCGCGGCGGCCGTGGTGCGGAGTTCGGGCAGCACGTCGGTCAGGCACTCCTCGACCGTGCGTCGGCTGCTGTGCATCGCCACGTTGAGCGCCGCCACCGCGCGGCCGGTGCGGTCACGGACCGGGACCGCGAGGGAGCGCAGGCCCTCCTCCAACTCCTCGTCCACCAGCGCGTGGCCCTGCTCGGCCACCTGGTCGAGGAGTGCGGCGAGTTGGGCCGGGTCGGTCGTCGTGCGCGGGGTGAGGGGTTTCAGTTCGGTGGCCGGCAGGCGGTGCGCGGGCGGTCGGTCGGCGAGCAGGACCCGGCCCATCGAGGCGGCGTAGGCCGGGAATCTGGTGCCGAGGGAGATGTTGACGCTCATGATCCGGGTGGTGGACACGCGCGCCGTGTACTGGATGTCGTCGCCCACCAGGACCGCGAGGGACGCTGAGTCGTGGACCCGCTGCACCAGCGCCGCCAGGTGGGGGGTGGCGATCTCGGCCAGGGTCGTGCGGGAGAGCGAGGGGTAGCCGAGGGCGAGGACCCTCGGGGTGAGGCGGAAGGTACGCCCGGCCGAGGTGACGTGGCCGAGGTGCTCCAGGGTGATCAGGGCGCGGCGGGCGGTGGCACGGGCGAGTCCGGTCGCCTCGGCGACGGCGCTCAGCGTGAGTTCGGGCCGGTCCTCGCCGAAGGCCGTCACGACGGTGAGGCCACGGGCCAGGGATTCGACGAACCCGGCGCCGAGTTCCTGCTTCGTGGCGGAGGTCCAGTCGGCGAGGCCCGCCGCCGAAGGGCGGCCGGCAGCCGGTGGAGGCGGCTCCCGGAGTACCCGCTCCATGTCATCCGCCGCCTTCCGTACGCGCGGCAGCAGGGCCTTTCGCAGGGACGTCGCGCTGTGGCGGCTGGTGTGGCTCACGGCGCTCAGCGCGCAGGCGATCGTGCCGTCGGGGGCCCTTACCGGTACGGCGACGGCGACCAGGCCTGGCTCGATCAGCTGGTCGTCGACGCCCACGCCCCGCCCGCCTTCGTCGGCGACGCGGCCTGCGAGGTCGGGCACGTCGTCGGTCCGGGGCGGCGCCGCCGGGAAGCTCCTCCCCTCGAGGTCGGCCGCGCGGCGCGCGCGCCAGCGCGCCCAGTCCCGCTCGTCCCAGTCGGTGGCGAACAGCGGTCCGGGCGCGGTGCGTTCGGCGGGGAGCAGGTCGCCGATACGGAAGGTGAGGGACATCGTGCGGCGCCGGGTGCTCTGGTGGACGAAGCGGATCCCGTCGCCGTCGGGCACGGCCAGGGACACCGACTCGTCCAGTTCGTCGGCGAGTCGCTCGGCGAGCGGTCCGAGCAGGGCGGGCAGCCGCAGGGCCGCGAGATAGGCGTTGCCCAGCTCCATCAGACGCGGCGCGAGGGTGAGCCAGTGGCCGTCCACCCGGACGTACCCCATGCGGGCGAAGGTGGCCGCGATCCGGTCGACGGTGGAGCGGGCCAGGCCGGTGGAGCGGACCAGGTCGCTCAGGGGCACCCGGCCGCCCGCGTCGCCGGCCTCGCGCAGCACGGCGATGCCGCGCATCAGCGGGCCGACGGCCTCGGGCGGCGGACCGGGCGCCGCGGATCTCTCGTCCGGCAGATCGACGGGCATCGCTTCGGGCATCGGATCTCCTCGGGGCAGCGGTCCGGGACCTGGAAGCTTCCCGCAAAGCGTTGACACCCGTCGCCGGGGAACCGCACACTCAGGTCGAGCAGTGAATGAACTCTAGTTCATCTGGCGAACAAGTCAAAGCCGGACGCTTCCCGAGCCCCACCGCGCCCGGCAAGGAGTCCCCATGGACAAGGTCAGCCAGTCCGCCGCCGACGCGGTCGGCGACATCCCCGACGGCGCCTCGCTCGCCGTCGGCGGCTTCGGGCTCTGCGGCGTACCGAACGAGCTGATCGACGCCCTCCTTCGCCTCGGCTCCGGCGGTCTGAGCGTCGTGTCGAACAACTGCGGGCTGGACGGCGAAGGTCTCGGCAGGCTGCTCGCCGCCGGCCGGATCGCCCGGGTCACCGGGTCGTACATCGGCCGGAACAAGGAGTTCGCCCGCCGCTATCTGGGCGGCGAGGTCGAGGTGGAGCTGGTCCCGCAGGGCACGCTCGCCGAGCGGCTGCGGGCCGGTGGCTGCGGAATCCCCGCCTTCTACACGCCCGCCGGCGTCGGCACCCTCGTCGCCGACGGGGGGCTGCCCTGGCGGTACGGGCCTGACGGCGAGGTGGTGAAGGCGTCCCCCGCCAAGGAGAGCCGGTTCTTCGACGGCCGGGAGCACATCCTCGAGTTCGGCATCACGACGGACTTCGCGCTGGTACGGGCCGCTCGCGGCGACCGGCACGGCAATCTCGTCTTCCACCGGGCCGCCCGCAACTTCAACCCCCTTGCCGCGATGGCCGGTCGCGTGACCGTCGCCGAGGTGGAGGAGCTGGTCGAACCGGGCGAGCTGGATCCGGACACCGTGCATGTGCCCGGTGTCTTCGTACAGCGCGTGGTGGCGCTCGGCCCCGCCGAGGCCGCCGACAAGCGGATAGAGAACAGGACGGTACGCGGCTGATGGCCTGGTCACGCGGTGAGATGGCGGCCCGCGCGGCAGCCGAGCTGGCTCCGGGGACGTACGTCAATCTCGGTATCGGTCTGCCCACCCTGATCCCGGGCTTTCTGTCCGAGGACGCCGATGTGGTCCTGCATTCGGAGAACGGACTGCTCGGGGTCGGGCCCTATCCCACGGACGACGAGGTCGATCCCGATCTCATCAACGCGGGCAAGGAGACGGTGACCGTCCTGCCCGGGGCCGTGTTCTTCGATTCCGCGCTGTCCTTCGGGATGATCCGGGGCGGCCACATCGATGTCGCCGTCCTCGGTGCGATGCAGGTGTCGGCCGCCGGTGATCTCGCCAACTGGTCGGTGCCCGGACGGATGATCACCGGGATGGGCGGGGCGATGGATCTGGTGCACGGGGCCGGGCGGGTGATCGTCCTGACCGAGCACACCGCGAAGGACGGTTCGCCGAAGATCGTCGAGCGGTGCTCGCTGCCGCTCACCGGGCGGGCGTGTGTGCGGCGCGTCATCACGGATCTCGGGGTGCTCGACATCACGCCCGGCGGGCTGGTCCTGGTCGAGACCGCCGACGGGGTCACGGCCGACGAGATACGACGGCGGACCGGCGCCCCGGTCCGGGAGAGGTGAGTCGAGTGGCCCCCACCCAGGACGAGATCAGCGCGGAGATCGCCGCGGCGCGGGAGTCGACCGCGCGGGCCGTGGCGGCCGGAGGCGTGCCGCCGTCGCATCCCGGGCGTGACTATCCGCCGTATCGCAGCAGTGCCCTGCGTCATCCGCGTAAGCCGCTGCTGCGGGTCGGCGCCGACCCGGAGGCCGCCGAGTGGCACGGTCCGGTCTTCGGGGTCACCGACATCACCGCGCTGGACGCGGATCTGACCCGGCAGCACCAGGGCGAGCCGCTCGGCGAACGGATCACCGTCGCCGGGCGGGTGCTGGATCGCGGCGGGCGGCCGGTGCGCGGGCAGCTGGTGGAGGTGTGGCAGGCCAACGCCTCGGGCCGGTACGCGCATCAGCGCGATCAGCACCCGGCACCTCTCGACCCCCATTTCACGGGCGTGGGACGGTGCCTGACGGATGATCAGGGGGCGTACGCGTTCACCACGGTCAGGCCGGGCGCCTATCCGTGGCGCAACCACACCAACGCCTGGCGGCCCGCGCACATCCACTTCTCGCTGTTCGGGACGGCGTTCACGCAGCGTCTGGTGACCCAGATGTACTTCCCCGGCGACCCGCTCTTCCCGTACGACCCGATACTCCAGTCCGTCACCGACGCCGCGGCGCGGGCCCGTCTGGTGGCGGCGTACGACCACCGGCTCTCCACTCCGGAACGGTCGTTGGGGTACCGCTGGGACATCGTGCTCGACGGCCCCGCCGCCACGCTCCCGGATCCCGAGGAGGACCACTGATGCGCGCACCGACCCCCTCCCAGACGATCGGCCCGTTCTACGGATACGCCCTGCCCTTCCCCGGCGGCGGCGACGTCGCGCCCGTGGGGCATCCGGAGGCGATCACCGTGCGCGGACGCGTGTACGACGGTGCGGGCGAGCCCGTGCCGGACGCGCTCGTGGAGACCTGGCAGGCGGCGCCCGACGGGTCGCTCGCCGGGGAGCCCGGATCGCTTCGGCGCGACCCGGTGACCGGCGGCTTCCTCGGCCGCAACGGCGTCGACTTCACGGGATTCGCCCGGGTCGCCACCGACGCGGACGGGCAGTGGGTGGTGCGGACGCTGCCGCCACCGGCCGCGCTGCCCTATCTGTCGGTGTGTCTCTTCGCGCGCGGACTCACCCGTCACCTGTTCACGCGGGCGTACGTCGACGGGGGCGCCGCCGGGGACGCGGTGCTGTCCGCGCTACCGGAGGAGCGGCGGGGCACGCTCCTCGCGCGTACGGAGGGCCCGCGCGCGTACCGGTTCGACATCCGGCTCCAGGGACCGGGCGAGACGGTGTTCCTCGACTTCGGGACGGGGGGCGAGTCCTGATGCGTACGACCGTCGGCATCGTCGGGGGTGGACCCGCCGGGCTGCTGCTCGCCCGGCTGCTGCACAACGCGGGTGTCGCGAGCGTCGTCCTGGAGCGCCGCGACCGCGCGTACGTCGAGCGACGCCAGCGGGCCGGGATCCTGGAACAGGCCACGGTGGACGCGCTGCGCGCCGCCGGGGCGGGCGAGCGCATGGACCGCGAGGGAATGCCGCACGACGGGATCGAGCTGCGCTTCGGCCGGCGCGCCCACCGCATCGACTTCCCCGCGCTCACCGGCGGCCGACGAGTGACGGTGTACGCGCAGACGGAGGTGGTGAAGGATCTGATCGCGCTCCAACTGGCCGACGGCGGGCCGCTGTTGTTCGACGCGCAGGTGCTCGGTGTCGACGGCGCGGACACCTCGCGGCCCTCGGTCCGGTATCTGCGCGAGGGCCGCGAACAGACGCTGACCTGCTCGTACGTCATCGGGTGCGACGGTTTCCACGGGGTGGCGCGCGAGAGTGTCCCCGCATCGGTCCGGACGGACTTCACGCGCGCCTATCCCTACTCCTGGCTGGGCATCCTCGCCGAAGCACCCCCGGTCCACGACGAGTTGGTCTACGCCCACTCGCCACGCGGCTTCGCTCTCGCCAGCATGCGCTCGCCCTCGGTGAGCCGCCTCTATCTCCAGGTCCCCAACGGCACGGACACCGCCGACTGGCCCGCCGAACGGATCTGGGACGAGCTGGACGCCCGCTTCGCGATCGACGCCGATCCCGGCGGGCGGCTGGCGCGCGGGCCGGTGCTCTCCACGGCGGTCCTGCCGATGCGCAGCCATGTCACCGAACCCATGCGCTTCGGGCGGCTGTTCCTGGCGGGCGACGCCGCCCATATCGTTCCTCCGACCGGCGCGAAGGGTCTCAATCTGGCGGCGGCGGATGTCATCGTGCTGGCCCGCGCCCTGATCGAGCACACCAGGACCGGTTCCGAGGAACTGCTCGACGCCTATTCGGACACCTGTCTGCGCCGGGTCTGGCGGGCCGAGCACTTCTCGTACTTCATGACGACGACCCTGCACACCGACCCCGCGCAGTCCGCCTTCGACACCCGGTTGCAGCTCGCCCAGCTCGACCGCATCGCCTCGCCGAAGCACGCGGCGGCCGAACTGGCCGAGAACTACACGGGGTTGCCGCTTCCGCACTGACACGCGGGGTTACGCCGGGGACGGTTCCGGGAGAGGGGACCGCCGTCCCGTACGGGCCGCGAGCGGTACGAGGACGATGGCGAACGCGCCGAGCAGACCGGCCAGGGCGAAGGTGGTGAATCCCCAGCCCTCGTTCTGGTTCGCCACGAAGGCGCCGCCCAGCCAGGGCCCGAGCACCGCGCCGGTACGGCCGACTCCGGTGACCCAGCCGAGCCCGGCGGCCCGTTCTCCGGCCGGATAGACGGTGTTCGTGGCGGCGTACACCATGACCTGCGCGCTGAAGAGAAAGATCCCGGTGAGGGCAACCACGACGTAGGTGATGCCGAGCGGCAGATGCGACTTGAGCAGCAGCACCCCGATCGCGGTGAGTACGAACCAGATCGCCGACACCTTGACCGCGCCGAACCGGTCGGCGGTGCGGCCGGCGATGAGCATGCCGACGACGCCGCCCGCGTTGATGACCATGAGGAAGCTGACGGACGAGCTGAGTCCGTAGCCGGACGCGCGCATCATCTGTGGCAGCCAGGTGCTCACTCCGTACACCAGGAGCAGCCCGCAGAAGGAGGCGAGCCACAGGAGCGGGGTCGCCCAGCGCGACTCGGGGCGGAACAGCGCGAGCACTGCGGCGAAGCGGGCCTTGGCGCCGCCCTCGGGGGCCTCGGCGGCGGTGGGCCGGGGCAGCCCGTAGCGGTCGGCGACCTGGTGGGCCCGCGCGAGGTCGCCGCGCGCGAAGAGCACGCCCGGCGACTCGGGGAGCAGTTTGAGCAGCAGCGGTACGGCGATCACGACGGGCAGCACACCGGCCCAGAAGACCCAGCGCCAGCCGATCGACGGGGCCAGGGTCAGGCCGAGGCCCGTGGCGGCCATGCCGCCCGCGTGNNGCCGCCCGCGTGGTACGAGGTCATCAGGATGCCGGTGATCAGGGCGGCCCTGCGGGGCGGGGCGAACTCCATGACCATGGCCAGGCAGAGCGGCATCAGCCCGCCGAGGCCGAGGCCCGCGATGAAGCGGCCGGTGCCGAACAGGGCCGGGTCGCC
>NZ_MDCR01000166.1 GCF_001723055.1 Streptomyces niveus
GCCCGCCGCGCGACGCGCCTGATGGTGGCCAGGCGCGTCGCGCGGCGGGCGATGGCGCTGTCATGGGTGACCATCACGAAGGTCAGCCCGTGCTCCTTCCACAGCCCTTCGAGCAGTTCCATGATCTCGTCGCGCATGGACTCGTCGAGGTTGCCGGTGGGTTCGTCGGCGAGCAGCACCTTGGGCTGTTTGACGAGCGCCCGCGCGATGGCGACGCGCTGCTGCTGGCCGCCGGACATCTCGGACGGCACGTGTCGCATGCGCTCGCCGAGTCCGACCGAGCGCAGGGCCTCGGCGGCGCGCTCGCGGCGCTCCGGGGCCTTGGTGCCGAGCGGGACCAGGGCCGTCTCGACGTTCTCCAGCGCGGAGAGGGTGGGGATGAGGTTGAAGCTCTGGAAGACGAAGCCGATGGTCCGGCCCCGTACGGCGGTGAGTTTGGCCTCGCCGAGCCGGGCGAGGTCGGTGCCGTCGAGCAGGATGCTGCCCGCGGTGGGCCGGTCGAGGCCGCCGAGCATCTGGAGAAGCGTGGACTTGCCGCCGCCGGTGGGGCCCTTGATGACGAGCCGGTCGCCCTCCCCGATGGTCAGATCGACACCGGCGAGCGCGTCGACGGTCTCCTTGCCTCTGCGGTACTGCTTGGTGACGCCGCTGAGTTCATACATGGTGCGACTCCTGGACTGCTGCGATGCTGCGATGAGTTCGGGGTGCTTCACGGGGCTCACCTCGGGGCTACTCGACGCGGCGCAGCGCGTCGGCGGGCCGGAGGCGGGAGGCGCGCCAGCCGCCGAAGGCGCCCGCGATCAGGCCGCCGGTCACCGCGAGGCCGACCGCGAGGGCGATCGTGGCGGCGGAGATGGGCGCGGTGAGGGCGATCTCGATGGCCTTGTCCGCGGCCTGTCCGGCGGGGCCGCCGGCCCTGATCATGCCGCCGCCACCGCCGCCGGGTCCGGCCGCCGCGCTGCCGACCTCGGCGGTGAGGGAGGGGCTGACGGCGGTCAGTACGTACGCGCCGGCCACACCCACGGCGATGCCGAGCGCGCCGCCGACCAGACCGTTGACCATGGCCTCGCCGACGACCTGCCGGGTGACCCGGCCGCTCTTCCAGCCGAGGGCCTTGAGCGTGCCGAATTCCTGTACGCGGCGGGTGACGGCCGACATGGTGAGCAGGCCGGCGACGACGAACGCGGCGATGAGGACGGCGATGGACAGCCACTTGCCGACGCTGGTGGCGAGGTCGGACGCGGTGGAGAGGGAGCCGGAGACGCGGTCGGCGAGGTCGGCGGAGGTGGTGACGGTGGTGCCCGGGATGTTCTTCTGGACGGCCGACTTGACGGCGGCGATCTGCTGCGAGTCGTCGGCCTTGACGTAGACCGTGGTGACCTTGTCCTTGGAGTCGGACAGGGTCTGTGCCTGCTTCAGCGGGATGTAGAGGTTGGCCGAGGCGTCGCCGCTGTCGGCGGTGGCTATGCCGACGATCTCGAACTTCGTTCCCTTGATGGTGACATCGCTGCCGACCTTGTACTTCTTCTCCTTCGCGTAGGCGGAGTCGACGACGGCCACCTCGGCGTCGGTCTCGGTCGTCTCGAACGTGCGGCCGTCGGTGATCTTGGAGGAGGTCAGCGGGCCGAGGTCCTGGTGGGCGGTGTCGGTGCCGTAGACGGTGTAGGAGTTGACGTCGAAGTTGGCTCCGCCGCCGCGTACTTCACCCTGCGGACCGCCCGTACCGCCACCACCGCCACCGCCGCCGCTCGTGTTCTCCCTCGGGGCGAACTCGCCGGGCTTGAACTCGCCGTCGACCTTGAGCACGGAGAGGCTGAGGCCGCCCACGGCGCCCGCCACACCGGTCTGGTCGGCGACCTTGCCGACGGTGCTGGACGCGAGGGTCTCGAAGCCCTGCGGCATCACGATGTCGCTGCTCTGTGTCTCGTCGCCGTCCTGCGCGTCGAAGTTGAAGCGCGGCCGTTCCCGGCCGCCCTCGGAGGGGGGCGGGGCGGCCTTGGTGACGGTCATGTCCGTGCCGAGTCCGTACAGCGACTCCAGCACCTTTCCTTGAGCCTGCCGCATGCCCGCGGACGCGGAGTTGACGACGATGACCAGCGCGATACCGAGTGCGAGCCCCGAGGCGACGACGAGCGCGGCCTTTCGGCGGCGGCGCAGTTCGCGCCGGAGGTAGGTGAAGAACATGGCGTGAAAAATAGGCAGGGCGCGTGATGGCAGCATATGAGCGGCGTAAGAGAAGGATGAGAAGCCGTCAATACGAAGCCGTCAGTACAGCGAGCACGGAACGGGAGAGTCACCGATGTCGCGCTACCACGAGATGAAGCACCGGGCCGTCACGGTGTTGCAGAGGCATGTCGCCAATCCGCTGTCGTCCCGGATGCCGTGGCAGATCCTGCTGGAGACCACGGGGCGTACGTCGGGACGTCCCCGGCGCACCCCGGTCGGCGGGGCCAGGGTCGGTCAGGAGTTCTGGCTGGTGTCCGAGTACGGGACGAAGTCGCAGTACGTACGGAACATCCTGGCCGACCCGAGGGTCCGCGTCCGCATCAAGGGGACCTGGCACACGGGGACCGCCCACCCGCTGCCGGACGACGACCCGCGCGCGCGGCTGCGGAGCCTGCCGACCGGGAACAGCGCGGTGGTGCGGCTGGTGGGGACGGATCTGCTGACGGTGCGTGTCGACCTGGACGGGTGAGCGTGGGCCGTCAGGAGTCGCCGGAGGTGTCGGGGAACGAGTGGTGCTCGTGCGCGACCACCCAGCGCCCGTGCTCCTTGCGCAGCCCGACGGTCAGCCGCAGCCGGACCTCCGGGTGCTCGGCCGACTGCTGCGGGGTGGCGCAGCGCAGCAGGGCGTACGCGTACGCGACGTCGGTCCCGGCGGTGACGTCCAGCTCCAGGATGTCGAACGTGGCACCGCCCGCCTGCCACTCGAAGAAGCCGGGCCAGGTCTCGCGGTAGGCGTCGATCCCGCGTACGCCCTCCTGGGGCGGCGGCACGTCGAACATCACGATGTCCGCGGCGTGGTCGGCCAGGACACGGTCCATGTCACCCGTGTGCACGGCCGCCGCCCACTGCTCGATCAGGGTCCGGATCCGCTGTGCGTCGTCGGACATCGGCGCGCCTCGCTTTCCTTGGGTGGCCAGACTCTAGGGGAGGACGGCCTCGCCAGGCTCCACCATGAACAGCGCGGCGCGTACGGCGGCGGTCGAGCCGGCCCCGGCGCCCTCCCAGCCGCGCACGCGGACGGTGGCGCTCTCGCCGGGCAGCAGCGTGAGCAGTCCCCGGTCGGCGACGGCGGTGGGGGCGAGCCGGTCGGCCTGGAGCAGCAGGTCGCGCAGCAGCGTACGGGCGGTGACGACGACGTCCACGACGTCGCCGTGGTCCACGACGGCCACGTCGTAGCGCGGGGCGGGGTAGGCGAACTCCCGGTCGCGTACGGGGAAGTGCAGCGCCCGCAGCACGCCCGGCCCTTCCGGTACGTCCGCGACCAGGAACTCCGTCGTGGAACCGGCGGCCGGCAGCAGATCGTCGGGCACCGCCGCGAGCGCGACCGAGCGTGCCCCGGCGCGCGCGGTCACCGTCGTCTCGGCGAGGGTGCGGCCGTCGGCGGTCGTACGGCGCAGCGTCACCTCGGCGTCCCAGGGGGCCGGGGACTGGTTGTCGGCGACGACGGTGGGGCGGCCGTCGCGGTTCTGCACGGTGAGCAGCCGGTCCGCGTACAGCTCGCGCAGCGTGAAGTACAGCGGTTTGGGGCGTTCGTCGCCGTCGACGGCGGCCCAGGAGGTCACCGGCCAGCAGTCGTTGAGCTGCCACAGGACGGTGCCCGCGCACAGCGGCCAGTGCGAGCGCCAGTGTGCGATGCCGGTGGCGATGGCGCGTGCCTGGTTGAGCTGGGTGAGGTAGTGCCAGCGGTCGAAACCGGCCGGTCCGCTCTCGGGGACGGTGAAGTGGCGGGCGAGGCCGCGCCGGAGTTTGCCGTTGCCGTCGGCGGCCTTCTGGTGGTGCAGCATGCCGGGTGAGGTGGGGTGGAGTTCCTCGCCGGGCAGGGCGCGCCGCAGGGTGGCGTGGGTGGGCGGTGCCTGCCAGCCGAACTCGGCGACGAAGCGGGGGACGGTGTCGAGGTAGTCCGTGTAGTCGGTGCGGTTCCAGACGTCCCAGGAGTGCGCGGTGCCGTGCGCGGGGTCGTTGGGGTGGTGGTCCCAGGAGCCGGACCAGGGGCTGCCGGCCCAGTAGGGCCGGGTGGGGTCGGTCTCGGCGACGATGCGGGGCAGCAGGCCCAGGTAGTAGCCCTCGCCCCAGGAGTCGCCGTCGAGTGCGGGCTCCCAGTCCCAGTCGCGGAAGCCCCACAGGTTCTCGTTGTTGCCGTTCCACAGGACGAGGGAGGCGTGCGGCATGAGGCGGGTGACGTTCTCGCGGGCCTCGGCCTCGATCTCGGAGCGCAGCGGCTGCTCCTCGGGGTAGGCGGCGCAGGCGAAGGGGAAGTCCTGCCAGACGAGCAGGCCGAGTTCGTCGCAGACGTCGTAGAAGTCGTCGCTCTCGTAGAGGCCGCCGCCCCAGACGCGTACGAGGTTGACGCCCGCGTCGGCGGCCTGGGTGAGGCGGGTGCGGTAGCGGTCGGGGGTGATGCGGGAGGGGAAGACGTCGTCGGGGATCCAGTTGACGCCGCGGGCGAAGACCGGTTCGCCGTTGACGGCGAGGGTGAAGGCGGTGCCGTGCGCGTCGGCGCCGGTGTCGAGGGTGACGGTACGGAATCCGACCCGGTGCTCCCAGCGGTCGAGGACCGTGCCGTCGGCGTCAAGCAGCTCCAACTCCGCTTCGTACAGCGGCTGTTCGCCGTACCCTCGGGGGCACCACAGGGCGGCGTCGGGGACCTGGACGGTGAGGGTGGCGTGGGTGCCGTCGACGGCGGCGGTGGCGGTGTGGTCGCCGACGCGGGCGCGGGCGGTGAGCCGGTGGGCGCCGCCGGTCCCGGTGCGTTCGACGTCGACGCGCAGTTCGGCGAGGCCGGTCGGGCCGTCGAGGGTCAGGTGCGGGCGGACGCGGGCGAGCCGGGCGGTGGACCAGTGCTCCAGGCGAGCGGGCTTCCACACGCCGGCGGTGACCAGGGTCGGCCCCCAGTCCCAGCCGAAGGAGCAGGCCATCTTGCGGATGTACTGGAACGGCTCGGGGTAGGCGTTGGGCCGCTCCCCCACCTGTGCGCGTACGGCCTCGGCCTCGGTGTAGGCGGAGGTGAACTCCACCTGGAGCGGGGTGGCGGTCTTCAGCCGGTCCGTGAGGTCGAAGCGGTAACTCCGGTGCATGTTGCGGGTGTTGCCGACGATCTCGCCGCCGACCCTGACGGTGGCGACGGTGTCGAGTCCGTCGAAGACGAGATCGGTGCGCTCGTGCGCGGTGGTGCGGGCGCCGAGCACGGTGTCGTATCGCCAGTCGGTACGTCCCACCCAGGCGAGGTCCGTCTCGTTCCGGGAGAGGAACGGGTCCTCGATGAGCCCGGCGGCGAGCAGGTCGGTGTGGACGCAGCCGGGGACCGTCGCCGGTACGTCGGTCCGGTCGTGGCGCAGCGTCCAGCCGTCGGTCAGGGGGGTGACGTCCTTCATGCGGCGTGCTCCGATCTCCGTAGACCGGTCCACCGTACTTCGCGGTGCGCGGGGGGAGTTCGGGCGGCTCAGGGCACCATCGCGATGCCGTCCAGCTCCACGAGCGCGCTCTCGTCCCAGAGTCTGACGACGCCGATCACCGCCATCGCCGGGTACTCGCGGCCGGCCAGCCGCCGCCAGACCCGGCCGAGTTCGGCGGCGTTCGCCCGGTAGTCCGCGACGTCGGTGGCGTAGACGGTGACGCGCGCGAGATGGTCCGGTGTGCCGCCGGTCGCGGCGAGCGCGGCGAGGAGATTGCCGAGGGCGATCTCGAACTGCTCGACCAGCGTCCGACCCACAACGGCGCCGTCGCCGTCGAGCGCGGTCTGGCCGGCCAGGAACACCAGCCGGCCGTCCGTCGCGCTCACGCTCACCGCGTGCGAGAAACCGCGGGGCGGGGCGAGTTCGGCGGGGTTGGTCCGGTGCAGGCTCATCCGTACAACTCCTTGGCGATGATGGTGCGTTGCACCTCGGTCGCGCCCTCGTAGATGCGGGGCGCGCGGACTTCGCGGTAGAGGTGTTCCAGCAGGTGGCCGCGTTGCAGGGCGCGGGCGCCGTGCAGTTGGACGGCGGCGTCGACCACGTACTGCGCGGTCTCCGTGGCGAACAGCTTCGCCATCGCGGAGCGGCGCGGCACGTCCGGCGCCCCCGCGTCGTACGCCTCGGCCGCCGCGTACACCAGCAGGCGGGCCGCCTCCGTGCGGGTCGCCATCTCCGCGACCTGGTGGGAGACGGACTGGAGGTCCTTGAGCGGGCCGCCGAAGGCGGTGCGGTCGGCGGTGTGCAGGAGGGTCGCCTCAAGGGCGGCGCCCGCCATGCCGACGGCGAAGGCGCCGACGCTCGGCCGGAAGAGATTCAGGGTGTTCATCGCGACGCGGAAGCCCTGGTCCACCTCGCCGAGGACGTCGGCGGCGCCCACGCGTACGGAGTCGAAGGCCAGGGAGCCGATGGGGTGCGGCGAGAGCATCTCGATCGGCGTACCGGTCAGTCCCGGCCGGTCGGCGGGGACGAGGAACGCGGTGACGCCGCGTGCGCCGGCGCCCGGGGTCGTACGGGCGAAGACGGTGTAGAAGTCGGCCTCGGGCGCGTTGGAGATCCAGCGTTTGTCGCCGGTGAGCAGCCAGCCGGGGCCGTCCGGGCCGTCTTCGCGTACGGCGGCGAGCGCGAGGGCCGCCGCGTCGGATCCGGCGCCGGGCTCGCTCAGCGCGAACGCGGCCACGGCGCGGCCCGCCGCCACCTCGGGCAGCCAGCGCAAGCGTTGCTCCTCGGTGCCCGCCTGGACGAGGGGGTAGCTGCCGAGCCCCTGGAGGGCGAGCGCGGTCTCCGCCTCCGTACAGCCGTGGGCCAGGGACTCGCGCAGCAGGCAGAGGTCGAGCGCCCCGGCGCCCAGCAGGCGGTCGAGGAGTCCCAGCTCGCCGAGGGCGGCGAGAAGCGGGCGGTTGATCCGGCCGGGCTCGCCCTTGTCGGCGAGGGGGCGCAGCCGGTCGGCGGAGACGGCGCGCAGCTCGTCGCACCAGGACTTTTGTGCCGGATCGAGCGAGAATACGGGCATCCGGGCCCTCACTTGTATCGCGTCTATCGCGGACTGTTGACTGTCGTCACCCACACGATACGCTCGATGCACAAGGCCACCAAGCCACCCCACGAGGGGGCGAACGATGGAGCTGACACCGGCGGTTCTCACACCCTCGGCGCACCGCGACACTTTTCCGCGCGACCATCTGCCGCCGCCCGAACAGTGGCCGGAGCTGGTCTTCGACCCGCCGCGGCTGCGCGGACCCGACCGGCTGAACTGCGCCGTCGAACTGCTCGACCGCACGGTGGACCGCTTCGGCGCCGACCGCCCCGTCTTCCACCTCCCCACCGGCGCCCCCTGGTCGTACGGTGAACTGCGCGCCCACGTCGACCGGATCGCGCACGTCCTGACCACCGACCTGGGCGTGGTGCCGGGCAACCGGGTCCTGCTGCGCGGCCCCACGACACCCTGGCTCGCGGCGTGCTGGCTCGCCGTGCTGAAGGCGGGCGCGGTGGCGGTGACGGTGCTCGCCCAGCAGCGCGAGCGGGAGCTGGCCACGATGTGCGAGATCGCACGGGTCCGGCACGCGCTCTGCGACATCCGGTCGGTGGACGACCTGGTCAAGGCCGAGGTGCCGGGGCTGCGCGTCGCGACGTACGGCGGGGACGCGCCGGACGATCTGCTGCGCCTCGCGGAGACGAAACCGGAGCGGTACGAGGCGGTGGACACGGCGGCCGACGACGTCGCGCTCATCGCGTTCACGTCGGGCACCACGGGGCGGCCCAAGGGCTGTATGCACTTCCACCGCGACGTGCTGTCCATCGCCGACACCTTCTCGCGCCATGTGCTGCGCCCGGAGCCGGACGACGTGTTCGCCGGCAGCCCGCCGCTCGGCTTCACCTTCGGGCTGGGCGGACTGGTGATCTTCCCGATGCGGGCGGGCGCGTCGGCGCTGCTCCTCGAACAGGCGGGCCCCAAGCAGCTGTTGGGAGCCGTCGCGGAGCGCGGGGTGTCGGTGCTGTTCACAGCGCCGACGGCGTACCGCGTCATGCTGAACGAACTGACCGCGGCGGACACGTACGACATCTCCGGGCTGCGGCGCTGTGTGTCCGCCGGGGAGAATCTGCCCGCCGCCACCTGGCGGGACTGGCACGGGCGCACCGGCATCCGGATCATCAACGGCATCGGCGCCACCGAGCTGCTGCACATCTTCATCTCCGCCGCCGACGACGCGGTGCGGCCCGGCACGACGGGGGTGCCGGTGCCCGGCTGGCAGGCGCGCGTCGTGGACGAGTCCGGCCGCGCGGTGCCCGACGGGGAGCCGGGGCTGCTGGCCGTACGCGGCCCGGTCGGCTGCCGGTACCTCGCCGACCCGCGCCAGAGCGTGTACGTGCGCGACGGCTGGAACCTCACCGGCGACACCTACGTACGCGAGCCCGACGGCTACTTCCGCTACGTCGCCCGCGCCGACGACATGATCATCTCGGCGGGGTACAACATCGCGGGCCCGCAGGTCGAGGAGACACTGCTGGCGCACCCCGATGTGACGGAGGCGGCGGTCGTGGGCCACCCCGACGAACTGCGGGGCCAGATCGTGGCGGCGTACGTCGTCCTGCGCGACGGGGTGCCGCCCGGCGAGGAGACGACGGAGGCGCTGCGCGCGTTCGTCACCTCGCGGCTGGTGCCCTACAAATGCCCGCGCGTCTTCGCGTTCCTCGACGCGCTCCCCCGTACCCCGACGGGCAAACTCCAGCGCTTCCGGCTCCGGCCCGACGCCTGAGACCGGTCCTCGCGCGACACGCTCTAGAGTGATCACGTGGCCGAGCAGCACACCCCGCGATCCCTGATCGTCACCCTCTACGGCGCGTACGGCCGGACCCCGGACGGCGCGCCGCTCGCCGTGGCGGAACTCGTGCGGCTGCTCGGCGCGCTCGGCGTCGACGCGCCGTCCGTACGGTCGTCGGTGTCACGCCTCAAACGCCGGGGGCTGCTGATCGCCGAGCGCACACCGCGGGGCGCCGCCGGGTACGCGCTCTCCGCCGACGCGCGGCAGCTCCTCGACGACGGCGACCGGCGCATCTACGGCCGGCCCGCGCCCGCGCTGTCGGACGGCTGGGTGCTCGTGGTCTTCTCCGTCCCCGAGGCCGAGCGCAACAAGCGCCATCTGCTGCGCTCCCGGCTGGCCGGGCTGGGCTTCGGGACCGCCGCGCCGGGTGTGTGGATCGCGCCCGGCCATCTGTACGAGGAGACGCGGCACGCGCTGGAGCGGCTGCGGCTCGATCCGTACGTCGACCTGTTCCGGGGCGAGCATCTGGGCTTCGCGGCGACGGCGGAGACGGTGGGCCGGTGGTGGGACCTCGGGCAGATCGCCGCGCTGCACGAGGAGTTCCTGCGGGCCCACGAGCCGGTGCTGCGGTGGTGGCAGACGCGGGGACCGGGCGCCGATCCGGCGGAGTCCGCGTACCGGGACTATCTGCGGGCTCTCGACTCCTGGCGCCAACTCCCCTACGCCGACCCGGGGTTGCCCGTGGAGCTGCTGCCCGCCAACTGGCCGGGCGGGCGGTCCGCGGAGGTGTTCGCGGCGCTGCACGGCCAACTGCGCGACGCCGGGGCCGCGTTCGTCGACCGGCCCTGAAACCGGGTGACGCGCCGGGGCGGCTGCGGCCATCATCGGGGGCATGGACGAGACACCACAGCCGCGGTGGATGGTCGTCGCCAACGTGGTGCGGTGGCGGCGGTACGGCGACGGCGGCCAGGAACTGCGGCCCGGCACGAAGGCGTACCGGGGCGGCGCCCGGGTGTTCGTCGTCGACACCTACCCCGGAATGGGGCACGAGGACGTGACCACGGTCGGCCAGGCGCGCAACACCGGCCACTGGATCACCATCGACATGCCGTCGCGGCATCTGCACACCTGCCGGGCCAGGCTCGTACACGCCCCCGCCGTGCTGCGCCGGGCCGAGAAGCTGGGTGTCGCGGCGCACACGGAGGAGAGCGCGCGGGAGTGGGCGGCCTCTCTGGAACGGCTCGCCGCGCGGTACCGCGGGGAGGCCCACCCCGGGATCCCGCACCCCGGCGGGTGTCTCTGCCACGAGTGCCTGAGCGGCGGACCGGGCCCGGTCAGCTGAGGGTGAGGCGCGGCTTCGGGCCGTCCGTGCGGCCCGTCGGGGGTGTGCGGCTGCCCGCGCGGTACGGCGGGGGCCAGGGCGCGCCGGGGCCGGTGTAGCCCTGGTCGGCCGCCGCGTGCAGGGTCCAGTGCGGGTCGTAGAGGTGGGGGCGGGCCAGGGCGCAGAGGTCGGCGCGGCCGGCCAGCAGGAGCGAGTTGACGTCGTCCCAGGACGAGATGGCGCCGACGGCGATCACCGGCACCCCGAGGGTGTTGCGGATCCGGTCGGCGTACGGCGTCTGGTATGAGCGGCCGAACTCGGGACGCTCGTCGGACACGACCTGGCCGGTCGACACGTCGATCGCGTCGGCGCCGTGCGCGACGAACGCCCGCGCGATCTCGACCGCCTCCTCGGCGGTGGTGCCGCCCGCGGCCCAGTCGGTGGCGGACGTCCGGACCGTCATCGGCCGGTCGGCGGGCCACCACTCCCGTACGGCGTCGAACACTTCGAGCGGGAAGCGCAGCCGCCCCGTGAGGTCGCCGCCGTACGCGTCGGTGCGGGTGTTGGTCAGCGGCGACAGGAAGCCGGAGAGCAAGTACCCGTGCGCGCAGTGGAGTTCGAGCAGGTCGAAGCCGGCGTCGGCGGCACGGCGGGTCGCGGAGGCGAACTGCTCACGTATCGCGTCGAGTCCGGCCCGGTCGAGCGCGCGCGGGACCTGGCTGACACCCGGGAGGTAGGGCAGCGCCGATGCGGCGGACAGCGGCCAGTTGGCGTCCGGCAGCGGCTGGTCCATGCCTTCCCACATGAGGCGGGTGGAGCCCTTGCGGCCCGAGTGCCCGAGCTGGATCCCGATCGCGGCACCGGGTGAACCACCCTCCGTGGGGGCGCCGTTGTGGACGAAGTCCGTCACCCGCCGCCAGGCCGCGCCCTGTTCGTCCGTCCACAGCCCGGTGCAGCCCGGTGTGATCCGGCCCTCCGGGCTCACGCACACCATCTCCGTCATCACGAGCCCCGCCCCGCCGAGGGCGCGCGCCCCGAGATGGACGAGGTGGAAGTCGCCGGGCGTCCCGTCGTCGGCGACGTACATGTCCATCGGGGAGACGACGACCCGGTTGCGCAGCGTCAGTCCGCGCAGCCGGAAGGGGGTGAACATCGGCGGCGTACCGGACGGGCAGCCGAAGTCCTCCTCCACGGCGCCGGTGAACGCGGCGTCCCGCAGGCGCAGGTTGTCGTGCGTGACACGGCGGCTGCGGGTCAGCAGACCGAACGCGAACTGGCGGGCGGGCTGGTCGGTGTAGGTGGCCAGTTCCTCGAACCAGCGCAGGCTCGCCGCCGCCGCGCGCTGCGTGGACGCCACGACGGGGCGCCGCTCGCTCTCGTACGCGGCGAGCGCGGCCGGCAGATCGGGCTGCTCGTCGACGCACGCGGCGAGCGCCAGCGCGTCCTCGACGGCGAGCTTCGTGCCGGAGCCGATGGAGAAGTGCGCGGTGTGGGCGGCGTCGCCGATGAGGACCGTGTTGCCGTGGCTCCAGCGTTCGTTGACGACGGTACGGAACGCGGTCCAGGGCGATGTGTTGGCGCGCAGCGCCCGCCCGCCGAGGGCGTCGGCGAAGATCTTCGCGCACCGTTCGGTGGACTGCCGCTCGTCGAGCGCGTCGAACCCGGCGGCGCGCCAGACCTCTTCGCGCATCTCGACGATGACGGTGCTGGCGTCGGGCGCGTACGGGTAGCCGTGGAGCTGCATCACGCCGTGCTCGGTCTCGGCGATCTCGAAGCGGAACGCGTCGAAGGCGAAGTCGGCGGCGAGCCAGATGTAGCGACAGCGTTCGGTGGTGACGGTCGGCCTGAAGATGCCGGCGTGGGCCTCACGGGTGCGGCTGTTCACCCCGTCGGCGGCGATCACCAGGTCGTGGCCGGCGGCGAGTTCGGCGGCGGACGGTGCCTGGGTGCGAAAGCGCAGCCGTACCCCCAGGGACTCACAGCGCTCGTGCAGGATTTCGAGGAGCCGGCGGCGGCCGAGGGCGGCGAAGCCATGGCCGCCGGAGGTCAGGGTGCGGCCCCGGTGGACGATGTCGATGTCGTCCCAGCGGACGAACTCGCCCTGGAGGGCGGCGTGGACGGTGGGGTCGGCGTGCTCGATGCCGCCGAGGGTCTCGTCGGACAGGACGACCCCGAAGCCGAAGGTGTCGTCGGGGGCGTTGCGTTCGAAGACGGATATCTCGCGCCGGGGGTCGAGCCGTTTGAGCAGGACGGCGGCGTACAGCCCGCCGGGTCCGCCGCCGATGACGGCGACCTTCAGGGGCGCGGTGGCGGTGCGGGTGCCCGGCACGGTCAGCGGCCCTGCCACTTGGGGGGCCGCTTCTCGGTGAAGGCGGCGTGGAACTCGGCGTAGTCCTCGCCGTTCATGAGCAACGCCTGGGTGGCGGCGTCCAGTTCGACGGACGCGGCGAGCGGCATGTCCAGCTCGGCGGTGAGCAGCGCCTTCGTCTGCGCGTACGCGAGGGCCGGGCCGTCGGCGAGCCGGCGGGCGAGTTCGGCGGCGCGGCTGCCGGCGGCGCCCTCGTCGGTCAACTCGCTGATGAGACCGATGCGTTCGGCCTCCGGCGCGCGTACCGGCTCGCCCAGCATCAGCAGCCGGGTGGCGTGGCCGAGGCCGACGACGCGCGGCAGCAGATAGGCCGCGCCCATGTCGCCGCCGGAGAGACCGACCCGCGTGAAGAGGAACGCGAAGCGCGCGGTGGGGTCGGCGACACGGAAGTCGGCGGCCAGCGCGAGGACGGCGCCGGCTCCCGCCGCGACCCCGTGCACGGCGGCGATCACCGGGAACGGGCATTCGCGGACGGCGCGGACGACCTGCCCGGTCATCCGGTTGAAGTCCAGGAGCTGGGCGGTGTCCATGGAGAGCGTGGCACCGATGATCTCGTCCACGTCGCCGCCCGAGCAGAAGCCGCGCCCCTCGCCCGCCAGGACGAGGGCGCGCACGGACCGCTCGCGGGACAGCTCGGCGAGCAGGTCGCGCAGGTCGGCGTAGGCGCCGAAGGTGAGGGCGTTGAGCTTGTCGGGGCGGGCGAGGGTGACGGTCGCGACCCCGTCCTCGCGCGTCAGCCGCAGATGGCGCCACTCCTCGGTGCGGGGGGTGGAGCCGGCGAACGGGCTCATGGGGCGGCCTCCTTCAGCTCACTGCTGGGCGGACCTTCACCAGCACGGTATCACTCGTCTGTGACTGCCGTCACGAGTGCGCGATACGGCGGGATTACCCCTCGGACGCCTCCGTCGAGACCGCCGCCGGGAGCCTCGTCCGGTCGCGCCGGGGCCGCCGAAGGTCCCGTGTGACACGCCGAAGGCCCCGGGGGAAAAGTGGCGGAGGTCCCATTTCCGGCAGTCCGCCGGCTCTTGTCATGCTGTTTACGCTCCGTAAGGCTGGGCCCAGGCCCACACATGTCGTGAGATTCCCCGAGTTCCGGCCCAGGGCCCCCTGGCACCTCGCACCGCCGCGAGGTACCGCCCCGACGTACGACGCACGCACCGCCCGAAGCACCACCCCGAACGGATTCCCCGCCTTGCTCGACGAAGCCTCGGACACCGCCTCCTGGCGGATCACCCTGCCGCACAGCGCGTCAGCGGTGCCGATGGCGCGTGCCCTGATCCGTACGGCACTGGCCGACATCGGACCGACCCCGGACAGTGACACGGCGGAGCTGCTGACGGCGGAACTGGTCGCCAACGCCGTCGAGCACACCGATCCGGCCGTCCCCATCGTGCTGGTGGTCGAGCTGCTGCCCACGGGCTGCCAGATCGAGGTCCACGACGGCGACCCCGGCCCGCCGGGCGATCTGTCGGCGCCGGTGCCCGGCCGCGTACCCGACCCCTGGCAGGAGCACGGCCGGGGGCTGCTGCTGATCCGCACGCTGAGCGCCGACTGCGGTCACCGTCCGACGGACCGGGGCAAGGCGGTCTGGTTCACCCTGTCGGCGCGCTGAGGCGCACGCCGTACGGTGAGCCCCTCACCGCCGCGCCGAGCCTCACGCCGTACGGTGCGCGCGCGGCGGGATCTGGTCCGGGGCGAGCGTCGCGACGAGAACGGCCTTGATCGTGTGCAGCCGGTTCTCCGCCTCGTCGAAGACCACCGAGTGCGCGGACTCGAAGACCTCGTCGGTCACTTCGAGTTCCGTCAGCCCGTGGCGCTCGTGGATCTCCCACCCGACGACCGTCCCGAGGTCGTGGAAGGCCGGCAGACAGTGCAGGAACTTCACGTCCGGATTCCCCGTCGCGCTCAGCACGTCCATCGTCACGCTGTACGGACCCAGCGCCGCGATGCGCTCGTCCCAGACCTCCTGCGGCTCCCCCATCGACACCCACACGTCGGTGGCGACGAAGTCCGCGCCGCCGACGCCCTCGGCGATCGACTCCGTGAGCGTGATCCGCGCGCCACTGGTCTCGGCGGCCTTACGGGCCAGGGCGACGACGTCGTCCGTCGGCCAGTAGGCGCGGGGCGCGACGATCCGTACGTCCATACCGAGCAGCGCGCCGGTCACGAGGTAGGAGTTGCCCATGTTGTAGCGGGCGTCGCCGAGATAGGCGAAGGCGATCCGCTCCAGCTGCTTGTCGGTGTGCTCGGTCATCGTGAGGACGTCGGCGAGCATCTGCGTGGGATGCCAGTGGTCGGTGAGCCCGTTGAAGACCGGCACCCCCGCGTAGGCGGCCAGCTCCTCCACGGTCGACTGCGCGTCACCGCGGAACTGAATGCCGTCGAACATCCGGCCGAGCACCCTGGCGGTGTCCTTGGCGGACTCCTTCTTCCCGATGTGCGACCCGGCCGGGTCGATGTACGTCGTGGAGGCACCCTGGTCGGCCGCGGCCACCTCGAACGCGCAGCGCGTACGCGTCGACGCCTTCTCGAAGATGAGGGCGATGTTCTTGCCGCGCAGGAGCTGCACCTCGGTGCCCGACTTCTTCGCGGCCTTGAGCCCGGCGGCCAGCTCGACCAGCCCCCGGAACTCGTCGGCGGTGAAGTCCAGCTCCTTGAGGAAGTGGCGGCCTGCGAGTTGTATCGCCATATGGCTGCTCCTGCGTCGCGAATACGGAGACCTGCACGGGGACCGGTACAGAGACCTTGGAACTATATACGACCTTCCGTATTGATATACAGGGGGCAGGGTCTGCCCGGCCGGTCGCCGGTCAGACCGCGTCCCGTTCGATCGGACAGCTCATACAGCGCGGCCCGCCCCGCCCCCGGCCCAGCTCACTGCCCCGGATCTCGATCACCTCGATCCCCTGCTTGCGCAGATACGTGTTCGTGGTGACGTTGCGCTCGTACGCCACGACCACCCCCGGCTCGACCGCCAGCACGTTGCAGCCGTCGTCCCACTGCTCACGCGCGGCGGCGTGCACGTCCTGCGTCGCCGTCAGGACACGGATCCTGTCCAGCCCCAGGGCGGCGGCGATCGCGCGGTGCATGTGCTCCGGCGGATGGTCGGTGACCTTCAGCTCGTTGCCGCCCGCGCCCGGCTCGATGGTGTACGAGCGGAGCATGCCCAGGCCCGCGTACTGCGTGAAGATGTCGCGGTCGACCATCGTCATCACCGTGTCGAGGTGCATGAACGCCCGGTGCTTCGGCATGTCGAGCGCCACGATCGTCCGCGCCGAACCGGCCTCGAACATCCCGCGCGCCAGCATCTCCACGGCCTGCGGCGTGGTGCGCTCACTCATCCCGATCAGTACGGCGCCCGCGCCGATGACCAGCACGTCACCGCCCTCGATGGTGGACGGATAGTCGCCCTGCCCCTCCGACCAGTGGTGGAAGGGCCCGGCGTCCGGGCCGGTGAAGAGCGGGTGGTGCTTGTAGATCGCCTCGAAGTGGACGGTCTCGCGCTGCCGGGCCGGCCAGCGCATCGCGTTGATGGACACGCCGTCGTAGATCCAGGCGGAGGTGTCGCGGGTGAAGAGGTGGTTCGGCAGCGGGTCGAGCAGGAAGTCGTCCAGATCCATGACGTGGAAGCGCACGGACGTCGGCTCGGCGTGGCTGTCCAGGAACTCGCGCTTGGTCATCCCGCCGACCAGCGCCTCCACGAGCGCGTCCGTCGGCAGCGCGTCGAAGACCGACCTCAGATGGTCGGTGGCGAGCGGACCGTACTCCTTCTCGTCGAAGACCCGGTCCAGGACGAGCGCGCGCGCCGTCGGGATGTCCAGGGACTCCCGCAGCAGGTCACCGAAGAGATGCACCTTGACGCCCCGGTCGCGCAGGACGTCGGCGAAGCCGTCGTGCTCCTCGCGGGCGCGGCGCACCCACAGCACGTCGTCGAAGAGCAACGCGTCCTTGTTGGTGGGGGTGAGCCGCTTCAGCTCCAGGTCGGGGCGGTGCAGTATGACGCGGCGCAGCCGCCCGGTCTCGGAGTCGACATGGAATCCCATGACTCCATCCTCGCGGATCCGGCCCCGTTCACACGGCGAATGACGACAGTGACCGGGCCGCGGGGCTCCTGAGAACCCCGAGACCCGGTCGGCGCATATGCCCCTCGGGGGCGGCGGACCACCGGCTCCGGGAGGTCAGAGCCGGGGGTCGACCGGCTCCGACTCCAGCGCCAGCACCGCGAACACCGCCTCGTGGACGCGCCACAGCGGCTCGTCGTCCGCCAGCCGGTCCAGCCCTTCGAGCCCCAGCGCGTACTCGCGCAGCGCCAGCGACCGCTTGTGCCCCAGGAACCGGCCGCGCAGCCGCTCCAGATTCGCAGGCTGGGTGTACTCGGGGCCGTAGATGATCCGCAGATACTCCCGCCCGCGCACCTTGATGCCCGGCTGCACCAGCCGCTTCTTGCCGTCCCGCACGAGCGCGTCCAGCGGCTTGACGACCATGCCCTCGCCGCCACGCCCCGTCATCTCCAGCCACCAGTCGACCCCGGCCCGTACCGACTCCTCGTCGCCCGTCTCCACGACGAGACGGCGGGTGACCTGGAGCAGCCCGGTCGGGTCGTGCTCCGTCAGCCGGTCGATCCAGGCCAGCTGCCGGTCGTGCGGTACGGAGGCCAGGCTGCGGCCCCGCGCGGCGAGGAGCTGGAACGGCGCGAGACGTACGCCCGCCAGACCGTCCGTCTCCCAGCAGTAGCGCCGGTACGCCTCGGTGAACGCGGCCGCGTCGGCGGCCCGTTCACGCTGGCCGCGCAGCAGCGCGCCCACGTCGACACCCCGGCCGACGGCCGCTTCGAGCGCGCCCGTCACCGCCGGGAAGACGGCGCCCGCCGCCGCGCCGACCGCCGCGTACTGCGTGCGCAGCAGGCCGGTGGCCTTCAGCGACCACGGCATCAGCTCGGCGTCGAGCAGCAGCCAGTCCGTGTCCAGCTCGGCCCAGAGACCGGCGGCGTCGATGGCCGTACGGAGGCGGCCCAGGATCTCCTCGGTGACCGCCGGGTCGTCGAAGAAGGGGCGGCCGGTGCGGGTGTGCAGGGCGCCGGTCGGTCCGTGGGCCGTGGCCCCGCCGCCTTCTCCGGCATCCCCGCTGTCGGTCCCGTCGACACCGAAGCGCTCGCGCGCCACGGACGCGTCGCGGCACACCAGCGCAACCGCGCGCGAGCCCATGTGCTTCTCCTCGCACACGACCCGCGCCACACCGTCCTCGCGGTACTGCGCGAACGCCTCGGCCGGGTGCTCCAGATAGCCCTCCTCGCGGGAGGTCGCGGTGGGCGCCATGGTCGGCGGCAGGTAGGCGAGCAGCCGTGGGTCGACGGCGAACCGGCTCATGACCTCAAGGGCCGCCGCCGCGTTCTCCTCGCGCACCGCGAGCCGCCCCATGTGACGGGTCTCCACGGCACGCCGGCCGTGCACGTCGGCGAGGTCGAGCGGACGGCCCTCGCGGCCGCCGGGCGCCTGCGTACCGAGCGGCTTCGTCGGCTCGTACCAGACACGCTCCGCCGGTACGTCGACCAGCTCGCGCTCGGGCCAGCGCAGCGCCGTCATCTTCCCGCCGAAGACGGCGCCGGTGTCGAGGCAGATGGTGTTGTTGATCCAGGAGGTGCTCGGTACGGGGGTGTGCCCGTACACGACCGCCGCCCGGCCCCGGTAGTCCTCCGCCCACGGATAGCGCACGGGCAGACCGAACTCGTCGGTCTCGCCGGTCGTGTCGCCGTACAGGGCGTGCGAACGGACCCGGCCCGACGTGCGGCCGTGGTACTTCTCCGGCAGCCCGGCGTGACAGACGACGAGCTTGCCGCCGTCCAGGACGTAGTGGGAGACGAGGCCGTCGATGAAGGCCAGCACCTCCGCACGGAAGGCGTCGTCCTCCTTCCCCAACTGCTCGACGGTCTCGGCGAGTCCGTGCGTGAGCCGGACGTTGCGGCCCCGCAGCCAGCGGCCCAGCTTGTTCTCGTGGTTGCCCGGCACGCAGAGCGCGTTGCCCGCGCCGACCATGCGCATCACGCGGCGCAGCACACCGGGGCTGTCGGGGCCGCGGTCGACGAGGTCGCCGACGAACACCGCCGTACGGCCTTCGGGGTGGGCGCCGTCGCCGTCCGCGTAACCGAGCCTGGCCAGCAGGGTGTCCAGCTCGGAGCGGCAGCCGTGGATGTCGCCGATGATGTCGAAGGGGCCGGTGAGGTGGGTGAGGTCGTTGTAGCGGCGTTCGGTGACAACCCGCGCGCGCTCGACCTCCTCGACGCTCCGCAGGACATGGACCTTGCGGAAGCCCTCACGTTCGAGTCCGCGCAGCGAACGGCGCAGTTCCCGCTGGTGGCGCTTGATGACATGGCGGGGCATGCCGGCCCGGTCGGGGCGGGTGGCGTTGCGCTCCGCGCACACGGCCTCGGGCAGATCGAGGACGATCGCGATGGGCAGCACGTCGTGCTCCCTGGCGATCCGCACGAGCTGCTTACGGCTCTCCGGCTGGACGTTGGTGGCGTCGATGACCGTGCGCCGACCGGCCGCCAGGCGCTTGCCCGCGATGAAGTTGAGCACGTCGAAGGCGTCGCCGCTGGCGCTCTGGTCGTTCTCGTCGTCCGCGACGAGACCACGGCAGAAGTCGGAGGAGATGACCTCGGTGGGCTTGAAGTGGGCGCGCGCGAAGGTCGACTTGCCGGAGCCGGTGGCGCCGATCAGGACGACGAGGGAGAGGTCGGTGACGGGAAGGACGCGGGGCTCGGTCGTTGCGGTTCTGCTGTCGTCGCTCATGCGGCCTTCTCCTCCTTCTTGTTCGTGTCTGTCGCGGCCATGGTGAACACGCCCATCTGCGTGGGCGGCCCCACCTCCGGGTCGTCCGGCCCCACCGGCACGTACCGCACCGCGTACCCGTGGCGCGCGGCCACCGCGTCCGCCCAGGCGCGGAACTCCGCGCGCGTCCACTCGAAGCGGTGGTCCCGGTGGCGTACGTGCCCGGCGGGCAGCGTCTCCCAGCGGACGTTGTACTCGACGTTCGGCGTCGTCACCACGACCGTCGCGGGCCGCGCCGTACCGAACACCGCGTACTCCAGGGCGGGCAGCCTCGGCAGGTCCAGATGCTCGACGACCTCGCTGAGCACGGCGGCGTCGTACCCCTTGAGCCGTTTGTCCGTGTACGTGAGCGAGCCCTGGATCAGCGCGACACGCTCCGCCTGGCGCTCACTCATCCGCTCGGTCTTCAGGCGGCGGGCGGCGACCGTGAGCGCCCGTACGGACACGTCGACACCCACCACCTTGCTGAAGCGCACGTCCTTCAACAGCGCCTGTACGAGCTGCCCCTGGCCGCAGCCGAGGTCGAGCACGCTGGCGGCTCCGGCGTCGCGCAGGGCGGTGAGGATCGCCTCGCGGCGCTGATCGGCGAGGGAGACGGTCTTGTCCGCCGTCTCGGCCGTGTCGGTGCCTTCGTCCGGCGCCGGGTCGTCGACGGCGTTGTCGATCGCCTCCACACCGATGTCGTCGGCCTCGGCGAGCCGGACCAGTTCGAGGCGTTCGGCGGCCTCCCTCGTCAGGCTCCAACGGCGGTTCAGATAGCGGTTGGTGATGAGCTGCCGCTCCGGGTGTCCGGCCAGCCAGCCCTCGCCCGCCCGCAGCAGCTTCTCCACCTCGTCGGGCGCGACCCAGTAGTGCTTGGCGTCGTCCAGCACCGGCAGCAGCACGTACAACTGCCGCAGCGCGTCGACCAGCCGCAGCTCCCCCTCCAGTACGAGCTGTACGTAGCGCGAGTCGCCCCACGCGGGAAACGTCTCGTCCAGCACCACCGGCCGCACGTCGACGGTCGTCCAGCCCAGCGGCCCGAACAGGGCGCGTACCAGCTCGGCGCCGCCGCGCGCCGGCACGGCGGGCACCTCGATGCGCAGGGGCAGCGGCTCGGCCGCGCGCTCGGGGCGCGCGGCGCACACGCCGCGCAGAGCGCTCTTGAAGACGGTGCTCAGCGCGACGGCGAGCAGCGAGGACGCGGCGTACGGACGGTCGTTGACGTACTGCGCGAGCGCCGCGTCGGGCGCGCCCCCGCGCCCCTTGCCCTTGCCGCGCCGGACGAGGGCCACGGGATCGATCTCCAGCAGGAGCGCGGCCGTGCAGCGCTCGGCGGACGCCTCGGGGTAGAGGACGTGCGCGGTGCCGTGGGAGGTCGGGAACGCCTGCGCCTTGTCGGGATGCTTGTGCAGCAGAAACCCGAGGTCGGTGGCGGGGCGTTCATGGGTGCCGGTCGTACTGATCGTAAGGAACACCCGACCGAGTATGTGCGTCGGCGGGCGGGCGGCGGTAGCGGATTACCGTCGCTGTGTCCGTGTCGCCTTCTTGAAGATCTCGAAGAGGGCCAGGTAGTTGTCGCTGCCGTGGCCCTCGGCGATCGCCTGATCGACGATCTCCTTCAACTGCCGGGGCTGGTCGGGGTGGACGCCCTGTTCCTGGCTGGTGCGGACGATGTGGTCCAGCGCGTTCCGGTTCATCTCCATGGTGCCGAGGTCACCGGGGTAGTGGGCCTGGTCCAGGTCGGGCGCCTGCTCGACGAAGGACGCCGGGCTCAGCACGGTGGGCATGAACCAGCCGGCAGCGAGTTCGGTGAACTCGACCGCCGAGACGTCCGCCGAGCCGACCAGGGCGGTCGCGTGCAGCCAGCCGTTCATGGTCGTGTACATCATTTCGAGCAGCGCCGTGTTGTAGAGGACCGCCAGTCCGGGATCGGCGCCGAGGTGGCGGGGGTCGCCCATGGTCGCCAGAGTCGCCCGGTGCTCGTCGAAGACGTCCCGCGAACCGCTGTACAGGAAGACGGAATCGGGGTGTCCGACGAGTGGCGGCGGCACCATGATCGCCCCGTCCAGATATCCGAGGCCGTGCTCGTCCGCCCAACTGACCGCCGTGCGGGCTTCGTTCGGCGTACCGGAACTGAGGTTGACCAGTGCGTGGCCCGCCGGCGCCTCACCGGCCGGGTCGAAGACCTCGTACAGCGTGTCGTAGTCCTTGAGGCACATGACCGTCAGGGGGCTCGCGGACACGGCCTCGGCGACGGTCGCCGCGCGGCGGGCGCCCTGGGCGACGAGGCTGTCGGCCTTCTCCGGGGTCCGGTTCCAGACGGTCAGGGGGTGGCCGCGTCGGAGCAGCGCCTCGGCGAGCGCCAGGCCCATGGGGCCGAGTCCGACAACGGTAACGGGGTTGCTGAGCTGGGGAGTTGACCGCTTCGACGGCATCGGCTGCTTCGTTGTCATGCTTGGGAGGTTAGAGTTTCACATCGGTGTGAGAGTCAAATCGAATCTGTGTGGTGGCGGTCACGTGCGCATCGGAGCCCTTTCCCGCCGGACCGGCGTCAGCCAGCGGCTGCTGCGCTACTACGAGGAGCA
>NZ_MDCR01000167.1 GCF_001723055.1 Streptomyces niveus
GTTGGGGGGAGGGGAGGGGTGTTCGTGGGGGCGTGCAATTGCACATATGAAATTTGTGGGTTGTAGGCGGGTTGTAAGCGCAGCCGTTCCGGAAATGTGAGCGGTGACACCCGTCACAGAGGCAACCCCTTGCCAACTCCCCTCATAGCGCCTAATGAGGGTCGCAGTCCGCTTCTGGTGGGAGGTTCGGGGCGGAGCTGTTGATTGTCGTGCCGCCGGCGTCCGGGTAAGCGGGCTCGGCAAGCTCCATGGCGAGCCGCTGGAGGCGATGACAGACCGCGCAGTGCCGCGTGACGTGGCGGTAGCCCGTCGAGGCCGCCAGATGGGCACGCAGGAGCGCGCGAGTCTCGTGTCTGACCACCGGTGCCACCATGCGCGCCNNCATGCGCTGCGGTCCTGACGGGATTTGCTGTGTCCGATTGCGGCTCCGCCGCGGGCGCGGCCTCCGGCAGCCGGGTCCCGGCCCGGGACAAACAGCGGAGCCCGCATCCGAAGGGGATGCGGGCTCCGTAGCCATGCGCTGCGGTCCTGACGGGATTTGAACCCGCGGCCTCCACCTTGACAGGGTGGCGAGCACTCCAAACTGCTCCACAGGACCAGAATTCGCAGCTCCGGTGCGGTGTTTCTTCCGGCGGCTGCGAAGTCAGACTGTACAGCAGCTCGAAGGGTGCGGTCGAACCGGATCCGGGACCCCGCCCGCGGCTACGGCGCCGCCGCGTCGATCGCCTTCACGATCCGCTTGTCCGACACCGGCTGCGCCGTGCCCAGCGCGTGCGCGAAGTAGCTCACCCGCAGCTCCTCGATCATCCAGCGGATGTCCAGCACCTGCTGCGGCACCGGCCGCCCGCGCGGAAGCTGTTCGAGCAGCCAGGCGTACTCGTCCCGCATCTCGTGGACCTTCTCCATCCGCGTGGTGTCGCGCTGGACGTTCGTCGGCATCTGCTGGAGGCGGCGGTCCGCCGCGACCAGGTAGCGCATCAGGTCGGGCAGCCTGCGCAGCCCCGTACGCGTCACGAAGCCCGCCGGCATCAGCTCCGCCAGCTGGTCCTTCACGTCCTGGACGTTGTTGATCAGGACCAGGCTGTTCGTGGACTTCAGCCGCCGCTCGCACGCCTGCCAGGCCGCCAGGATCTGCTCGACGTTGCCGATGGTGCGCACGGTCACGTCGACCAGGTCGGCGCGGACCTTCTCGTAGAGCTTTCGGTACGACTCCTCGTCCCACGCCGGGCCCCCGTGCTCGGCGATCAGCCGGTCAGCCGCGGCGGTCGCGCAGTCGTCGAAGAGCGCCTGGATCGAGCCGTGCGGGTTACGGGACAGGGCCAGCTTCTGCTTGTTGGTGAGGGTGTCCGAGGCGAACTTGGCCGGATTGACCGGGATGTTGAGCAGGATCAGCCGCCGCGTCCCCTGCCACATCGCCTGCTGCTGCTCGGCCTCGGTGTCGTAGAGCCGTACGGCCACCGTCGCGCCCTGGTCGACCAGCGCCGGGTACGCCTTGACCGGCTGGCCGGCCCGCCGGGTCTCGAAGGTGCGGGTGAGCGTGCCGATCGTCCAGTCCGTGAGCCCCGAGCGCTCGACGGACTCGCCCGTCGGCCCCGCCACCGCCGCGGCGGCCTGCGAGAGCGCCTGGCGGGCCTTGGGCCTGAGGGCGATCCGCAGCGCCTCCAGGTCCTTGTCCTCGGCGATCTTGCGGCGCCGCTCGTCGACGATCCGGAACGTGATCTTGAGGTGCTCCGGCACCCGCCCGGGATCGAAGTCGTCGGCCGTGACGGGCACGCCGACCATCCGCTGGAGCTCGCGCGCCAGCGTCACCGGCAGCGGCTCCTGGAGCGGCACGGCGCGCTCCAGGAACCTCTTCGCGTAGTTCGGCGCCGGGACGTAGTGGCGGCGGATCGGCTTCGGCAGGGAGCGGATCAGCTCCACCACCACCTCCTCGCGCAGTCCCGGGATCTGCCAGTCGAAGCCCTCGGAGGTGATCTGGTTGAGCACCTGGAGCGGTACGTGGACGGTCACACCGTCCGCGTCGGCCCCCGGCTCGAACTGGTACGTGACGCGGAACTTGAGCCGGCCCTGCCGCCAGGAGTCCGGATAGTCGTCCTTCGTGACGGCGCCCGCCGCCTCGTTGATGAGCATCGAGCGCTCGAAGTCGAGGAGTTCGGGCTCCTCCTTGCGCTTGTGCTTCCACCACGAGTCGAAGTGCGCGCCGGAGACCACATGGTCGGGCACCCGCTCGTCGTAGAAGTCGAAGAGCGTCTCGTCGTCCACGAGGATGTCGCGGCGCCGGGCGCGGTGCTCCAACTCCTCGACCTCGCCCAGAAGTTTGCGATTGTCATGGAAAAACTGATGGTGCGTCCGCCAGTCACCCTCGACGAGCGCGTTGCGGATGAACAGGTCGCGCGACGCCTCCGCGTCGATTCGGCCGAAGTTCACCTTGCGCCGCTCCACGATCGGTACGCCGTACAGCGTGACCTTCTCGTACGCCATGACGGCCGCCTGGTCCTTCTCCCAGTGCGGCTCGCTGTACGTGCGCTTGATCAGGTGCTGGGCCAGCGGCTCGATCCAGTCGGGGTCGATCTTCGCGTTGACCCGCGCCCACAGCCGGGACGTCTCCACCAGCTCGGCGGACATGATGACGCGCGGCGGCTTCTTGAAGAGGGCCGAGCCGGGGAAGACCGCGAACTTCGCGTTGCGCGCGCCCACGTACTCGTTCTTCGCGCCGTCCTTCACGTCCTTGAGCCCGATGTGCGACAGCAGACCGGAGAGCAGCGAGATGTGTACGGACTGGTCGGGCGCGGGGGCGTCGTCGTTCTCCTCGAACTTGATGCCCATCTGCTTGGCGACCGTGCGCAGTTGGGAGTAGATGTCCTGCCACTCACGGATCCGCAGGAAGTTCAGGTACTCCGCCTTGCACATCCGGCGGAAGGCCGAGGAGCCCAGCGCCTTCTGCTGCTCGCGGATGTAGCGCCACAGATTCAGGAAGGCGAGGAAGTCGGAGGTCTCGTCGCGGAAGCGGGCGTGCTGCTGGTCGGCCTGGGTCTGCTTCTCCGACGGGCGTTCGCGCGGGTCCTGGATGGACAGCGCGGCGGCGATCACCATCACCTCGCGCACGCAGCCGTTGCGCTCGGCCTCGATGACCATGCGCGCCAGGCGCGGGTCCACGGGCAACTGGGAGAGCTTGCGGCCGAGTGGGGTGAGCTGTTTGCGCGGGTCCTTCTGCGCGGCGTCGAACGCGCCCAGTTCCTGCAGGAGTTGGACACCGTCACGGATGTTGCGGTGGTCCGGCGGGTCAATGAAGGGGAACTTCTCGATCTCGCCGAGGCCCGCCGACGTCATCTGGAGGATGACCGAGGCCAGATTCGTACGGAGGATCTCGGCGTCCGTGAACTCGGGCCGCGCGTCGAAGTCGTCCTCGGAGAAGAGCCGGATGCAGATGCCGTCCGACGTACGCCCGCAGCGGCCCTTGCGCTGATTGGCGCTGGCCTGCGAGATGCGCTCGATCGGCAGGCGCTGGACCTTGGTGCGGTGGGAGTAGCGGGAGATACGGGCGGTGCCCGGGTCGATCACGTACTTGATGCCCGGCACGGTCAGCGACGTCTCCGCCACGTTCGTCGCGAGCACGATCCTGCGGGTCGCGCCGCCGCCGGGTCTCTGGAAGACGCGGTGCTGCTCGGCGTGCGAGAGGCGCGCGTACAGCGGGAGCACCTCGGTGTGCCGGAGCTTGCGTTTGTCGAGCGCGTCGGCGGTGTCGCGGATCTCGCGCTCGCCGGAGAGGAAGACCAGGACGTCGCCGGGGCCCTCCGACTGGAGCTCGTCGACGGCGTCGCAGATCGCGGTGATCTGGTCGCGGTCGCCCTCGTCGCCCTCCTCTTCGAGGAGGGGGCGGTAGCGGACCTCGACCGGATACGTACGCCCCGAGACCTCCACGATCGGCGCGTCGCCGAAGTGGCGGGAGAAGCGCTCCGGGTCGATCGTCGCCGAGGTGATGACGACCTTCAGATCCGGGCGGCGGGGCAGGAGCTGGGCGAGATAGCCGAGCAGGAAGTCGATGTTGAGGCTGCGCTCGTGGGCCTCGTCGATGATGATCGTGTCGTACGCGCGCAGGTCGCGGTCCGACTGGATCTCGGCGAGCAGGATGCCGTCCGTCATGATCTTGACGAAGGTCGCGTCCTGGTTCACCTGGTCGGTGAAGCGGACCTTCCAGCCGACGGCCTCGCCGAGCGGGGTCCTCAACTCGTCCGCGACGCGCTCGGCGACCGTACGGGCGGCGATCCGGCGGGGCTGGGTGTGCCCGATCATGCCCCGGACGCCCCGGCCCAGCTCCATGCACATCTTGGGGATCTGGGTGGTCTTGCCGGACCCGGTCTCACCGGCGACGATCACGACCTGGTGGTCACGTATCGCCTGAAGGATCACGTCCTTCTTCTGACTGACGGGCAGTTGCTCGGGGTACGTGATCGCCGGCATCCGGGCCGCGCGGGCGCGCACGCGCTCGGCGGACCTGCCGGCCTCGACCGCGATCTCGTCGAGGACGGCCTGCCGGGCTTCGGGCTTACGGATGCGCCGGACGCCTTCGAGACGGCGGCCGAGGCGCTGCGAGTCGCGCAGCGACACCTCGGCCAGCAGGGACTGAAGGTCGGCGAGGGAAGTAGACATACCGAGCCCAGGGTCTCACCCGGGCCCGGAGAGTGGCGAACCCATTTCGCGGGCAATCGCGGGGCGGGGACACGGAAGCCCCCACCGAGGCTCTCGGCAGGGGCGTCTCGTACCAACTTCAAGATGAGGAGTGGCTGGGGCCGGGATCGAACCGGCGACCTATCGCTTTTCAGGCGATCGCTCGTACCAACTGAGCTACCCAGCCACGCGGCTCTCGCGAGCCACAGCGGTCCTGACGGGATTTGAACCCGCGGCCTCCACCTTGACAGGGTGGCGAGCACTCCAAACTGCTCCACAGGACCTAGCAATGTGCGAGACGAGTCTCGCACACGGTGTTGCGTGCCCCCAACGGGATTCGAACCCGTGCTACCGCCTTGAAAGGGCGGCGTCCTGGGCCACTAGACGATGAGGGCTAAGGGCCCGCCTGGGCGCTTGGTAGCGCGTCGGGGACGTGAGAAGCATATGGGATGCGGGGAGCTATCGCCAAAACGGTTTACGGGGAGGGGGAGCGGGAGGTGGACGCCGGTCCGGACGGTGATCCCGAAGGTGCTCCGGACGGCGGTCCCGACGGCGGTGCCGACGGTGACGGGTCCGTGCCCGGTACGCCCGCCTCCTCCGGGAGATGGCGGCTGACCTCCGCCGTCGTCAGCCCCAGACCGCCCAGCGTGATCTCGTCCCACGCCTGGAGCCGCTTCGTCGTGCTGTCCAGATAGAGCAGCGAGGCGCGGACCTTCTCCGGCTTGTCGTTCTGGACCGCCCGCAGCCCGCCGCCGCCCGCCGAGCCCTCGATCTTCAGCCGCGTACCGAACGGCATGATCTCGGTCTCCCGGTGGTGCACATGGCCGGCCAGCACGAGCGGCACGGTGCCGTCGGTCTCCCTGGCGGCGATCGGGTTGTGTGCGACGGCGATGTCCACCGGGGTGCCCGCCCGCTCCTGGTCGCGGATGGCCGACGCCAGCCGGATGCCCGCCATCTCCTCGGCGGGATCACCGCCGTTGGCCAGCGTGCGGTCGGGGGTGAACTGCGGATCGCCCGTGCCCGCGACCCGGATCCCGGCGACGGTGACGGCGCGGCCGTTGTCGAGGACGTGGACGTTCTTCAGGCCGCGCAGATACTTCTGGGTGGCGGCCGAGTCGTGGTTGCCGCGGACCCACACGTACGGGGCGCCGAGGTCGGGGATCGGGTCGAGGAAGCTGTTCTCGGCCGCCGAGCCGTGGTCCATGGTGTCGCCGGAGTCGATGATCAGGTCGATCCTGTACTGCTTCACGAGCGAGCCGATGATGGCCCAGGCGGCGGGGTTGAGATGGATGTCGGAGACCTGGAGGACACGCAGGGTGCCGGGGTCCGGCTGGTACGAGGGCAGGGTCGACGTCGCGTCGTACAGCTTGGTCACGTTCGTGACGAGGCGTGCCAACTCCTTCTGGTAGACGTCGAATTCGGTGACGATCGAGCGCGCGCTGCCGACGACCTGCGGGGCCGACGAGAGCAGCCCGGAGAAGCGGGGCTCCAGGACCGACTTCGGGTTCCAGGTCGCGAACGCGGTGACGCCGGACGCGGCCAGCAGCGCCAGGGCGAGCCCGCCGGCGGCCAGCGCGCGGCGCGGGCGGCGGTAGACGGCCAGGCCGAGGGCGGTGGCGCCGGAGACGACGGCGACACAGGACCGTACGGCCAGCTCCGTGGTCCCGGCGGAGACGTCGTGCGCGACCTCGTCCTGGAGGCCGGAGAGGCGTTCGGGGTGCTCGACGAGGGCCTGTGAGCGGACCGGGTCGAGCTGGTCGACGTCGACGTCGAGGCGGATCGGGGCCGTGTGCGAGTCGAGTTCCAGCGCGCCCAGCGGCGAGACGTTGATCTTCGTACCGCCGGTGAGGGACGGCCGCAGGGTCATCTTCGTGTCCATGGGCCCGACGGGCGTACGGACGCTGCCGACGATCAGCAGCCCGAGCCAGGCGCCGAACAGCACGACGGCGACCAGGCCGAGCGCACGGGTGTAGGGGTGCGGTGAGCTGACGAGGGCGCTGGTCGGGACGTCACCGCGGGACCGGTAGTGCCGCTGGAACCGCCGTTGGAACCGCTGCCGGAATCGGTTGATCGCTGTGATCGCGGTACGGAACGGGACACGGCGTACGTCGCGGGCCATTGGGCCCGTATGCCCACGGTGGTCAGGGATCATGCGCGGCGCTCGCCTTTCCCCGATCTTGGTGAGCCCTGAATCCCGGTGACCCCTGATCCCGCGGACCTGCGTGACAATGGCGGGGTGCTGGAGATGACGCGCGAGGAGTTCGAGGAACTGGTGGCCGAGGCGCTGGACCGGATCCCGCCGGAGCTGATGCGGCTGATGGACAACGTCGCGGTGTTCGTGGAGGACGAGCCGGACCCCGCGTCGGCGAAGGCGTCGGGAGAGGAGTTCGACCCCGATCTGCTCGGGCTCTACGAGGGGACGCCGCTGACCGATCGCGGCGAGTGGTACGCGGGGGTGCTGCCGGACCGGATCACGATCTACCGGGGGCCGACGCTGCGGATGTGCGAGACGCGCGAGGAAGTGGTGGCCGAGACGGAGATCACGGTGGTGCACGAGATCGCGCACCACTTCGGGATCGACGACGAGCGGCTGCACGAGCTGGGGTACGGGTGAGCGTCCCGGGTCCGGGAGCGGGCGCCGGGACGGGGTTCTCCGCCGAGGCTCTCTGACGGGTCGTCCGGACGGGGTTGGGCGGGCGGCGGGCGTGTCCCTTGTGGGGCAAAGGAAGTTGAGCAGGGCAATCATTCCCCGCCGTCGGGCGCCGTCGCGTTCCTTCGGCGGGCGAGCCCGTTCCACGCCCCCGGAGGTGCCCCCGCGTGCGCCAGTTGTCCGTCACCGGCCGTTTGTCCGCCGCCGGCCGTCTCGCCGTCTGGATCGTCACCTCGGTGGCGGTCGCCACTTCCACGGGCTGCATGAGCGTCGGCAACGACGAAGGGAAGCCGGCCCCCTCGCGATCGGCCGAGCGGCGCGGGGCCGTGGCCGAGCCGGACGGCGGTACGGCGGCCGACGCCGGCGCCGGTCTGCCGGTGGACGGCCGGGGCGAAGCGGGGCCGAAGGGCGCCGAGCACTCCGGCGAGCACGGCGACAAGGGGGAGCCGGGCGCGGCGCGGGAGTCGGGCGACCCGTCGGCGAAGCCGTCGAAGGGCCCGGACGGCAAGCCGCTGCCCCCCGCGCCGAGGCCGCCGGGCGGTGACGTACCGCCCGCGGAACAGCCGACGCGCACCCCGCCGCCGCCCTCCGAGCCGCCACCGCCGGACCCCGACCCGGAGCCGCCGACGCAGCCTGAGCCGACCGGCCCGCAGGAGCCGCCGTCGGCGTCGCCGATGGCGGACGTACGGGCGAGCGCGCTGTCCCCGGGCGACGGGTTCGGGATGCGGAAGGAGCCGGCGGCGTCACCGCAGACGGGGCCGGTGTGAGGCCGGTGTGAGGGGGATCGCGCGGAGGCGGTTTGCCAGGGAGGGGGAGCGGTGCGTATGGTAGTAGATCGTTTGATCATTGCCTGGCGCCGACACAGAAGAGCGCCGCGTGGCGCGTACTCTCCCTTGCCGTGGCTGACCGCATTGAGGCGGTCGAATTGCGAATCACGGAGTTTGGGCGCGTGCCGAGACTCCGGAAGGTTTCGCATTTCGCATGTCCATTTCCAGTACTGACCACACCGTCATGCCCGAGAACGGCTCCGACGAGTCGATCGAGAACATCTCGGTCGAGAGCGTGACGGCAGAGGCCGCCGACGCCCCGAAGACCCCCGAAGTCACCTTCGGCGACCTGGGGTTGCCCGAGGGCATCGTCCGCAAGCTCGCTCAGAACGGCGTCGTCGCGCCCTTCCCGATCCAGGCCGCGACCATCCCGGACGCCCTGGACGGCAAGGACATCCTGGGCCGCGGCCGTACCGGCTCCGGCAAGACCCTCTCCTTCGGTCTGCCGCTGCTGGCGACCCTCGCCGAGGGCCACACCGAGAAGAAGAAGCCCCGCGGCGTCATCCTGACCCCGACCCGCGAGCTGGCGATGCAGGTCGCCGACGCCCTCCAGCCGTACGGCGACGTACTCGGCCTGAAGATGAAGGTCGTCTGCGGCGGTACGTCGATGGGCAACCAGATCTACGCGCTGGAGCGCGGTGTCGACGTCCTCGTCGCCACCCCGGGCCGGCTGCGCGACATCATCAACCGCGGCGCGTGCTCGCTGGAGAACGTGCAGATCGCGATCCTCGACGAGGCCGACCAGATGTCCGACCTGGGCTTCCTGCCCGAGGTCACCGAACTGCTCGACCAGGTGCCGGCCGGCGGCCAGCGGATGCTCTTCTCCGCCACGATGGAGAACGAGATCAGCACGCTGGTCAAGCGCTACCTGAAGAACCCCGTGCACCACGAGGTCGACAGCGCGCAGGGCAACGTCACGACCATGAGCCACCACGTGCTCGTCGTGAAGCCCAAGGACAAGGCGCCGGTCACGGCCGCCATCGCGGCGCGCAAGGGCCGCACGATCATCTTCGTCCGTACGCAGCTGGGCGCCGACCGTATCGCCGAGCAGCTGCGCGACTCCGGCGTCAAGGCGGACGCGCTGCACGGCGGCATGACGCAGGGCGCGCGGACGCGGACGCTGGCGGACTTCAAGGAGGGTTTCGTCAACGCGCTCGTCGCGACCGACGTGGCCGCCCGCGGTATCCACGTCGACGGCATCGACCTGGTCCTGAACGTCGACCCGGCCGGTGACCACAAGGACTACCTGCACCGCTCGGGCCGTACCGCGCGGGCCGGCAAGTCCGGCGTCGTCGTCTCGCTGGCCCTGCCGCACCAGCGCCGCCAGATCTTCCGGCTGATGGAGGACGCGGGCGTCGACGCCGCGCGTCACATGGTCGCCGGAGCGGGCGCGTTCGAGCCGGAGGTCGCCGAGATCACCGGCGCCCGTTCGCTCACCGAGGTCCAGGCCGACTCCGCGAACAACTCCGCCAAGCAGGCGGAGCGCGAGGTCGCCGACCTGACCAAGGAGCTGGAGCGCCTCCAGCGCCGGGCCGGTGAACTGCGCGAGGAGGCCGACCGCCTCGTCGCGCGTGCCGCGCGCGAGCGCGGGGACGACCCGGAGGCGGCGGTGGCGGAGGTCACGGCCGAGGCCGCGGCGGCCATCGAGGCAGCGGCGGCGGCAGCCGTGTCGGTGCCGGCGCAGGCGCCGCGCGACGACCGTGGCAACTACGCGCGGCGCGACGACCGCGGCGAGCGCAGCGGCCGTGGCGGCGCGAAGGGCTACACGCCGCGCGACGGCGGCAGCGGTGACCGTGGCGGCTTCCAGCGCCGCGACGACCGCAAGGAAGGCGGCTTCCGCAGGGACGACCGCCGCGACGACCGTGGTGGCTTCCAGCGTCGGGACGACCGTCCGGCCGGTGGCGGTTTCCAGCGTCGGGACGACCGTCCGGCGGGTGGCGGCTTCCGCCGCGACGACCGCAAGGAAGGCGGCTTCAACCGCGACCGCCGGGACGACCGCCGCGACGGCGCCCGTCCGTTCCAGGGCCGGGACCACCGCCCCACCGGCGACCGCCCGTTCAACCGCGACCGCCGCGACGACCGCCCCTCGGGCGGCTTCCGCTCCGGCGGCCACGACCGCCCGTCGGGCCGCCGCGACGACCACCGCGGAGGCACGACCGGCACGGGCACGAGCACGGGCTCGTTCGGCCGCCGCGACGACAAGCCGCGCTGGAAGCGCAACGGCTGA
>NZ_MDCR01000168.1 GCF_001723055.1 Streptomyces niveus
CGAGATCGCGGCGGCGGCCGGGGTCGCGCGGCGGACGTTCTTCCGGCACTTCCGCTCCAAGGAAGAGGCGATCTTCCCCGACCACGACGACACCCTCGTCCGCGCGGAGGCCGTCCTCCAGGCGGCGCCCGCGCACGAGCATCCGCTCGACACGGTGTGCCGGGGCATCAAGGAAGTCATGCGGATGTACGCGGCCCAGCCGACCCTGTCGGTGGCGCGCTACCAGCTCACCCGCGAGGTGCCGACGCTGCGCGAGGCCGAGATCGCCTCGGTGGCCCGCTACGAACGGCTCTTCACCCGTTATCTGCTGGGCCACTTCGACGAGCACGACCACACCGACGGCAACGACGACCCGCTGCTCGCCGAGGTGGCCGCGTCCGCCGTCGTCACCGCGCACAACCATGTGCTGCGGCGCTGGCTGCGCGCGGACGGGCAGGGCGACGTGGAGACCCAGTTGGACCACGCGTTCGCGATCGTCCGCGACATCTACGGCTCGGGCATCGGCGCGGGCCGGACCATGGGCGGCGGCGAGCGGCCGGCGGCCTCGGTGAGCACCAGCGGCGAGGTCCTGGTGGCGGTGGCCCGGACGGACGCGCCGCTGGACGAGGTCATGCGCACGATCAAGCAGGCGCTGAAGGACGCGTAGGCCGTCCGCGCGCACGCCTGTGGCGACGCGCCCCCACATGCCTGAGGTGACACGCCTCCGCTGAGACGTATCGCCACCAAAGCGCCACCTAAGGTGACATTTCACCTCACAGAGTGGACTGCTGGTGCTCATGCGTGCCTCACGGATGACAACTGAGACAGATTCTTGGCACGCAGTGCCTTGTCCAATGACATCGCGTGCCATACGTTGGAGATGTCCGGGCGGCCGGCGTACCGAGACCTCTCGTACGCCGACTGTCCCCGCGAGCCCCCCGGCCCGCGTGCCCGGACGCCTGCGTCACAGGCACTTCGCACGCCCACCCGGCGTCGCCCCGCACCCGCACGCGCCGAACCGACGGCACACCTCCCTCGCACCACGCGCACAGCGCAGCCCTTCGTCCCATCCCTCAGGGACCTGTTCAGCGTTCCCGCAACACGCTTCGCCGGAGGCCACACCGTGAAGGACATCCTGGACGCCATCCTGTCGCCGGACAGTACGTCCGCCGACTTCGCCGCACTCCCCCTGCCCGACTCGTACCGCGCGGTGACCGTGCACAAGGACGAGACCGAGATGTTCGCCGGTCTCGACTCCCACGAGAAGGACCCGCGCAAGTCTCTCCACATCGACGACGTGCCGGTGCCCGAACTCGGGCCCGGCGAGGCCCTGGTGGCCGTGATGGCCAGCTCGGTCAACTACAACTCCGTCTGGACCTCGATCTTCGAGCCGATGTCGACCTTCGGCTTTCTGGAGCGCTACGGCAGGCTCAGCGAGCTGACCCGGCGTCATGACCTGCCCTACCACGTGATCGGCTCCGACCTGGCGGGCGTCGTCCTGCGCACCGGACCCGGCGTCAACACCTGGCATCCCGGGGACGAGGTCGTCGCGCACTGTCTCTCCGTCGAACTGGAGAGTTCCGACGGGCACAACGACACGATGCTCGACCCCGAGCAGCGCATCTGGGGCTTCGAGACCAACTTCGGCGGTCTGGCCGAGATCGCGCTCGTCAAGTCCAACCAGCTGATGCCCAAGGCCGCGCACCTGTCGTGGGAGGAGGCGGCGGCGCCCGGCCTGGTCAACTCCACCGCGTACCGCCAGCTGGTGTCGCGCAACGGCGCCGGGATGAAGCAGGGTGACAACGTGCTGATCTGGGGGGCGAGCGGCGGACTCGGCTCGTACGCCACCCAGTTCGCGCTCGCCGGCGGCGCCAACCCGGTCTGTGTGGTCTCCAGCGACCACAAGGCGGAGATCTGCCGGCGCATGGGCGCCGAGGCGATCATCGACCGCACCGCGGACGACTACCGGTTCTGGCGCGACGAGCACCACCAGGACCCGCGCGAGTGGAAGCGGTTCGGCAAGCGCATCCGCGAGCTGACCGGCGGCGAGGACGTCGACATCGTCTTCGAGCACCCGGGCCGCGAGACCTTCGGCGCCAGCGTGTACGTCACCCGCAAGGGCGGCACGATCGTCACGTGCGCCTCGACGTCCGGCTACACGCACGAGTACGACAACCGCTATCTGTGGATGTCGCTGAAGCGCATCATCGGCTCGCACTTCGCCAACTACCGCGAGGCGTGGGAGGCCAACCGGCTCGTCGCCAAGGGAAAGATCCACCCCACCCTGTCGAAGGTGTACGCCCTGGAGGAGACCGGCCAGGCCGCGTACGACGTGCACAGCAACCGGCACCAGGGCAAGGTCGGCGTCCTCGCGCTGGCCCCCCGCGAGGGTATGGGCGTCAGCGACCCGGGGACCCGCGCACAGCACGTCGACGCCATCAACCGCTTCCGGGACGTGTGACATGCCGGAACCGGAAGCGGGCGACAGGCCCGCCAAGGACCGGCCGTGGCTCATGCGGACGTACGCCGGTCATTCGACCGCCGAGGCGTCCAACGCGCTGTACCGGAACAATCTCGCCAAGGGCCAGACCGGTCTCTCCGTCGCCTTCGACCTGCCGACGCAGACGGGTTACGACCCCGACCACGTCCTCGCGCGCGGCGAGGTCGGCCGGGTCGGGGTTCCCGTCTCCCATCTCGGGGACATGCGGCGGCTGCTGAAGGACATCCCGCTGGAGCGGATGAACACCTCGATGACCATCAACGCCACGGCCATGTGGCTGCTGGCGCTCTACCAGGTGGTCGCCGAGGAACAGGGCGCGGACCGCGACCTGTTGCAGGGGACGACGCAGAACGACATCGTGAAGGAGTATCTGTCGCGCGGGACGCATGTCTTCCCGCCGGTGCCGTCCATGCGGCTGACCACCGACATGATCACGTACACGGTGGCGCACATCCCCCGGTGGAATCCGATCAACATCTGCAGCTACCACCTCCAGGAGGCGGGGGCGACCCCGGTCCAGGAGATCGCGTACGCGATGTCGACGGCGATCGCGGTGCTGGACGCGGTGCGTGACAGCGGACAGGTGCCGCCGGAGCGGTTCGGCGATGTCGTGGGCCGTATCTCGTTCTTCGTGAACGCCGGGGTGCGTTTCGTCGAGGAGATGTGCAAGATGCGCGCCTTCGGCCGGATCTGGGACCAGGTCACCCGCGAGCGGTACGGCGTGACGAACGAGAAGCAGCGGCGCTTCCGCTACGGCGTCCAGGTCAACTCCCTGGGTCTGACGGAGGCGCAGCCGGAGAACAACGTGCAGCGCATCGTCCTGGAGATGCTGGGCGTGACGCTCTCCAAGGACGCGCGGGCGCGCGCCGTACAACTCCCGGCCTGGAACGAGGCGTTGGGGCTGCCCCGGCCGTGGGACCAGCAGTGGTCGCTGCGGATACAGCAGGTACTCGCCCTGGAGAGCGACCTGTTGGAGTACGAGGACATCTTCGCCGGGTCGCACGTCGTGGAGGCGAAGGTGGCGTCCCTCGTCGCGGACTCGCTGGCGGAGATGGAGCGGATCGAGGACATGGGCGGTGTACTGGCCGCCGTCGAGTCCGGCTATCTGAAGTCGCGGCTGGTGTCCTCGCACGCCGAGCACCGGGCGCGTATCGAGTCGGGCGAGGAGAAGATCGTCGGGGTCAACTGCTTCGAGTCGACCGAGCCCAATCCGCTGACCGCCGATCTGGACACCGCGATCATGACGGTCGATCCGGCGAACGAGGCACGGGTGGTGGCCGCGCTGCACGAGTGGCGGGCGGGCCGTGACGAGGCGCGGGCGAGCGCGTCGCTGGCCGCCCTGAAGAAGACCGCGGCCGGCACCGAGAATCTGATGGCGGCGACCGTGGAGTGCGCGCGGGCCGGGGTGACGACCGGTGAGTGGTCCTTCGCGCTGCGGGACGTCTTCGGCGAGTTCCGGGCCCCGACGGGGGTGGGCGGCGCACCGGTCGCGGTCGCCGCCGAGGCGGGGACGCCGCTGGCGGCCGTACGGGAGAAGGTGAACCGGACGGCCGCCGAACTGGGCTCGGGGCGGCTGCGGCTGCTGGTGGGCAAGCCGGGGCTGGACGGGCACTCCAACGGGGCCGAGCAGATCGCCGTACGGGCGCGGGACGCCGGGTTCGAGGTGGTCTACCAGGGCATCAGGCTGACGCCCGAACAGATCGTGAACGCCGCCGTCGCCGAGGACGTGCACTGCGTCGGTCTGTCGATCCTGTCCGGCTCGCACGCCGCGCTGGTGCCGGACGTGCTGGGGCGGCTGCGCGAGGCGGGTGCCGGGGACCTGCCGGTGATCGTCGGCGGGATCATCCCGAGCGCGGACGCCGAGGCGCTGCGGGCCGCCGGAGTGGCCGCCGTGTTCACCCCGAAGGACTTCGGGATCACCGAGATCATCGGCCGTATCGTCGACGAGATCCGTCACGCGAACAAGCTCGAACCCCTGGACCCGGACCCCCTGGAGGTCTCCCCATGACCAGCACCGAATCCCGCCGCGACAGGCTCCGGCCGAGGCGCTCGTGCCTGGCCGTCCCCGGCTCGAACCCGCGCTTCCTGGAGAAGGCCCAGGGGCTCCCCGCCGACCAGGTCTTCCTCGACCTGGAGGACGCCTGCGCGCCGCTCGCCAAGGAGGGCGCCAGGCACACCATCGTCGACGCGCTCAACAAGGGTGACTGGACGGGCAAGACGCGGGTCGTACGCGTCAACGACTGGACGACGCACTGGACGTACCGCGACGTGATCACGGTCGTGGAGGGCGCGGGCCACAATCTGGACTGCGTGATGCTGCCCAAGGTGCAGGACGCGCAGCAGGTGGTGACGCTCGATCTGCTGCTCACCCAGATCGAGAAGACGATGGGCTTCGAGGTCGGCCGGATCGGTATCGAGGCGCAGATCGAGAACGCCAAGGGCCTGGTGAACGTGGACGAGATCGCGGCATCGTCGCCGCGTCTCGAGACGATCGTGTTCGGCCCGGCCGACTTCATGGCGTCGATCAACATGAAGACCCTGGTGGTCGGGCAGCAGCCGCCCGGTTACGGCGCGGACGCCTACCACTACATCCTGATGCGGATCCTGATGGCGGCCCGTACGCACGATCTCCAGGCGATCGACGGGCCGTTCCTCCAGATCCGGGACGTCGACGCGTTCCGCGAGGTCGCCGGCCGGGCCGCCGCGCTCGGGTTCGACGGCAAGTGGGTGCTGCACCCGGGCCAGATCGACGCGGCGAACGAGATCTTCTCGCCGTCGCAGGAGGACTACGACCACGCGGAGCTGATCCTCGACGCGTACGACTACGCGACGTCCGAGGCGGGCGGCAAGAAGGGCTCCGCGATGCTCGGCGACGAGATGATCGACGAGGCGAGCCGCAAGATGGCGCTGGTCGTCTCCGGCAAGGGGCGGGCCGCCGGTCTGCGCCGTACCTCCGTGTTCGAAGCCCCGGAGGCGTGAGCGATGCGATTCGGGCGCACCTTCGAGGAGTTCGAGGTCGGCGCGGTCTACAAGCACTGGCCGGGCAAGACCGTCACCGAGTACGACGACCACCTGTTCTGTCTGCTCACCATGAACCACCACCCGCTGCATCTCGACGCCAACTACGCGGGAAGCACGACCGACTTCGGCAGGAACGTGGTGGTGGGGAACTACATCTACTCGCTGCTGCTGGGCATGTCGGTGCCCGACGTCTCCGGCAAGGCCATCGCCAATCTGGAGGTCGAGTCGCTGAAGCACATCGCGCCGACCTTCCACGGCGACACGCTGTACGGCGAGACGACGGTCCTGGACAAGACGCCGTCGCGGTCCAAGGACGACCGCGGGGTCGTGCACGTGGAGACCAGGGGCTACAAGCAGGACGGCACCGTCGTGTGTGTGTTCCGCCGCAAGGTGATGGTGCCGACCGCCGCCTACATCGAGCGGCGCGGCGGTGAACAGCCCGGCCGTCCCGAGCCGATGCCCACGACGAAGGAGATCTGACCCATGAGCCGTCTCGCCCAGACCGCGGACCTGACCGACGTCCAGCGGGAGATCCTGTCCACCGTACGGGACTTCGTCGACAAAGAGATCCTGCCGGTGGCCACGGAGCTGGAGCACCGCGACGAGTATCCGACCCGGATCGTCGAAGGGCTCAAGGAACTCGGCCTGTTCGGGCTGATGATCCCCGAGGAGTACGGCGGTCTGGGCGAGTCGCTGCTCACGTACGCGCTCTGCGTGGAGGAGATCGCGCGCGGCTGGATGTCCGTGTCGGGCATCGTCAACACGCATTTCATCGTGGCGTACATGCTCAAGCAGCACGGCACCCAGGAACAGAAGGACACCTTCCTGCCGCGCATGGCGGCCGGCGAGGTGCGTGGCGCGTTCTCGATGTCGGAGCCGGGGCTCGGCTCGGACGTGTCGGCGATCACGTCGAAGGGCGTCAGGGAGGGCGACGAATTCGTCCTGGACGGTCAGAAGATGTGGCTGACGAACGGCGGCACGTCCACGCTCGTCGCCGTTCTGTGCCGCAGTGACGAAGGACACCCGGAGGGCACGGCACCCCATAAGTCGATGACCACGTTCCTGGTCGAGAAGGAGCCCGGCTTCGGTGAGGTGCGGCCCGGTCTCACCATCCCCGGCAAGATCGACAAGATGGGCTACAAGGGCGTCGACACCACCGAGTTGATCATGCACGGACTACGCATTCCGGCCAATCGGGTCCTCGGCGGCACCACCGGCCGAGGGTTTTACCAAATGATGGACGGCGTGGAGGTCGGCCGCGTGAACGTCGCGGCGCGTGGCTGTGGCGTCGCACAACGTGCGTTCGAGCTGGGTGTCTCGTACGCCCAGCAGCGGGAAACTTTCGGGAAACCGATCGCCCAGCATCAGGCGATCCAATTCAAACTGGCTGAAATGGCCACCAAGGTCGAAGCAGCTCATGCGATGATGGTCAACGCGGCACGCAAAAAGGACTCCGGGGAACGAAACGACCTGGAGGCAGGGATGGCGAAGTACCTCGCCTCCGAATACTGCAAGGAAGTCGTCGAGGACGCCTTCCGTATCCACGGCGGTTACGGCTTCTCCAAGGAGTACGAGATCGAGCGTCTCTACCGTGAGGCGCCGATGCTGCTGATCGGCGAGGGTACCGCCGAGATCCAGAAAATGATCATTGGTCGCCGGTTGCTGGAGGAGTACCGATTCCAGGGCTGATCACGGCCTATCGTCCCATTTGACCGCCCACGACATCACACCGCGTCATCGTCTTCCGGCCGCCGACTCGGCTTCTGCATTGCCCAGTTGCACCCGGCAACCGATACCATCGACGGAAAGCCGCCGTCCCCGTTGCCCGTGCGGCATCATCCGCTACGAAGGTCATTCATGCCCCACAGCCAAACCTCCGCACCTCGCGGCAGCGTCCGCCTCGCGCGCGGAGCCTCGCCGTGGCTTCTGCCGACCGTCGCCACCGCAGCACTCAGCCTGCTCCGTGCGCGCAGCTCGAAGCGCGCCGCCGTCGTCGCCGTGCCCGCCACCGCTCTCGCGGCGGGCATGCTGTGGTTCTTCCGCGACCCCGAGCGAGAGATCACGCAGGGCCGGGTCATCTCACCGGCCGACGGAGTGGTGCAGAGCATCATGCCGTGGAAGGACGGACGCACCCGCGTCGCGATCTTCATGAGCCCGCTGAACGTCCACGTCAACCGCGCCCCGCTCGCGGGCACGGTGACGTCGGTGGAGCACATCCCCGGCGGTTTCGTCCCCGCGTTCAACAAGGAGAGCGAGAACAACGAGCGCGTTGTCTGGCACTTCGACACCGAGCTCGGTGACATCGAGATGGTGCAGATCGCCGGCGCCGTGGCCCGGCGGATCGTGCCGTACGTACCGCAGGGGACCAAGCTGGAGCAAGGCGAGCGCATCGGCCTGATCCGTTTCGGCTCGCGCGTCGACATCTACCTTCCGGAAGGTGTCGACGTCGCTGTCGAGGTCGGTCAGGCCACGACCGCAGGGGTGACTCGAATTGACCGTGATTGATCCCGACACCCAGGCCGGCTGGGCGGCGGAGGCCGAGGAGGAAGAAGAGGACGACGCCGAAGACATGCCGCTCTCCATGCGGCTGTCGATAGCGGACACCCTCACCCTCGGCAACGCCACCTGCGGCTTCATGGCCGTGTACTTCTCCACGACCGGCATCCTGATCCCCCATCTCCAGGGCAGCGAAGAGTCCGGTATGGCGCGGCACTCCGCGGCCACCGCCGTGATCCTCATGCTGTGCGCGGCGGTCTTCGACCTGTTCGACGGCCTCGTGGCGCGCAAGCTCCGCAGCTCCCCGATGGGTGCCGAGCTGGACAACCTCTCCGACCTGATCAGCTTCGGGCTGGCGCCCGCGTACTTCGTGCTCGTCTACGGCATGGTCGCCGACGACGCGCATCAGCGGGTGTCGGCGCTGGCGGCGGTCGTGGTACTGCTGGCGGTGGTCCTGCGGCTCGCGAGATTCTCCTGCGTGACGCTGAAGGACGGCATGTTCCAGGGCATGCCGAGCCCCTTCGGCGCGCTCACGGTCGTCTCCATCGTGCTGCTGGAGCTTCCCTTCGTACCGACGCTGCTCGCCATCATCGGCGTGGCGTGGCTGATGGTGAGCCGGGTCGAGTATCCGAAGCCGCGGGGTGTCCTCGCGGTGGCGATGCTCGGCTGGATCGTGGCCGCGATGGGGCTGCTGGCGGCCTGGGCGTTCGACGCGCCGGGTGGGCAGCTGCTGCTCCAGACCGGCTGTGCGCTCCAGGTGGTGACGGGCGCGGTGATCCCGCTCTTCGCCACGGCGCGGCGAGTGAACACCTTCCGTGACAACCGGCGCGAGGCGCGGGCGGCGCAGCTGCCGTAGCGGCTGGATCGTGATCGTGGGAAGGGCCCGGACGCCTGAGGCGTCCGGGCCCTTTCCTGTGCCGGACCGGTGGGTCGTGGGCCGGTCAGCCGCCGAAGGTGAACGACTGCGCGGGCTCCGCCACCCGCGCCTCCTGGACGACCTTCAGACCGCCCGGCACCTTCGAGTCCGGCTTCATGATCACGGACTCACGGGTGGAGGGGGCCGCCGGGTCCGAGAAGTCGTGGGTGATCCCGAAGCCGGTGGAGAACGCGTCAAGCCCCAGCAGCGCCTTGTCGATCCCCTCCCGGGTGAGGTCCTTGTTCTCGCACGCCGTCTTCAGCAGCTCGCCGTAGAGCGAGGCGGCCGTCCAGCCGGACACGACGCCGTTGTCGAGCACGTCGTCCGGGTAGGCCGCCGCGTACTCGGTGGCCAGCTTCTTGGGCGCCGGCTCGGCCGAGCCGATGGGCAGGGTGGACGAGGCGATGTAGTAGTCCTTCATCAGCGCCGGGCCCGCCGCGGTGGCGAGGAGCTGCGGGGCGAACGCCGAGTTGTTGCCGACGATCGGCACATTGAATCCGCCGGCCGCCGCCACACCCACCAGGGAGGCCGCCTGGCGCGGCCCAGCGCTCAGTACGACGGCTTTGACACCGGCCTTCTTCAAGGCGGCGACCTGCGCGGACATGTCGTTGTCGGTCGGCTTGATCTTCTGCTCGACGACGGTGAGGCCCGCCTGCTCCGCCGCGTACTCGGAGCCGACGAGGGCGTTCTCGCCGTAGTCGCCCTCGAAGTAGACATGGCCGATCTTGTCGCCCTTGGTGATGCGCTTGTTGGTGAGGAGGTAGTCGATCGCGTTGACGGTCTCGATGTCGTACGTGGCGCCGACCACCCGCACGTACGGGCTGCCGAGCAGATTGGCCGACCACGCCTGCGGCAGCACCAGGCCCTTGTCCTGGCCGTCGATGCGCTTCTCGACGGCGGCGACGAACGGCGAGCCGATGAACTGGGCGAAGCCGAGCACGTCCGGCTCCAGCTCCGTGTAGGCGGCGACGGCCTTCTGCGGGTCGTAGCCGTGGTCGCGTACGGTCAGCTCGACCGTACGGCCGCAGATACCGCCCGCCTTGTTCGTCTGGTCCGCCCACAGCTGCTGGGCCTGGGTGACGCTCTTGCCGAGCGAGGCGTAGACGCCCGTCATGTCGGTGAGCACACCGAGCGAGATCGTCTTGTCGCTCACGCCCTGCCCGGTCTTCACTCCCCCGGCTGCCCCGTCGGAGTCCTTGCCGTCCCCCTCGGTGGCCTTGCCGCTGCACCCCGCGAGTGCGAGGGCGAGGACGACCAGCAGAGCCGCGCCGGTCCTCGGCGCGTTCGTACGACGTGCGCGTCGCTTCATGACTTCTCCCCTGAGAACCGTCGAACCGTCGGAACTGACAGGCGGGTGAGTCCGCCGGGCAGGAAGAGCACCACCGCGACGATCGCGGCGCCGTACAGATAGCGGGACGCCTCGCCCGGTGTGACGCCGCCCCCGCCCGGGTCGGCGACCAGCGGGAGCGAGTCGCTGTAGTGGGTGAGGAGCTGCGGCAGCAGGGCGACGAAGGCCGCGCCCACGACGGCGCCCGCGACCGTGCCGAGGCCGCCGATGACGATCATGGCGAGATATTCGAGGGCCAGGATCATGCCGAAGTAGTCGGGCACGGTCCGCTGGAAGATCAGCGCGATCAGTACGCCGGCCAGTCCCGCGTACATCGAGGACAGGACGAACACGGCGGCCCGGTAGCGGGCGACCGGCACGCCCATCACCCCGGCGGCGATGCGGTGGTCGCGGATCGCGTTCATGGCCCGGCCCGGTCGGCCGCGCAGCACACCGCGCGCGAAGAGGCCGCCGACGAGGAGGGCGGACAGACCCACGTACCAGAGCTTCTCGGACGAACCGAAGGGGACGGCGGCGATCACGGTCTCGGTGTCGTCGAAGTCGAAGCCGAAGAGGGACAGCACGGGGACGTCGCGGCCGTTGAAGCCGCCGGTCAGGTCGCCGGCGTTGAACAGGACATGCTGCCCGATGAAGATCAGGGCGAGGGTCGCGATACCGAGATAGGCGCCGCGCAGCCGGCCGGCGATGGGACTGAAGAGACCGCCCGCCGCGCCCGCGAGGAGTACGGCGAGGACCGCCGCGAGCCAGGTGGGCAGGCCGAGCCCGGTGAGGTGCCGGCCGTTCTCCTCGCCGCTCTCCCCCGCCAGGACGCAGTAGCCGTAGGCGCCGACGGCGAGGAAGAAGGAGTGGCCCATGGAGAGCTGGCCGGTGGCGCCGGTGAGGAGATTGAGGCCGATGGCGCCGATGGCGGCGGCCATGGCGAAGAGTCCGGCCTGGAGCCAGAAGCGGTCGAGGTAGAAGGGGAGGGCGAGGAGCAGGAGGGAGCCGGCGAGCCAGGCGTAGGCGCGAAATTGCCGGGGAGTCCGGGTCGGATCAGACACGGGCCAGCTCCTTCGTGCCGAAGAGCCCGGCGGGCCGGATGAGCAGCACCACGACCATCACGAGATACGGCGCGAGGTCACCGAAGCCGCGGCCCAGGAAGGTCAGATCGCTCTGGTAGCCGGTCGCGAAGGACTCCGTGACTCCCACGATCAGTCCCCCGGCGAGCGCCCCGGTCGTGGAGTCGAGTCCGCCGAGTATCGCGGCGGGGAATGCCTTCAGCGCGGCGAGGGAGGTGGCGCGCTCCAGGCCGGGGGTCGGGAAGACCGTGAGGAACAGCGCGGCGACGGCGGCGAGCGAGCCCGCGACCGCCCAGGCGGAGAGCGAGACCCGGCCGAGGCGCACGCCCATCAGCGCGGCGGTCTGCGGATTCTCGGCCGCCGCGCGCATCGCGACGCCCCAGGTGGTGTGGCGGAAGGCGAGCAGGAAGGCGGTGATCAGGAGCGCGGCGGCGAGGAAGGCGGCGACGCGGGTCTGGGCGATGGTGATGTCCCCGATGGTGAGGAGCTTGTCGCCCCACGGGTCGCCGAGCGCGAGGACGTCGGTGCCGATGCGGCGGGTGAGTTCGGTGGTGAGGAGGATGTCGACGCCGATGGTGACGATGGCGAGGACGCTGTGGTCGGAGCCCCGGTAGCGGCGCATGACGGTGTACTCGACGGCCGATCCGACGACGGCGGCGCCCGCGATGCCGACGGCGAGGGCGGGCCAGAAGCCGATGTCGTCGTGGAGTACGGCGGTGACATAGCCGCCCGCGAGGAGGAGCGAGGCGTGGGCGAAGTTGACGACCTCGGTGGCTTTGAAGATGACGACGAAGCCGAGCGCGATGAGGGCGTAGACGGAGCCCATCGAGAGCCCGCCGAGGAGGAGTTCGACGAAGGTGGTCATGGGGTGGCCTCCTCGGCGGCGTTGTCGGTTTCCTGGCCCAGATACGCGCGGACCACGGCCGGATCGCTCTGCACCTGGGCGGGCGTACCGCCGGCGATCCGGCGTCCGAAGTCGAGTACGGTCACGGCGTCGGCGAGCCGCATGACCACCCCCATGTCGTGTTCGACCAGCACGATCGAGATGCCGAGGCTGTCGCGTACACCGGCCACGACGGCGGCCGTCCGGCGCCGCTCGTCGGCCGTCATCCCGGCGACGGGTTCGTCCAGGAGCAGCACCCTGGGCTCCATGCACAGGGCGCGGCCCAGCTCGACGAGCTTCTGTTTGCCGTACGGGAGGGCTCCCGCCGGCCGGTCCAGGTCGTCGGCCAGCCCCACGAACTCGGCCACCTCGCGGACCCTGGCCCGGTGCCGGCGCTCCTCGCGGGCGGCGGACGGCAGACGGAGCCCGGTGGCGAGGAAGCCGGCGCGGGTGAGGCGGTGGCGGCCGAGCAGCATGCTGTCGGCGACGGTGGCGTGCGGCGGGAGCGCCAGGTTCTGGAAGGTGCGGGCGACGCCGAGCGCGGCGACGCGGTGCGGGGCGAGGCCGGTGAGTTCGGTGGCGCCGAGGCGGACGCTGCCGGAGTCGGCGCGCAGGAGCCCGAGCAGGACGCGGATGGTGGTGGACTTGCCGGCGCCGTTGGGGCCGAGGAAGCCGTGGACCTCGCCGGAGTCGACGGTGAGGTCGAGGCCGTCCAGCGCGTGTGTCCGGCCGAACGACTTGTGCAGTCCGGCGACGGTGATTGCCTTCGTCATGGTTCTGAACGTACGCTTTTTTCAGAAACTTGTGAAGTTAAGGAAGCGTATAAAAGGGCTCGATAGACTCGCGTCAGGCGTAGACGGGACCGGGAGTGCCCGGCCCGTAGAGACGCGTACAGAGAACAGAGACTGAGGTCAGCGCATGAGTGAGCGGCGGGAAGACGGCCGTGCCGGAGGCGACAGCCGCGACGGAGCCCACGACGAAGAGGCGGCGGCCGTCTCGGAGTTCGTCGAACGCTTCGCGGCCCAACTCGTCGAGGCCGGTATGACGCGCATGCCCGCCAGGGTCTTCGCCGCGCTGCTCGCCTCCAAGGAGGGCGTCATGAGCTCCGCCGAACTCGGCGCCCAGCTTCAGGTCAGCCCGGCCGCGGTGTCCGGCGCGATCCGCTATCTCGCCCAGGTCGACATGGTCAGCCGCGAACGCGAACCGGGCTCACGCCGCGAGCGCTACCGCGTGCAGGGCAACCAGTGGTACGAGACGCTGACCAGCCGCGACTCGGTGCTGCGACGCTGGCAGATCACCCTGCGCGAGGGAGTCGAGCAGTTCGGGATCGACACCCCGCAGGGGCGCCGGATCAACGAGACGCTGGAGTTCTTCAACTTCGTGGAGCACGAACTGGCGGCGATGATGGAACGCTGGGCGAAGCACAAGGCGGAACACCTCGGCCCCTGAGGCCGCGACCCGCCACGCCAGGTGCCCCCGGCCCACGCCAGGTGCCCCCGGCCCACGACGACCCCCTCACGCCTGGGCGCCGGCGGCCTCCGCCGGCAGGGTCAGCCCCCACGCCCCCGCCCGCAGCGTCCACGTCCGTGTCCGCACCGGCCCCGTCACCGCCGCGTCCGCCCGGTAGCGGAAGTCCGCGCCCGAGACCGTCACCGACAGCGCGCTGGCGGTGACGGTCTCGGGTGAGGCGTGTCTGCGCACCACGACCTCCGCCCGGCCGCCCCGCGAGCACACCGTCACGGCCTCGACCGGCTCGTCCAGATCGCTCAGCACGACCCCGTCCGCCTCCACCCGCAGCCGCTGCGGATGCCCGGTGAGCAGGTGCGGCACGGGCTTGACCAGCGTCCGGACCAGGGAGCGGCAGGCGTGCCACACCGACGGGCCGCCCGGCCCGCCGGCGCGGCCCCCGGCCGACGGCAGCGCCGGGATCCGCAGATCGCCCAGCACCACCCCGTCGCTGTCGTCGACGAGCAGATCCAGCCGCCGTACGACCCCGTCGAGCACCGCCCGCGCCGCCGCGACGGCGCCCGTGGGCACCCCGAGCGAGCGCGCCAGCTCGACCGACACCCCGACCGGCACCAGCGACAGCACGCCCGCGGAGAGGTCCCGTTCGCGGTGCAGCAGGGCCACCGTCCGCAGCAGGGCGCGGTCGTCGCCGATCACCACGGGCCGTCTCGCGCCTCTGCGGGCGAGCACCCGGGCGAACTCGGCGGGTCCGTCGGGCAGGCAGATTTTCGCGGTCGCGCCCGCGCTCAGCACATCTTTCGCGATGCGCACGGATTCGCCGTCGGTCCGGCGGGCGACCGGGTCGATGACCACCAGAAGCTGTTGCGCACCGTTCTCGGCGGGCTCTGGAGCCGACACCTCGGTCCTTCCTCGGGTAGCATCCTTGTGCAAGAGCCCCTTGCGCTATTGCGCCAGGGGCTTGGTCTATTCCGGGGCAACCGGTTCGACGGCTCAGGCTTCGTCGTACGTTGGACATGCCCCGCCCGGAAGGGGTGTACGCCTGTGCCCGCACTTGTGCTGCTCGGTGCTCAGTGGGGTGACGAGGGCAAGGGAAAGGCCACCGACCTGCTCGGTGGTTCCGTGGACTATGTGGTGCGCTACCAAGGTGGCAACAACGCCGGCCACACGGTCGTCGTCGGCGACCAGAAATACGCGCTGCATCTCCTCCCTTCCGGCATCCTCTCGCCCGAATGCACGCCGGTGATCGGCAACGGCGTCGTCATCGACCCGGCGGTCCTGTTCTCCGAGCTGAGTGGGCTGAACGACCGGGGCGTCGACACGTCGAAGCTGCTGATCAGCGGTAACGCCCATCTGATCACCTCGTACCACACCACGATGGACAAGGTGACGGAACGGTTCCTCGGTTCCCGGAAGATCGGCACCACGGGCCGTGGCATCGGTCCGACGTACGCCGACAAGATCAACCGGGTCGGTATCCGCGTCCAGGACCTCTACGACGAGTCGATCCTGACCCAGAAGGTCGACGCGGCGCTGGACTTCAAGAACCAGATCCTCGCCAAGCTCTACAACCGGCGGGCCATAGAGGCCGGGAAGATCGTCGAGGAGCTGCTGGTCTACGCGGACAAGCTGCGTCCGTACGTCAGCGACACCACCCTCGTCCTCAACGACGCGATCGACGCCGGAAAGGTCGTCCTCTTCGAGGGCGGCCAGGGCACGCTCCTGGACGTCGACCACGGCACGTATCCCTTCGTGACCTCGTCCAACCCGACGGCGGGCGGCGCCTGTACGGGCTCCGGTGTCGGCCCGACGAAGATCAGCCGGGTCATCGGCATCCTCAAGGCGTACACGACCCGCGTCGGCGCGGGCCCGTTCCCCACCGAGCTGCTCGACGCGGACGGCGAGGCGCTGCGCCGCATCGGCGGCGAGCGGGGTGTCACGACGGGCCGCGACCGCCGCTGCGGCTGGTTCGACGCGGTGATCGCACGCTACGCGACCCGGGTCAACGGCCTCACCGACTTCTTCCTCACCAAGCTGGACGTGCTGACCGGCTGGGAGCGGATCCCGGTGTGCGTGGCGTACGACATCGACGGCAAGCGCGTCGAGGAACTGCCCTACAGCCAGAGCGACTTCCACCACGCGACGCCGATCTACGAGTACCTGCCGGGCTGGACGGAGGACATCAGCAAGGCGAAGACCTTCGACGATCTGCCGAAGAACGCGCGGGACTACGTGAAGGCGCTGGAGGAGATGTCGGGCGCGCCGATTTCCGCGATCGGCGTCGGCCCGGGCCGTACGGAGACGATCCAGATCAACTCCTTCCTGTAGCAGGCCCGTTCGGCTCCGCCCCGGGCGCTCTCCCGCCCCCGGGGCGGAGCCATCTGCTAGAACATCGGTGGACGCCGGCACGCCGCACCATCGACGGGGGACGGACACCGATGCTCGGTGAGCTTCACGAACGGTCACCACGCCGGATCGGGCCTTACCGCCTCCTCGCCCGCCTCGGCGCCGGCGGCATGGGCGAGGTGTTCCTGGGCGCCGACACCCGCCCCTCCCCGCACGCCGCGAGCGGACCCCCGTCGCTCGCCGCCGTGAAGGTCGTACGCGCCGATCTGCTCGACGCCGCCGGCGACGACGCCTTCCGTGACCGCTTCCGCCGTGAGATAGCGACGGCCCGCGCGGTCGAAGGCCGGTTCACCGCACGGCTGTTGGCCGGTGACGCGGACGCGCCCGCGCCCTGGCTCGCCACCGAGTACGTCGCGGGCCCGACGCTCGACCGCGCCGTACGGGAGTGCGGCCCGCTGCCTGCCGAGACCGTACGGAGCCTGGGTCTCGCCCTCGTACGGGCGCTGCGCGGCATCCACCACGCGCGGGTCCTGCACCGTGACCTGAAGCCCGCGAACGTCCTGCTCGGCGCCGGAGGACCGCGCGTCATCGACTTCGGCATCGCCCGTGACTTCGGCGCGAGCACCCTGACGGCGACCGGCGCCATGGTCGGGTCGCCGGGCTACATGTCGCCCGAGCATGTGCTGGGCGGGCGCCATGTGGTGTCCGCTTCCGACGTCTTCTCGCTGGCGTCCGTGCTCTGTTACGCGGCGACGGGCGAAGGCCCCTTCGGTACGGGCCCGGTGGCGGCCGTGCTGTACCGGGTCTCGCAGGCCGAGGCCCAACTCGACGCCGTGCCCGACGAGTTACGCGCCCTGATCGAGGACTGTCTGCGGCCCGACCCGTCGGCGCGCCCGGACGTGATCGCGCTGGAGACGCGTCTGCGGGACGCGGGCGCGTCGGACCACATCGTCTGGCCGGACGGCATACGGTCCCAAGTCGCCCGGTACGAGGGTGCCCTGGCCGACGCCGTACGGGCCGCCGGGCCCGTCGCCGGGCGGCTGCCGACCATGCCGGGCGCGTCCCCCGTACACAGCGCGCAGACGGTCACCGGCCCGCCGCGCGCGCCTCAGCGGCCACCGGCCCCGCCCCGTCGGCGCACCGCGACCGTCCTCGCGGTCGTCGCCGCCGCGCTCACCCTCGGCGCGCTGGGCGCCTTCGCCGTCCGCGCGCTCCAGGACGACCCGGCTCCCGGCACCCCCGCCCCCGAGGCCGGACCGCAGGCCGCCCTCGTCGGACTCGACGAGCACGGCGTCAACCGGGGCCGCCACTTCCCGGTGGATCCGGCCGCCCGCCCGGACGACTGGCGCGCGTGGACGGCGAAGCTGAGCGGCCGGCCCTGGGACTGCGCGCTGACCAGCGACATCCTGGTGTGCCGGATGTTCTACGGCGGTCTGGAGGCGGTCGGCGCCGCGGACGGCGAACCGCGCTGGAAGGCCCCGTCGGCGGTGCCCGGCGAGGAGCCGGGGATGGGCGCGTCGAGTGGGATGTATCTGCCCGGCGACGCCGGCAACCCCGCGATCCACGGCGACCTGGTCGTCTCGGCCGAGGCGGGCATGGTGCGCGCCCGGTCCCTCAAGGACGGAAAGGTGCGCTGGGAGCGGGAGTTGGCGGCCGAGGGCACGGTGCGGCTGTCGAACGAGGGCGACGCGCTGGCCGCCGACGGCGTCGCCTTCTTCACCACCCGCGGCGAGGGCACCCAGGTGCACGCCTTCGACGTCGCCACCGGCGAACCGCTGTGGAAGCGCGCCCTGTCGACGTATGTCGGGGCGGAGGCGGCGTACGGCGGGTTCGGCTCCACGGCCTTCGCGGGCGGACGTCTCATCGCGTCGACGGACGGCGGACTGACCGGGTTCGACGCGCGTACGGGCAAGCCGACCCCGTACACCGTGCCGGACGGCGCGGCGGGTGGGTCCGGCGGCGACTGCGTGAGTGTGCGCGTGCGCAGCGGCGAGGTGCTGTGCGGGATCGAGGGCGGCGGCAGCGTGGCGCTGGACGCGTCGACGCTGCTCCCGTTGGAACTCGGGTCACGGGACGAGCCGCGCCCCGAGCGGCCCGAGGAACTGGTGGCGGTCGGGATGACCGAGTACCGGCTCGCCCCCGACGCCAAGAACACCCGGATGGAACTGACCGAACTCGGCGGCGGAGTCGACGCCGCGCCCCGCACGGTCGGCACTTTCCCGCCCGCCCCGCGGGACGGGCAGTATCTGCGGTCCGAGGCGTCCGTGGTCGGCTCCACGGCTGTCTTCCTGGACAACGAGTTCCTCTACACGCTCCCGGTGTCGGGGAACGCGCCGGAGGGGACGCGGTCACGGATCGAGGGCGCACCCGGCAACCGGGCCACCAGCGGCCTCGGGGAGGGCATCGACGCGTCCGTCTGGGAGCCGGAGTTGATCTCGGTCGGCGGGGTGGTGTTCCTGATGTTCCACGACGGGACGGTGCGTTCCATGGAACTGCCGGGGCTGTCCGGCGAGTGACAGTGAACAACTGGCCGTTTGTGAGGAGTTGACGCCGTGCTGCGCCCACTGGACGCTTTCACCCCTGCCGCGATCGGTCCCTTCCGGCTGATCGCCGGGCTCGGCTCGGGCGGTATGGGTACGGTCCATCTCGCGCTCCCGCCCGGCGGCGGCCCGCACGATCTGGTCGCGCTCAAGACGACCCGTCAGGATCTGTCGTTCCAGGAGGAGTTCAGGCTCCGCTTCCGCCGGGAGGCGGAGTCCGCGCGAGCGGTGCGCAGCCCGTACGTCGCCGCGCTCGTCGACGCCGACCCGGCCGCCGAGCGGCCCTGGCTGGCGACCGAGTATGTCGTGGGCCCGTCGCTGGACGAGGCGGTGGACCGCTCCGGACCGCTGTCGGTCGCCGCCGTACGGGAGTTGGGCGCGGACCTGACGCGCGGCCTGTCGGCCGTGCACGGCGCGCGGCTGGTGCACCGCGACCTGAAGCCGGGCAACGTCATCCTCGGTACGGCGGGCCCGCGCCTGATCGACTTCGGTATCGCCCAGGCGTACGACACGACCGCGCTCACGGCGACGGGCGTCATGGTCGGCTCACCGGGCTTCATGTCGCCGGAGCATGTGGCGGCGGACCGCAGCGTGACGGCGGCGTCCGACGTGTTCTGTCTCGGGGCGGTGCTGTGCTTCGCGGCGACCGGCCAAGGGCCATTCCACGACAGCGAGTTGGCGGCGGTCGTGAACCGGATCGCGCGGGGCGGGGCCGATCTGTCGCGGGTTCCGGAGGAGTTGCGGGAGGTGATCGCCTCCTGTCTGCGTACGGATCCCGGACAGCGCCCCACGACGGGCGAGTTGCTGCGAACGCTGGACCCGGAGGGGGCCGCCGCCGCGCGTCCGGGCGTGGCGCCGCCGCCGCGCGAGGGAGCCTTTCCGTGGCCGGAGGGCGTACGGCGGCAGATAGGTGAGTACGAGGTCGCGGTTGGCCGCGCCCTGCTGGCGCCGGTACCGGGGCCCCCAGTAGTCGCGCCGCCGGTCCGTGCGCGGGGCAACCGGCTGGGATGGGCGATCGGTGTCGGCGCGGCGGCCGTGGTGGGTTCGGTGGCGGCGGTCCTGTTCGCGACGTGGGGCGACGGTTCGGGCAACGACTCCGCCGATGGAACGGATAAGGGCGGTTCGTCCGAGCGCCCGGCGCCCGCCGCTGTGACCGTCACCAGCCAGATGAGCGACTTCGGCCCGGCCGCCACGGACCGCGCGAAGGCCCCCGACGGCTGGTCACCCTGGTCCCAGCCGCCCCAGGAGCCCGGCGAACCACGGGGCTGCGCGCTCAACGGCACCACGCTCGTCTGCTCGTACGTCCGGGGCGAGTGGCGCTACCAGGAGCGGGCGGAGGTCTGGCTGGAGGCCCGCGACGCCTCCGACGGCACCCCCAAGTGGCGCTATCCCGCGAAGGGCACGGTGCCGGGCGAGGCCACCTTCGGCCAGGTCGAGATGGACGCGGAGCGCGTGTACACGCTGTCCCCGGACGGCGACGGCTTCACGGTGCTGGACATCGCGGACGGCAAGCTCGTCGCCCGGCTGTCCGGTG
>NZ_MDCR01000169.1 GCF_001723055.1 Streptomyces niveus
CCTGGGTGTGCAGCCCGAGCACCCACAGCAGCACACCGCCGAGCAGACCGGCCGCCGCGATCAGCACGTCCTCGCGGTGCGGACGGGGGAAAACGGTCACCCCTCCATCAAACACGGCGCCGCGCGCGGGCACCTCCACGTACCGGGTGAGGACGCGGTACATCGAAGGATGCAGTCACGGTTCGTCACTGGTGACGACGTTCCCGGCCCGGACGGGCGGGACGCTTGGAGGGAGCCGGAAGGGGGCTGTCGTGATCGTCACGCTGATCATCATCTGTGAGGTCGGATTCTGGGTGCTGTTGGGCCTCGGACTGGCCCTGCGGTACTTCGCCGGGATGCGGCGCGCCTCGGTCGCGGTGCTGCTGTGCGAGCCGCTGCTGGAGATCCTGCTGCTGGTCGTCACGGCGATCGACCTCAAGAACGGCGCCGAGCCCGACTGGAAGCACGGCCTCGCCGCGGTGTACATCGGCTTCTCCGTGGCCCTCGGCCCGGAGCTGATCAAGTGGGCCGACGGCCGCTTCGCCCACCGCTTCGCGGGCGGCCCGCCGCCGGTACGGCCGCCGAAGTACGGCAAGGCCCGCATGGTCTACGAGTGGAAGACCGCGGCCCGCTGGATCGTGGCGTCGGCCATCGCCATGGGGCTGCTCCAGGCGGCGATCTGGTACGTCGGCTCCGACGGCGAGACCGGATCGCTCCAGATGTGGCAGCAGAAGATGCTCGTCCTGATCGGCATCAACGTGGTGTGGGCGCTGGGCTACACGCTCTTCCCGAAGAAGGCCCCGGGCGGCACCGCCGACGCGGAGCGCGCCAAGTCGCTGAGCGAGCGCTAACGATCGCCGCCCGGCACCCACAGCACGTCTCCGACCTCCTTGTTGGCCACCCTGGCCAGGATGAACAGGAGGTCGGAGAGCCGGTTGAGATACGTCGCCGTCAGCGGGTTCATGATCTCGCCGTGCGTCTCGAACGCCGCCCACGTCGAGCGCTCCGCGCGCCGTACGACGGTGCACGCCTGGTGCAGCAGCGCCGCCCCCGGCGTACCGCCCGGCAGGATGAAGCTCCGCAGCTTCTCGACCTCCTCCAGGAAGAGGTCGCAGTCCGCCTCCAGCTTGTCGATGTACGACTGCTCGACCCGCAGCGGCGGGTACTCCGGCGCCTCGACCACCGGTGTGGAGAGGTCGGCGCCCACGTCGAAGAGGTCGTTCTGGACCCGGACGAGGACCTTCACGACGTCGTCCCTGAGCTGCCCCAGCGCGATCGCCGTACCGAGGGCGGCGTTCGCCTCGTTGGCGTCGGCGTAGGCGGCGATGCGCGGATCGGTCTTGGCGGTACGGCTCATGTCGCCGAGCGCCGTGGTGCCCTTGTCGCCGGTACGGGTGTAGATACGCGTCAGATTGACCATGCGGCCAGCCTAGGCGGATCCGGGCCCCGGGCGCTTCCCGTCAGGCGTCGGCCCCGCGGAAGACCCGGGCGCCGACGGTGAGCGACAGCGCCGCGAGGGCCGCCGCCGTCAGGACCCCGTACAGCATCGCGGCGCTCGCGTAGTCGCCCACGTATCCGGCCCGTACCGCGTCCACCAGGAACCGCAGCGGCACGAGGTGCGACAGCAGGTCCAGCCAGCCCGGGGCCAGTGTCATCGGCAGTACCAGGCCGGAGAGCAGCATCGCCGGCATCGTGAGCGCGTTGATGACGGGACCGAACTCCTGCGGCGTGGACACGTTCATCGCCAGGGCGTACGAGAGCGAGGCCAGCGCCGCGGCCAGCACCCCGACGAACGCGAACCCGACGAGTACCCCGCCCAGCGGCGCCCGCAGCCCCATCACCAGCGCGGCGAGGACCAGCAGCACCGCTTGGAAGACGAAGAGCGCCGCGTCGCGCAGCACCCTGCCCAGCAGCAGGGCCGGCCGGCTGACCGGCGTCACCCGCATCCGTTCGAGGACACCCGTCTGCTTCTCGATCAGCAGCGAGAAACCCGCGAACGAGGCGCCGAGCAGGGCCAGTTGCAGCAGGAGTCCGGGCACCAGGATCTGCCAGGAGTCGGTCTTGGGGTCGAGTGGGAGATCGGTCAGCAGCGGTCCGAAGAAGAACAGGAACAGCAGCGGCATCAGCACGCCGAACAGCACCTGGAACTTGGAGGACAGGGTCTGGCGGGCGTACCGCCCGAAGATCAGCGCGGTGTCCGACAACAGGGACGAGGGGAGTGGGGACACGAGAGGAGCCTCCTAGACGGCTACGGGAATGGCGTCGTCGGGCGCGGGAGCCCGCCCGGTGATCGCGAGGAAGGTGTCCTGGAGCGAGGCGCCGGGGGAGCCGCCGTACTCGCTCTTCAGCGCGGCGGGTGTGCCCTCGGCGGCGACCACGCCCCGGTCGACCACGACCAGCCGGTCGGACAGTTCGTCCGCCTCGTCGAGATAGTGCGTGGTGAGCACGACGGTCGTGCCGTGCTCGTCGCGGACCCGGCGGACCAGGTCCCACAGCCCGGCCCTGCTGCCCGGATCGAGGCCGGTGGTCGGCTCGTCCAGGAACAGCACCTCGGGATGGTGGGTCAGCCCCATCGCGATGTCCAGGCGCCGGCGCTGCCCGCCGGAGAGCGTCACGCACGCGCGGTCGAGCAGGTCGGACAGGTCGAGGTCGTGCGCCAACTCCTCGGCACGGAGCGCGGCTTCGGCCTTCGTCAGCCGGTAGAGCCGGGCCTGGGTGATCAATTCCTCGCGTACGGAGAGCTGCGGGTCGACGCCGCCTGCCTGCGCGACGTAGCCGATCCTGCGCCGTACCCGCGCGGGCTCCCGTACGAGGTCGAACCCGGCGACCGTCGCCGCGCCGCCGGTGGGCGCCAGCAGCGTCGTGAGCATCCGCAGCGTGGTGGTCTTGCCCGCGCCGTTGGGACCGAGGAGGCCGAGGATCTCCCCGGCGCGCACGGTCAGGTCGATGCCGCGCACCGCGTCGACGGTGCCCCGCTTGGTGGAGAAGGACCGGGCGAGCCCGGCCGTGCTGATGATTGCCATGACCCCAGAAAAACAGAGTCACTTAAATTTTGCAACGACTTAAAAAATGCAGAGCGCCCAGCCCGCTCTCCCACCGGCCACCCCGCCGGGCCCGCGGCGCGCCCTAAGCTGAGCGGCATGTCCGAAGGGCTCAGGGAGCGCAAGAAGCGCCAGACCAGGCAGTACATCTCCGACGTCGCCACGCATCTGTTCATCGAGCGCGGCTTCGACGCGGTGACCATCGCCGAGATCGCCGAGGCGTCGGACGTCTCCGTCAACACCGTCTACAACTACTTCTCGACCAAGGAAGACCTCTTCCTCGACCGCAGTCAGGGCGTCGTCGAGCGGCTCTCGCGTTTCGTACGGGCCCGTGACCCGGGGGAGTCGGCGGCCGACGCCGTCCTGCGCGAACTGCGCGCGGCGACCGAGACCGTCTCGCCCGCCCTGGGGCTGCACGCCGGCTACGACCGCTTCATGAAGGTGGTCCAGGAGTCACACTCACTCAGATCCCGGCTGTGGTTCATACAGCAGGATCTTCTGGTCCATCTGGAGAAGACGCTCCGCGAGGAGACGGGCGCCGGTGAGTCGGACTCGCTGCCCACCCTGGTGGCCGGTCAGCTCGCCTGGGCGCACGGCACTCTCGTGGCGTTCATCGGCCGGCTGATGCTCGCCGGCCGGACCCCCGAGGAGACCTCGCGCGAAGCCCTCGCGCTGCTCGACGACATCGAGGAGGTACTGGGCACCAAAGTGCTCAAGTACGCTGTACGGCAAGGCTGATGAGCCGCCCCGGCGCCCTGCCGGATGTGATGTCCGTCATGTGAGACGTGACGCGCATCTCTTCACCACCACAGGGCAGCTCACGACCGATAACCTCCGGCAGAGGGAAATGTAAAGCGCGTGTTAAGCCGCGCGCCGTTCCGGAGCGGAAATCAAGGGGTACGTCGTGGCCAGGAAGCTCGCCGTCATCGGTGCCGGACTCATGGGATCCGGAATCGCGCAGGTCTCGGCCCAGGCGGGCTGGGACGTCGTCCTGCGAGATGTGACCGACGAGGCCCTGGCCCGTGGCAAGGACGCGATCCGCGCCTCGTACGCCAAATTCGTCACCAAGGGCAAGCTCGAAGAGGCTGACGCGGACGCCGCGCTCGCCCGGATCACCACGACCACCGATCTGGACGCCGCGGCCGACGCGGACATCGTCGTCGAGGCCGTCTTCGAGAAGCTCGACATCAAGCACGAGATCTTCCGGACGCTCGACAAGATCGTCCGCGACGACACCGTCCTGGCCTCCAACACCTCGGCCATCCCGATCACGAAGATCGCCGCGGTGACGCGGCGCCCCGACCGGGTCGTGGGCGCGCACTTCTTCTCACCCGTACCGATGATGAACCTCTGCGAGCTGGTACGCGGCTACAAGACCAGCGACGAAACTCTCGCCACCACACGGGAGTTCGCCGAATCGGTCGGCAAGACCTGCATCGTCGTCAACCGTGACGTCGCGGGCTTCGTCACCACCCGTCTGATCACCGCCCTCGTCGTCGAGGCCGCCAAGCTCCAGGAGTCGGGCGTCGCCACGGCCGAGGACATCGACATCGCGTGCAAGCTCGGCTTCGGCCACGCCATGGGACCGCTCGCGACCGCCGACCTCACGGGCGTCGACATCCTGCTGCACGCCGCCGACAACATCTACACGGAGTCGCAGGACGAGAAGTTCGCGGCGCCCGAGCTGATGCGCCGGATGGTGGACGCGGGTGACATCGGGCGCAAGAGCGGGCAGGGCTTCTACAAGCACTGACATCGGCCGTTCCGCCCTCACCCCACCGGGTGAATTCGGTATCAGTTCGCTCACGAACGGCAACTTCCTCGGCCGCGCGGCTGTCAGTTGTTGCACAAAGGCATCTCACCAAGACATCGCACCCAGATGTCACACAAAGACATCGCACAGAACATCGCACAGAGACATCGCACAAAGACCGAGAAGACGGACGCGGAGCACATAAGCATTCGGGGAGCGCATATGTACATCAGGGGCGACCACGCCGAGCTGGTCGTCGAGGGCCGCCTCGACGTCCGCAGCGCGGCGGACGCCCGTACGGTCCTGCACTCGGCCGTCGACGACGGAGCCGGCGACCTGGTGCTCGATCTGACCGGACTCGATTCCTGGGACGCCACCGGCCTCGGCGTCATCATGGGCGCGCACCGACGGGCCGGACGGTGCGGGCGCAGACTCGTCCTGCGCGGTGTGCCGGCCCAGATGCAGCGCCTGCTGGTAGCCACCCGGCTGCACCGCATCCTCGCCATCGAGGGCGGCATCGAAGCAGAATCGCTTCCGCGCGTCTGAACCGGCCGCCGCGTCGCCCAACTCACCGACTCCGCCGGTGAAGCCGCTGTGAAGCCGCGCACAATCCTCACGAGACCGTGACGTCTCGGACGGGGTGGCACCCCGGCTGTTCCTGGATACTGTGCGGAGGTTTAGGGTTTCGGCCGTCGGCCGACCGACGACCCATACGGCGGGCACCGGACCAGAAGAGACAGCGGGGCGTGCGAGGCCGGGAGGGCAACCGCACGCCACGATCTGGGGGCTTTGACGATGAACCCGACCGATCCGATCCACCCGACGGACCCCGCCGACGCCGGGCGCGCCGACGAGAGACCCGCGGAGCCGGCCGACCGGCCGAACCCGTGGCTCACGCACCCGGCGCCCGCGCGCACCGTCGAGCTGATCTCGGGCGACTTCCTCATCACCGTCAACCCCGTGGACGGCAGCGAGATCGAGCCGTGCCCGCCCGGCTCGCAGCCGCCCGCCCCCGTGCGGCTCGACGCCGACGAGCGCGCCGAACAGCGCCGGGCCGGCCGACCGCCCATACCGCCGGGCCCCGGCGCGCCCCCGCTGCCGCTGCTGGAGCGCCAGGAGGAGCGCGAACAACTCGTCGGGCTGCTGGGCCGCGGACGCTCCGTACGCCTCACCGGGTCGGCGGGCTCCGGCCGTACCGCACTCCTCGAAGCGGTCGCCGCCGACTGCGAAGACCTCGCGCCCGACGGGGTCGTACGGCTCTCCGGCCACCACCGCACCGTCACCGAGCTGCTGTACGAGCTGTACGCGGCCGTGTACCGGTCCCCGCTGCACCGCCCCGACCGCGCGGGACTGCTGCGCCTGGTCGACGGCATCGGCGCGATCGTCGTCGTGGACGACCTCGAATTCGGCGGCGAGTCGCTGGACGAACTCCTCGAAGCCGCGCCCGAATGCGCCTTCCTCCTCGCCATCACCCCCGACGTCGAGGCGCCCATCTCGCGCTCGCGGCTCGAAGAGGTCCTGCTCGGCGGTCTCGGCCGCGGCGCCTCGCTCGACCTGCTGGAGCGCGCCACGGGGCGCCCGTTGACGGACGAGGAGGCGAACTGGGCGGGAGACCTCTGGTTCGAGTCCGAGGGGCTTCCGCAGCGCTTCGTCCAGGCCGGTGCCCTGCTGCGCGGGCGCGACCGGCTGCGCGGCGACGCCGAGCCGTACGAGGCGGACGGCGTCCTCGTGCACGAGCTGGCGGACGCGCCGTACGGCCAAGGGACCGGCCGGGGCGAGGAGTTCACCGGCGAGGGGCTCACCGCCGACGGGTACGACGCACCGCTGCCGACCCTCGGCGAGGGCGCGGCGCCCGCCGCGCTGCTCGCCTCCCGGCTCGGCGAGGCCGCGCGGGAGACACTGCGGTTCGCCGTCGCGCTCGGCGGCGAGGTGCCGCACCAGGCCCATCTGCCGGCCCTGGTCGGCGACACCCACGCGGACGCCGCCGTCGGCGAACTCATGAACGCCGGGCTCCTGTCACCCGTCGGCCCGCGCTACCGGCTCGCCGCCGGAGCCCTCGCCCAACTCCAGGCGCGGGGCTACGGCGACGAGGCCACGTCCCGCGCGCACGTCGCCGTGCAGCACTTCACCTGGTGGGCCGGGCACCCGTCGGTCACCCCGCGACGGGCCGCCACGGAGGCGGACGCGCTGCTCGCCGCGATGACACCCCTGGTGGCGAGCGGTGAGGCGGGCCACGCCAGCGCCGCCGTCCTGCTGGCCAGGGCCGCGGCGCCCGCGTTCCTCGCGGGGCTGCACTGGGGCGCCTGGGAGCGCGCGCTGCGGATCGGCCAGGAGGCGGCCAGGATCGCCGGGGAGGTCGCCGAAGAGGCGTACTTCCACCACGAGTTGGGGATCCTCGCGCTCTGCGTCGGGAGCCTGGACCGGGCCCGCGCCGAACTGGAGACCTCGATCGGCATGCGCGGGGCGGTGGCCGACAAGCGCGGCACCGTGTCCGGCCGCCGGGCGCTCGCCCTGGTCACCGACCGCGAGAACGGCAACACCCCGGCCGCCTACCGCGCGCCCGACGACCAGCCGCCGGTGTCGCCGCCGCGCGGGGTCTCGATGGTCGTACCCGTACTGAACCGCGCGGCGCCGGACGAGCGGCTGACGCTGGTGACGCGCCACGACGAGACCCCCTTGGCGGCCGGAACGGCCGGCGGGCCCGCGGCCCGCCGGCGCCGTCCGGTGCTGGGGGGCGCCCGTCGTAACCTGGTCGCCGCCGGCGCGGGCGCGGTGCTCGCCGCCGTACTGGGCACGGTCGTGACACTCGGGGCCTCGGGCAACGACACCTCGCCCAACGACCGGGTGCAGACGGACCATTCGGCGGACGACGACGGCTCCGGCGGATACGACGACGACAGTCAGACGCCGGCGGCGACCAGGTTAC
>NZ_MDCR01000017.1 GCF_001723055.1 Streptomyces niveus
AGGAACTCGCCGAGATCTCGGACGTCGACCCGCCGGCCCCGCACAACATCGCCAACGCCCTCGCGGCGGCGGCCCTCGCCCGCGCCTACGGCGTCGCACCCGCCGCCGTACGCGACGGTCTGCGCGCCTTCCGCCCCGACCCGCACCGCATCGAACACATCGCGGACATCGAGGGCGTCAGCTACGTCGACGACTCCAAGGCCACCAACACCCATGCCACCGAAGCCTCGCTGGCGGCCTACGACCCGATCGTCTGGATCGCCGGCGGCCTCGCCAAGGGCGCGTCCTTCGACGAGCTTGTGGAGCGGTCCGCGAAGCGGCTGCGCGGCGTGGTCCTCATCGGCAGGGACCGGGCGCTGATCGCCGAAGCCCTCGCGCGACACGCGCCCGAAGTACCCGTCGTGGACCTCGAACAGACGGACACTGGGGCGATGTCCGCCGCGGTCCGTGCGGCGGCGCGCCTCGCCGAGACCGGGGACACCGTCCTGCTGGCCCCGGCCTGTGCCTCGATGGACATGTTCGTCAACTACAACAAGCGGGGCGAGGCGTTCGCGGAGGCGGTCCGCGCGCTCGCCGCCGAGCACGCCTGACCGACCGGCGAGAAGCCCAGCGCGCGTGAGCCGCGACAGCCCCACCGGCCGGCCCGGCCGCGCACGACTGGAGGGGACAGCGAAGATGCCGGCCGACGACACCACGGGCACGGGACCGCGCCGTTCGCCGGGCGGCCGGTTCCCCGCCGCCGTACCGCCGTTCGCCCCACCGCCCCTCGCCCTGTCAGGAGGGGCCACCGGTGCCCTCACAGGGCCCGCGCGGGCGCTCGGCCTCCCCGGGCTCGCCCTGCGCGGCCGGGCCCCCGGAGCGGCCGTACGACGCGCTCCCGCCGTCCGCGGGAGGTCCGCCGGATCCGGCGCCCGGCCGCCCCGCCCGCCGCGCGGCAACAAGGTGCGGCAGATGTACGAGAGGGCCCGCCGCGCCTGGGACCGGCCGCTCACCGCGTACTACCTGATCTTCGGCGCCGGCCTGCTGCTCACCGTGCTCGGCCTGGTGATGGTCTACAGCGCCTCGATGATCAAGGCACTGGAGCTCTCGCTGCCCGGCTCGTATTTCTTCCGCAAACAGTTCCTGGCCGCCGTCATCGGCTCCGGACTGATGCTGCTCGCCTCCCGGATGCCCGGCAAACTGCACCGCGCGCTGTCCTACCCGCTGCTCGTGGGCGCCGTCTTCCTGATGGTGCTCGTGCAGGTCCCGGGGATAGGGCACTCGGTCAACGGCAACCAGAACTGGATCTACCTCGGCGGCCCCTTCCAGCTCCAGCCCAGTGAGTTCGGCAAGCTGGCGCTGATCCTGTGGGGCGCCGATCTGCTCGCCCGCAAACAGGACAAGCGGCTGCTGACCCAGTGGAAGCATCTGCTGGTGCCGCTCGTCCCGGTCGCCTTCATGCTGCTCGGGCTGATCATGCTCGGCGGCGACATGGGCACCGCCATCATCCTCACCGCGATCCTCTTCGGACTGCTGTGGCTGGCGGGGGCGCCCACCCGGCTCTTCGGCGGCGTACTCGCCGTCGCGCTCACCCTCGGCTTCATCCTGATCAAGACCAGCCCCAACCGGATGTCCCGGCTCGCCTGCATCGGCGCCACGGACCCAGGCCCCCAGGACCAGTGCTGGCAGGCCGTGCACGGGATCTACGCGCTGGCCTCCGGCGGATGGTTCGGTTCCGGACTCGGCGCCAGTGTGGAAAAATGGGGTCAACTCCCCGAACCTCACACCGACTTCATTTTCGCCATCACCGGGGAGGAACTGGGGCTGGCGGGGACGCTGTCGGTGCTCGCCCTGTTCGCGGCTCTAGGCTATGCGGGTATCCGCGTGGCCGGACGCACGGAGGACCCCTTCGTGAGGTACGCCGCGGGAGGCGTGACCACGTGGATCACGGCGCAGGCCGTGGTCAACGTCGGCGCGGTGCTCGGTCTCCTGCCGATCGCCGGAGTCCCGCTCCCGCTGTTCTCCTACGGAGGCTCAGCCCTGCTGCCGACCATGTTCGCCGTCGGGCTGCTGATCGCGTTCGCGCGAGAGGATCCCGCCGCGAGAGCGGCACTGGCCATGCGAAGGCCCGGCGTGAGATGGAAGACGATGAGACGGCGCGTCAAAAAGCGTCCGTCCGGAGAGCGGTGAATTTCGGTGCATGTCGTACTCGCCGGTGGGGGGACCGCCGGCCACATCGAGCCCGCGCTCGCCCTCGCGGACGCCCTGCGGAGGCAGGACCCCACCGTGGGGATCACGGCCCTCGGCACGGAGCGCGGACTCGAGACCAGGCTGGTACCCGAGCGGGGGTACGAACTGGCCCTCATCCCCGCCGTCCCGCTGCCGCGCAAACCCACCCCTGAACTGATCACCGTCCCCGGCCGGCTGCGCGGCACCATCAAGGCGGCCGAGCAGATCCTGGAGCGTACGAAGGCGGACTGCGTCGTCGGCTTCGGCGGCTATGTCGCGCTGCCCGGCTATCTCGCGGCCAAGCGGCTCGGGGTGCCCATCGTCGTGCACGAGGCCAACGCCCGCCCCGGCCTCGCCAACAAGATCGGCTCGCGCTACGCGGCGGCCGTCGCCGTCTCCACCCCCGACAGCAAGCTGCGCGGCGCCCGCTACATCGGCATCCCGCTGCGCCGTACGATCGCCACCCTCGACCGGGCGCGGGTACGTCCCGAGGCGCGTGCCGCCTTCGGGCTCGACCCCAACCTGCCGACGCTGCTGGTCTCCGGCGGCTCACAGGGCGCCCGCAGGCTCAACGAGGTGGTCCAGCAGGCCGCGCCGCTGCTCCAGCGCTCCGGCATCCAGATCCTGCACGCGGTCGGGCCGAAGAACGAAATGCCGCGCGTGGACAACATGCCGGGAATGCCGCCGTACATCCCGGTACCGTATGTCGACCGGATGGATCTCGCCTACGCGGCGGCGGACATGATGCTCTGCCGCGCCGGCGCGATGACCGTCGCCGAACTCTCCGCCGTCGGGCTCCCGGCCGCCTACGTACCGCTGCCCGTCGGCAACGGTGAACAGCGGCTCAACGCCCAGCCGGTGGTGAAGGCGGGCGGCGGACTGCTGGTCGACGACGCCGAACTGACGCCCGAATGGGTCCAGGGCCATGTGCTGCCGGTGCTCTCCGATCCGCACCGGCTGTACGAGATGTCCCGCGCGGCAGCCGAGTTCGGCCGCAGGGACGCGGACGAGCTGCTCGTCGGCATGGTGTACGAGGCGGTCGCAGCGCGCCGTCAGGGATAGGGAGGCAGGGCAGTGGCCGGACCGACGACCGCCGAGCGTGGCGGGGTACGAGTTGAGTCGGAATCCGGCCGCGCCCGATCGGACGGGCCGCCGGGCCGTCGTTTCCGGCTTCCCGGACGCCGTTTTCTGCTTCTGCTTACTTGTGTGATCGCTCTCTGCGCGGGGGGAATCTGGCTGCTTTACGGTTCCGCCTGGCTGCGGGTCGAGCAGGTGAAGACTTCGGGACTCGATGTGCTGAAGCCCGCCGAGGTGGAAGCCGTGGCGGCAGTTCCGATGGACACCCCGCTGATTTCCGTCGACACGCAAGCGATTGAGCGCCGACTTCGTCAGAAGCTGCCGCGTATCGACTCGGTGGATGTGACACGGTCATGGCCGAACGGCATCGGTCTGAAAGTGACGGAGCGAAAGCCCGCGCTGCTTCTCGAAAAGGGAGCAAAGTTCATCGAAGTGGACGCGAAGGGTGTGCGATTCGCGACCGTCGAGAAGGCCCCGAAGGGTGTACCCCTGCTGGAATTGACGGTGGATCAGTCCCCGGGTGTGGGACGCTTCACCGCCACCCGGCTGATGTCCGAGGCGGTACGGGTCAGGGACGATCTCCCCGGCAAAGTCGCCGAGGACACCCGGGTGGTGAAGGTCCGTTCGTACGACTCCATCTCGCTGGAGTTGAGCGGGGGGCGCACGGTGATGTGGGGGAGCGGCGAGGACGGCGGCGCGAAGGCGCGGGCGCTCACCGCTCTCATGAAAGCAGTTCCGAAGGCCACGCACTTCGATGTGAGTGCGCCCACCGCCCCCTCCGTATCAGGGAGTTGACGCGTATTTGTGCTGACCAGCACCCTGGTTGGTCAGCGCGGTGCGTGATCACATAGGGTGAAAAGAAAAACGGGAGGTTCGGCGTGTTCGTTGAACGTGCGCCACGTGTCGACTTAGTGTCCTGTTCGGAAGAGTCCAAGAAGCAGACACACTGGTAACCCTAAACTTCAAGGTTAGGGTTCGGGTCGGCGTCCGGACCGTCCCATCGGCATCAGTCGTCGCCCCACGCCAACGGCGAAGCGACGACACGTAACTCGAGGCGAGAGGCCTTCGACGTGGCAGCACCGCAGAACTACCTCGCAGTCATCAAGGTCATCGGTGTCGGCGGCGGTGGTGTCAATGCCATCAACCGAATGATCGAGGTCGGCCTCAAGGGCGTCGAGTTCATCGCGATCAACACCGACGCACAAGCCCTGTTGATGAGTGACGCCGACGTCAAGCTCGACGTCGGCCGTGAACTCACCCGCGGACTCGGCGCCGGCGCGAACCCGGCAGTCGGCCGCAAGGCGGCAGAGGACCACCGCGAGGAGATCGAGGAGGTCCTCAAGGGGGCCGACATGGTCTTCGTCACCGCCGGCGAAGGCGGTGGCACCGGCACCGGCGGCGCTCCCGTCGTCGCCAACATCGCCCGCTCGCTCGGCGCCCTCACCATCGGCGTCGTCACCCGCCCCTTCACCTTCGAGGGCCGGCGGCGCGCGAACCAGGCCGAGGACGGCATCGCCGAACTCCGCGAAGAGGTCGACACCCTCATCGTCATCCCCAACGACCGCCTGCTGTCCATCTCGGACCGTCAGGTCAGCGTCCTGGACGCGTTCAAGTCCGCGGACCAGGTGCTGCTCTCGGGTGTCCAGGGGATCACCGACCTCATCACCACGCCGGGTCTGATCAACCTCGACTTCGCCGATGTCAAGTCCGTGATGTCCGAGGCCGGATCGGCCCTCATGGGCATCGGCTCCGCACGCGGCGACGACCGCGCGGTGGCCGCGGCGGAGATGGCGATCTCCTCGCCGCTCCTGGAGGCGTCCATCGACGGCGCCCGCGGCGTGCTGCTCTCCATCTCCGGCGGCTCGGATCTCGGTCTCTTCGAGATCAACGAGGCCGCGCAGCTGGTGAGCGAGGCCGCGCACCCCGAGGCCAACATCATCTTCGGCGCCGTCATCGACGACGCCCTCGGCGACGAGGTGCGGGTCACCGTGATCGCGGCCGGCTTCGACGGCGGACAGCCGCCGACCCGGCGCGAGGCCGGCTGGTCGTCCCGCTTGGCCGAGGTGAGTCCGGCCTCGCGCCGGGTCGGC
>NZ_MDCR01000170.1 GCF_001723055.1 Streptomyces niveus
CGTGCCCGGCGTCGCGCGCGTCCGGGTCACCGAAAGTGATCCGTGCGCGTATGACGATCCGGCGGCGCCCGGCCGTGACCCGTACGCGCGCGACGCCGGGCACGTCGGCCGCGCGATGCCGGACAAGAGCAGCCGCCGCCGGCCTGTCGAGGGAGGTGCGCGGGCCGGCCATCGCGAGCCGCCCGCGCAGCCCGGGGGTGAGCGCCGTGAGCAGCAACCACAGGCCGGCCACCGTCGCCACGGCGGCGCCGACGGCCACCGCCGTGTCGGCGGGACCGTGGCCCGTCAGCCAGTCCAGCGCGCGCACCCGCAGGCCGGACGGGGCGCGGCCGAGCGCCACCGCGACGACATCGGCGAGCAGCGCCCCGCACACGACCGCGCCGATCAGCGCGAACACGGCCGCCGGGACCCGGCGTTCGGACCAGGGGCGCCGGCCGCCGCCGGGCCCGGCGGTCTCCACCGAGACCGCCGGCTCGACCGCCGGGGGTGAGGACTGCGCGAGGCGGATGATTCGGACCGCCGTACGGCTGACCGTCAAACCCGTGAGACGCGCGGTGCGTTCCGCCACGCGGCGCTGGAGGTCGGCCCCCGACGTTTCGAGATGCGAGGGGTAGGCCAGGCCCACACCGAGCTGGATGCGGTCGACCCGGCTGCCGCGCACATCGGCCGACGCACGCACCACCTCACCCCCGGCGGGCCGCAGCACCTCTTCGGCGGCCCGGCCCGCCACCCGTCGCACCACCCGGTCCGCTATCCGCGTCGCGCCACGGTCGGCGGGCGGCGGCACGGGCGGC
>NZ_MDCR01000171.1 GCF_001723055.1 Streptomyces niveus
TGATCGAGCGGGCGCGCGCCTTCATCGACGCCCACCCCGAGTCGGCGCAGCCGTGGGACGTCAAGGGCTACAAGATCCCGGGCGGTACGCCGTCCAACCCGCGCTTCGCCGCCAACCTGCCCGCCTTCCCCGCCAACCTCATGAAGCAGACCGGCGGCGCCCCCTACCCCGCCCCGCGCAGCATCCTGGCCGCCGCCGTCGAGGGCTCACAGGTCGACTTCGAGACCGCGCAGATCATCGAGGCGAGGTACTTCACCGAACTGGTCACCGGGCAGACCGCCAAGAACATGATCCAGGCGTTCTTCTTCGACCTCCAGGCGGTCAACTCGGGCGCCAGCCGCCCCCAGGGCGTCGAGAAGCGCCCGGTGCGCAAGGTCGCCGTGCTCGGCGCAGGGATGATGGGCGCGGGCATCGCGTACTCCTGCGCCCGCGCCGGCATCGACGTGGTCCTCAAGGACGTCAGTGCCGAGGCGGCGGCCAAGGGCAAGGCGTACTCCGAGAAGGTGCTGGCCAAGGCGGTCGCCCGGGGCCGTACGACCGAGGCCGGCCGGGACGCGCTGCTGGCCAGGATCACACCGACCGGCGACGTGGCGGACCTCGCGGGCTGTGACGCCGTGATCGAGGCGGTCTTCGAGGACACGGCGCTCAAGCACCGGGTGTTCCAGGAGACCCAGGACGTCGTCGACCCCGACGCGCTCCTGTGCTCCAACACCTCGACGCTGCCCATCACCGCCCTCGCCGACGGCGTCACCCGGCCCGCCGACTTCATCGGCCTGCACTTCTTCTCACCCGTCGACAAGATGCCGCTCGTGGAGATCATCAAGGGCGAGAAGACCGGCGACGAAGCGCTCGCGCGCGCCTTCGACCTGGTGCGGCAGATCAAGAAGACACCCATCGTCGTCAACGACTCCCGCGGGTTCTTCACCTCGCGCGTCATCGGTCGGTTCATCAACGAGGGCGTCGCGATGGTCGCCGAGGGCGTCGAGCCCGCCTCCGTCGAACAGGCGGCGGCCCAGGCCGGCTACCCCGCCAAGGTTCTCTCCCTGATGGACGAGCTGACCCTCACCCTGCCGCGCAGGATCCGCGACGAGACGCGGCGTGCGGTCGAGGAGGCGGGCGGCACCTGGACCCCGCACCCGGCGGACGCGGTCATCGACCGGATGGTGGACGAGTTCGGCCGCCCGGGGCGCGCCGGCGGCGCCGGTTTCTACGACTACGCCGAGGACGGCAGCCGCACCGGACTCTGGCCGGGCCTGCGCGAGCACTTCACCAAGCCGGACACCGACGTGCCGTTCACCGACCTGAAGGAGCGCATGCTCTTCTCGGAGGCACTGGACTCCGTGCGCTGCCTGGACGAGAACGTCCTGACGACGGTCGCCGACGCCAACATCGGGTCCGTCATGGGCATCGGATTCCCGCCGTGGACGGGCGGGGTGCTCCAGTACATCAACGGGTACGAGGGCGGCCTGCCCGGTTTCGTCGCGCGGGCGCGCGAGCTGGCCCGGACGTACGGGGAGCGGTTCGAGCCGCCCGCGTCGCTGGTGGCGAAGGCCGAGCGCGGCGAGACGTACCACGACGGCTGACCGCCGGTTTCCGGGCGCGGGCCGCTTCACCCGTCCGTGAACGCGGCCCGCAGCTCCTCCTTCAGTGACCGCTGGAACGCGGTGACCAGCGCCTGTACGACCATCGGCTGCATATGGGCCGACAGCGACTTCATCGCCGCGACGTCGTACGGATGGCCCACCTCGTCCCGGAAGAGCCGCGACAGCGCCTGCGCGGCCGAGCGGGTGTGCTCCAGCAGGACGGTGCGGGCCGCGAGGATCGTCTCGTGCGAGATCGGCACGTCCAGCAGCTCGACGCCCAGGCGCAGCAGCCCCGGATCGACCCGGTAGTCGCCGGGGGAGCCGGCCGCGTCCGCGCGGGCCAGGACGCCCATCGCCACGAGCCGGTCGATGTCCTCGTCGGACAGCGCCCGCCCCGCGCGCCGCTCCAGCTCGGCCCGCGTCGCGTCCTGCACCGAGTCCGGCGCCCAGGTCGCCACCAGGGCCCGGTGGATCGCCAGGTCGTGCGCACTGAGGCCGGGCGGCAGCTGCTCCAGATAGCGCTCGATCGCCGCGAGGGTCATCCCCTGGTGCTGGAGCTCCTCGATGAGCGCGAGCCGTGAGAGATGGTCCTGCCCGTAGTGCCCGACGCGGCGCGGCCCGATCACCGGCGCCGGCAGCAGGCCGCGCGTGCTGTAGAAGCGGATGGTGCGCACGGTGACCCCGGCGCGGGCGGCCAGCTCGTCGACGGTGAGCGTCGGCTCCTGCCCGGTCCCGGCCTCTGTGTCCATACCGACAGTATTGCTGTCTCACCACCACTGCGAAAGACGGGCGAGGACCGCGAGCACCCGCCGGCGCCCGTCAGGCGCCGGCTCAGTCCCGCCCGGCTGCCGAGGCGACGACCGGATAGTGGTCGGAGAGGTTGGTGTACGTGTACGACGTGCCCCAACTCGACACCGTCCACGGCGCGCTCTCCTCCTTCACCACCTCGTTCGTCCAGCCGCCGGGCTTCGCGTGGCCCGCGCGGTGCAGGACGTGGTCGAGATCCTCGCGCGGATCGTCCGGGTAGCGCTCGGACGCGATCGAGTTGTCCGTGGTGTCGAAGGAGTACGGGTGACCGGTCCGCGCGTCCGCGTCGGCCAGGCCCCCGTCGGCGAGCATCGACGCGTACTCCGCGCCGTGCGAGTCGACGTTGAAGTCCCCGGCCACCAGGACCTGTTCGGACGCGGGAATGTTCTTGGCGTCCAGGAACGCGTCGATCGCCCTGAACTGACTGCTCCGCACCTCGGCCGCCTCGCCCGCCGCGCAGCCCGGATCGGTCGACTGCGTGTGGGTGCCGACCAGATGGACCTTGCTGCCGCCGACGTCCAACTGTGTGTAGACGAAGCCCTTGTTGGAGAACCAGTCGCCGCCGCACGCGTCCTGGAACACGTACTGCTCCTTGCGGACGATGGGCCACTTGCTGAGCACGGCGACGCCACCGTCCTCCGGGGTGAGCGCGGAGTACGACCCGCCCGTCGCGTCCCAGCCGCTCTTGCTGCGGCCCAGCACCGGCGTCTGGTACGGGTACTGGGCGGCCGAGTTCCGCTGGAGCGCGTCCGACGAGGAGTTGTCGAAGGCCTCCTGCACGACGACCACGTCGTTGCCACCGTAGAACGGGGCCGCCGGGATCGCCGCGGCCCGGTGGTCCTGACCCCAGTTGGGATACAGGAGCTTGCTGAACAGGAACGTGTTGTACGTCAGCACCTTCAACGCGGGTGTGTCGGCGGCCTGTCGGGGCGACGCCGAGGCGCCGGGCGCGGTCGCGGCGAGTGTCGCGAGGGCGAGCGCGCCGGACAGCACGACGGCGGGGACGCGGCGGAGCACGGGGTGCGGCACGGGGACTCCCGGATCGGTGGGGGCGGAGCGGCGCCGTTCATCAAACCAGGCGTAGTTACTTCCCGGTAGCCTCCGGGCGACGTGAATCCGTACAGCACACGGCCACCAGGCGCGGCGGGACGCGGCGCGGTGAAGCATCGGGGGAAACGCCCGAACGCGCCCGCCACCCGTGGGGTACTGTGACCCCGACCTACGCAGAGCCCGTACCGAGACCCAGGAGGTGGGACCCATTACCGCAGTGTCAGGCCGGGTGCTCCCCTCCCGCGGCCGCGCGGTCCGACCGACAGGCTGAGACCGCCGGAGCGCCCGTACGCGCCCCGAAAGGTTTCCATGTCGGCAACACTCTCCTCCCCGTTCTCCTCCGCACTGCCCTCCCTCCCCGCCGTCGTCACCGCGCTGCGCGCCGCCGGCTGCGTCTTCGCCGAGGACGAGGCGCGCCTCCTGGTCTCCGCCGCCCGGACCCCCGCCGACCTCACCGGGATGGTGGGCCGTCGCGCCGCCGGACTGCCCCTGGAGCACGTCGTCGGCTGGGCCGAGTTCTACGGCCTGCGGATCGCCGTCGACGCCGGGGTCTTCGTCCCCAGGCGCCGGACCGAGTTCCTCGTACGGCAGGCGGCGGCCCTGGCCCACCAGACAACCGCCGGGCGCCCCGCCGTCGTCGTCGACCTGTGCTGCGGCTCCGGCGCGCTCGGAGCCGCGCTCCTCGCGACGGCGCACGGCCCCGTCGAGCTGTACGCCTCCGACATCGACCCGTCGGCCGTCGCGTGCGCCCGCCGCAACATCGGCCCGGGCGGCACGGTCCTCGAAGGGGACCTCTTCGACGCCCTGTCGGACGACCTTCGGAGCCGTATCGACATCCTTCTCGCCAACGTGCCCTACGTACCGACGGAGGAGGTCGGCCTCCTGCCGTCCGAGGCGCGCGACCACGAACCGCTGGTGGCCCTCGACGGCGGCGCCGACGGCCTCGACGTCCTGCGGCGCGTCACGGCCGAGGCGTCCCACTGGCTGGCCCCCGGCGGTCATCTGCTGTTCGAGACCAGCGAACACCAGGCACCGGGCGCCGTCACCACGGTGAGGGCCGACGGTCTCGCCCCACGGGTCGTGACCTCCGAGGAGTGGGACGCCACGGTCGTCGTCGCCCAGCTCAGGGGCGCCCGCCTCGGATCCGTCGCCCTCACCCCGGACCCACGCGGCCGATGACCCACGTGCGACACCGGCGCCGCCTCGCCGCCGTTCCGTCAAGACTCGAACGCATGGCGGCGCCGTCCGACCTCAACTGCTGTCTGTGTCCGCTCTATTGACACTCAGGTTTCAGAAGTTTTACGTTCCTTTACATCTGAGAGCGCTCTCGGACCCACTTTCCCCCCATGACTTCGAGGTGCCGTCACATGCCCACCTCCCGCTCCAGACGACCGGCCTCGGTGCTGGTTCTGGTCACCGCCATGGCCGCCGTAGGGCTGGGCCCCGCCGCCGGTCCCGCCGCGGCGGCGAACGTACCCGTCGGCTCCGGCAGTTACTCCGACACCCGCCCCGCCGGGACGTCCGGTCCCACCAACAACGTCGGCGCCCCCGTCACGCCCAAGCTGACCGAGGCGGCCAAGGACCGGCCGGTGCCCACCAACGACTGGTGGACATCGGTCGCCTATCAGCGGTACGGCGACAACCCGTACTCCACCCCGATGTACGGCCACCCCCTCACCTACCAGGCCACCGCCGGCGGACTGGAGGTCGGCTATCCCACGACCCCCGCCATCGTGGGCGACGGACGGCAGTACGAGTACGCGCACAAGGCCGATCTCACCCTCGGTCTGGCCGGGCTCAACTCCCCGGACACCAAGGCGGACGACTGGTCCGACTGGACGGTCACGCCCTACTGGTCCGACGGCACCCGCACCCTGCGGACCACCATCGGCCACGGCATGCCCTACGTGTACGCCAAGGGCTCCGGCGGCGACGCCAGCATCACCACCGCGTCTGCGCCCACCGTCTTCTCCGACGACGGCAACGTCCTCGGCATCACCGTCGCCGGACACCACTACGCGCTCTTCGCGCCGACCGGCAGCGACTGGTCGGTCTCCGGCTCCACCATCACGGCCGGACTCGGCGGCAAGGACTACTTCTCGCTCGCGCTCCTGCCGTCCGAGGACGCGCTCGCGACGTACGCCAAGTACGCCTTCAGCTTCGTCACCGGCTCCACGACCAGCTGGAACGCCGAGGGCGGCGACGTCGGGGCGACGTACACCCTCACCACCGAGCCGCAGGAAGGCACCGAGAAGGGCACACTCCAGGCCCTCTACCGCCACCAGTGGCTCAACACGACCGACCCGCTCACCGCGTACACCTATGTGTCACCGCGCGGCACGATGAAGGTGCGCGAGTCCACCTCCTTCACCACCAGCCAGCGGGCGTCCGGTGTGCTGCCCGCGCTGCCGGAGTCGAACGGGGTCGACGCGGCCACGCTCAAGGCGCAGTTGGACGACGTGGTGAACGCCGGTGACCCGTTCTCGGGCGCGACCGACACCTACTGGACGGGCAAGGCCCTCGGCCGGCTCGCCCAACTCGCCCCGATCGCCGACCAGATCGGCGAGACCGCGACCCGCGACAAGATCGTCGACCTGCTCAAGGGCCGCCTTGAGGAGTGGTTCACGGCGGGCGGCGCCAGTGAGTTCAGCTACGACGACGACTGGAAGACGCTGACCGGTTACCCCGCGTCGTACGGCAGCGACACCGAACTCAACGACCACCACTTCCACTACAGCTACTACGTGTACGCGGCGGCGATCGTCGCCCAGTACGACCAGGCGTGGGCCGCCGAGTCCGCCTGGGGCGGCATGGTCGAGACCCTGGTACGCGACGCGGCCAACCCGAGCCGTACGGACAGCGACTTCCCGTTCCTGCGCGGCTTCGACGTGTACGCGGGCCACAGCTGGGCCTCCGGACACCAGGGCTTCGCCGCGGGCAACAACCAGGAGTCGTCGTCGGAGTCGATCAACCTCAGCGCGGGACTGGTCCTGTGGGGTTCGGCGACCGGCAACGACGAGCTGCGTGACCTCGGTTCGTATCTGCTGGCCACCGAGTCCGAGGCGATCGGCCAGTACTGGTTCGACGCCGACCAGGAGGTCTTCCCGGCGGACTTCGCACGCGGCACGGTCGGCATGGTGTGGGGCAGCGGCGGCGCGTACTCCACCTGGTGGACCGCCAACCCCGAGGAGATCCACGGCATCAACGTCCTTCCCGTGACCGGGGGTTCACTCCACCTGGGCCGTGAGAAGGAGGCCATCGGCCGCAACATCGCCGAGATGGAGCAGCAGAACGGCGGCCCCGCCGTCGAATGGCGCGACATCCTCTGGGAGTTCGAGGCGATCTCCGACCCGGCGAAGGCGAAGGCCAAGTGGGACGCCGGTCAGGCGGCCCTGTCCCCGGAGGCGGGCGAGTCCAAGGCGCACGTCAACCACTGGATCAACACCCTCGACGCGGTCGGCGCCCCCGACCCGGCCGTCACCGGGTCGATCCCGACCTCCGCCGTCTTCACCAAGGGCGGGGTGAGCACGTACGCGGCGCACAACTTCGCGTCGACGGAGCGGACGGTCACGTTCTCGGACGGTACGACGCTCACGGTGCCCGCACGCTCCTCGGCGAGCACCACGGGCTGATCCCACCGCACGAGCGCGGCTGACCATCACCCCCCACCCGCGGCGGGTCCCCGGCCTGATCGGAACGGCACTCCTCAGGCCGAGGCCCGCCGCACCAGCGTGGTCGGCGTGATCACGGACGCCGGCGCCCGCGCCTCCTCGCTGTCCTTGTCGAGCCCCCGCAGCAGCAGCCGCGCCATCAACCGCCCCTGCCCCTCCACATCCTGGCGGATCGTGGTCAGCGGCGGGTCGGTGTCCTCGGCGACGGACACCATGTCGTCGAAACCGACCAGCGCCACCTCGTCGGGCACCGACACCCCGCGCTCGCGCAGCACCCGCAGCGCACCGGACGCCATCAGGTCGTTGGCCGCGAACACCGCGTCCAGGTCGGGGCGCCGGTCCAGGAGTTCCCGCATCGCCCGCGCACCGCTCTCCACCGTGAACTCGCCCTCGGCGATCAGCGCCGGATCGGCGTCCAGCAGCACATCGCGGTAGCCGTCGAGCCGGTCGGTGGACGACGTCTGGTCGGCCGGGCCCGCGATGTGCGCGATGCGCGCGCGCCCGAGGTCTCGCAGATACTGCACGGCCGCCCGCGCGCCGCCGCGATTGTCCGCGTCCACGTACGGCACCCCCTGGTCGCTCGGCGCCGACGTCCAGCTCGGCCGGCCGCCGTACACCGTCGGCGTCCCCGACCGGCGGATGATTCCCGGCAGCGGGTCGTCGATGTGCAGCGAGAACGCGAGCGCGCCGTCGACATGGCCGCCCGCCAGATACCGGGCGATCCGCCCGAAGTCGCCGGGACCTTCGAGCAGGAGCAGCACCAACTGCGTGTCGTGGGCGGTGAGTTCCTTGCTGATGCCGCGTATCTGCTGCGAGAAGAACGGATCCGAGAAGATCCGGATCTCCGGCTCCGCGATGATCACGGCGACCGCGCCGGTGCGCCGGGTGACCAGGGTGCGGGCCGCGTGGTTCGGGACGTACCCCAGCTCCTCGACGGCCCTGAGCACCTTGTCGACCAGCGGCTGCCGCACCCCGGCGCCCCCGTTGACCACCCGGGACGCGGTGGCCCGGGAGACGCCCGCGCGCGCCGCGACGGCTTCCAAGGTGGGCCGGGAACCAGGCGACTGATCGGGCAAGACGGGCGCTCCTCGTGGTTGCGGATGCCCGTACGGGCTGCCGGGACCGGTACAGGGTATCCGTTGCCCCCGCCACGCAGAGAGCGCTCCCAAGCACTCGTGCACGCGCCTCAGCAGGGACGGCGCGTATCTCCCGACATACGGCTGATCGCGGACAGCCCTCTGTCGCACCGTTGTTCACCGGAGTACGTTTCCGCCCCATGGAATTCCGTTCACGGGGCATGTGTCCCTCGGACCGCCCCGCCGAGCATCGGAGACCGCACCAGATGACGTCCCGGATTCGTACGCTCGCCCTGACGGTGGCCACCGCCGCCCTTGTCGTCCCCCTCACCGCACTGCCGTCGTCGGCCCTCCCCTCGACCACGGCCGGCGACTTTGCCCAGACTCCGCCGCGTACCGGCTTCGAGGAGAGCGACGGCGCCGAGTGGACCACCCTCGCGCAGGAGCAGCAATTCCTCGCCGCGGTCGACCGCGGCGGTGACCGGGTCGCCGTCAGCACCCTGGGCACCACCAAGCAGGGCCGCCCCCTCAACCTCGTCGAGCTGGGCAACAAGCGGTCGGTGACCAGCCTCCTGCTGATCTGCAGTCAGCACGGCGACGAGCCGTCGGGCCGTGAGGCCTGCCTCACCACCGTCCGCGACCTGGCCTATCCCAAGGACCGCGCGACGAAGCGCTTCCTGGACCGTACGAGCGTCCTGGTCGTCCCGACCGCCAACCCCGACGGCCGGGCCGCCGACACGCGGGGCAACTCGGACGGCGTCGACATCAACCGCGACCACATCGCGCTCAAGACCGCCGAGGGCCGCGTCATGGCCGCCCTCACCCGGGACCGCGAGCCCGACGTCATCTACGACCTGCACGAGTACGGGGCCACCCCGCCGTACTACGACAAGGACCTCTTCGACCTCTGGCCGCGCAACCTCAACACCGCCTCCCGCGTGCACAAGGAGGCGCAGACCCTCTCGGAGGCGTACGTACGCCCCGCGGCCCGCGCCGGAGACCACTCCATCGGCACGTACGGCATCTGGACCGACCCCGTCACCGGCGACCCGATCAAGCAGACCGCCGGCGACGGCCAGGAGCGCATCCTGCGCAACGCCTCCGGGGTCAAGCACTCCGTCAGCCTGCTCATCGAGAGCCGTGTCGATCCCATGTCGGAGGCCGAGCAGAACGATCCCGCGCTGAACAACCGGCGCCGCGTCGACAGCCAACTCGACTCCCTGAAAGGCCTGTTCGGCTACGCGGACGAGCGCCGCGTACAGCTCTCCGCCGCCACCGCCCTCTCCCGCGCGGCCGGACTGCTCGACCGCGGCCCCGTCTATCTCGGCGGCGCCGACAACGAGCCCGCGAGCCCCGAGGACACCGTCGATAACCCGCCCTGCGGCTACCGGCTCGACGCCGCCCAGTACGCGGATGTGAAGGACGAACTGGCGCTGCACGGCGTGAAGGCCCTGCCCGCGCGCGGTGACGGCGCGTTCGTGCCGCTGCGTCAGTCCCAGCGCAACCTGGTCCCGCTCCTTCTCGACGGACGCGCCACCTACCACCTCACCGTTGGACATCCGGTAGAGGCTTGTTGATAGAAAGAGACCCACGTCACATGTGTTAAGGCGTAACGGAGCGCCGACGCATGCTCCGTGAAACCCCGAAAGGTGTTGCCCGTGTCGCAGGACGCTCAGAAACCGGGAGCCGAAGGAGGCCCGCCGCCGGTCACGACGGCCGGGCCCGGTCATCCCCAGGACTCCCAACGCCCCCAGACCGACCGGGTGGTGTTCGGCGTCACGGCCGTCCTCACACTCGCCTTCGTGGTCTGGGGGGTGGCCGGCACCGACTCGCTGGAGAGTGCGTCGAACTCCATGCTCTCCGGCCTGATCCACAACGGTGGCTGGGCCTTCGTCCTGGTGGCGTCGGGGTTCGTGGTCTTCGCGCTCTGGCTGGCGATCAGCCGCTACGGGAAGATCACACTCGGTGAGGAAGGTGAGAAGCCCGAGTTCAGGACCGTGTCCTGGGTCGCGATGATGTTCAGCGCCGGCATGGGCATCGGTCTGATGTTCTTCGGCGTGAACGAACCGCTCACCTTCTTCACCGAGCCGCCCCCCGGCACCAACCCCCCGGACGCGGCGGCGGCCACCGAGACCGCCATGGCCACCACGCTGTTCCACTGGACCCTGCACCCCTGGGCCATCTACGCCGTGGTCGGGCTCGCCATCGCGTACAGCACCTTCCGGCGCAAGCGGCGCCAGACGATCAGCGCGGTCTTCGTGCCGCTCATCGGCGAGAAGAACGCGTACGGCGCCCCCGGCCGCGTCATCGACATCCTCGCGATCTTCGCGACGCTCTTCGGCTCGGCCGCCTCGCTCGGCCTCGGCGCCCTCCAGATCGGCAGCGGATTCACCGAGCTGAACTGGCGGGACAACGTCAGCACCGCACTGCTCGTCGTCATCATCGCCGTCCTGACCCTGGCGTTCGTGGCCTCGGCGGTCTCCGGTGTCGAGAAGGGCATCCAGTGGCTGTCCAACACCAACATGGTGCTGGCGCTGTTCCTGGCCCTGTTCGTCTTCATCCTCGGCCCGACCGTCTTCATCCTCGACCTGCTGCCCACGTCGATCGCGGCCTACTTCGGCGACCTCGCCGAACTCGCCGGCCGCACCGAGGCCAGCAGCGGCCGGGGCGTCGCCGAATGGCTCGGCAGCTGGACGGTCTTCTACTGGGCCTGGTGGATCTCCTGGACGCCCTTCGTCGGCATGTTCATCGCCCGCATCAGCCGGGGCCGGACGATCCGTCAGTTCGTCGGCGGCGTCATCCTCGTACCGAGCACCGTGAGCCTGATCTGGTTCGCCATCTTCGGCGGATCGGCCATCAGGCTCCAGCGGCGCGAGGGTGACCTCAGCAACGAGGCGACGGCCGAGGGCCAGCTGTTCCAGCTGCTCCAGGACTTCCCGATCGCCACCGTCACCAGCGTGCTGGTGATGATCCTCGTCGGCATCTTCTTCGTCTCCGGCGCCGACGCCGCGTCCATCGTGATGGGCACGCTCTCGCAGAAGGGGCACTTCGAACCCAACAAGTACGTGATCGTCTTCTGGGGTGTGGTGACCGGCGCCGTCGCGGCGGTGATGCTGCTCGTCGGCGACGGCCAGGGCGACGCGCTGCAAGGGCTCCAGAACATGACGATCCTCGTCGCCGCGCCCTTCGCGCTCGTGATGATCGGCATGTGCGTGGCCCTGGTGCGCGACCTGCGCCACGACCCGCTGATCATCCGTGGCGAACGGGGCGTCGAGGTCGTCGAGTCGGCGGTCATCGCCGGACACGAGCAGTACGACGGGGACTTCGAGATCCGGATCGGCCCGACGCCCGACGACGAGCCGACCGGCAGCACCCCGGAGACCCCGGCCCCACGCTGAGCCGTCCGGTCCGTCTCCCGGAGGCCGCCCGGCGGGTTCACCCCGCCAGCCGGGCGGCCTCCTCCGCGCAGCCCCAGGCCACGGTGACGCCCGCGCCGCCGTGGCCGTAGTTGTGCACCAGCCGTGCGCCGCCCGGCAGTTGGACGGCCTCGATCCGTACACCTGGCCGCGCGGGACGCAGCCCCACCCGGTGGGCGAGCACCCGCGCGCCGAGCACCGCCGGACGCAGCGCGGCGCACCGCTCGACGATGTCGGCGGCCGTCGCCGGGTCGGGGCGCGGATCCCACGCGTGCTCCTCGGCGGTTCCGCCGAGTATCAGCCCGAACGGCTGCGGGAAGAGGTACGACGTACCGGCCGCGCCCTCGCCCGAGGCCACCAGCCACTCCTCGATCCCCGGGTTCTCCACGATCACGAGCTGTCCGCGCACCGGATGGACCGACGCGTCCGGCACCAGCTCGCGGGCGCCGAGCCCCGAGCAGTTGACCACGACGGATGCCTCCGCCGCCGCCTCGGCCAGAGCGCCGACCGTACGCCGCTCCACACTGCCGCCGGCCGCGCGCAGCCGCCGCTCCAGATAACGCAGATGCGCCGGCATGTCGACCAGCGGCACCCGGCCGCGCAACCCCTGGCCGGCCCCGGCGGGCAGCTCATCCGCCCGCGCCTCCCGCAGCTCGGGCAGCTCCCGCGACCAACTCCCCAGCCCGGCGAGCACGGTGCCGGTCAGCACGCCCGCCACCATGCGTACGCCGGTCGCCGCCGGATCCCGGGCCAGCGCCACGTACTCGCGCAACGACCGCAGGGACCAGACGTCGACCAGCCCGGCGGGCTCGATGCGGTACGGCCAGAACAGCGCGCCCGCCACCGCCGACGTGGTCCCCTCGGCGGGGTCCCGCGACCACACGCGCACGCGCCGCTCCCGCCGCCCCTGCTCGGCGAGTACGACGGCGGTCGTCAGTCCGACGACCCCGCCGCCGATCACGATCACGGTGTCACTCATGCCGGGACGGTAGCGAACGCGCAATTCGTTGGACACCCCGCGCGCGACGGGCGAGACTCGACCCGCGTACCACGTACCGACGATGGCCCCGGCGAGCCGCGAATCGCCGTACGACACATGCGAATCGAATCCCGGAGGCCGTCGGCCTCGCGCCGATGACGGCGATCCGCCCCCGCACCCCCGGCGAACTGCGCCGCAACCGCCGCCCGCGCTCCCACTCCTGCTGGGACCATCTGTACGCGGCGCCGCTGTGGCCCCTGCACGGCGCCAACCTCGGCACCCTCGCCCGCACCTGCGACGCGGTCGGCGCGTGCCTGGTGCTCCCGCGCTTCTCATGGGTCCCGGAGGCGCTCGCACGCGGCAACACACTGCGCAGACCCGTGTGCGTCCACTGGACCGGCGATCCGGCGGGCTGGCTCGGCGGACAGCGCGAGCGCGGCGCGGACGTGGTCGGGGTGGAGCTCGCCGACGAGGCGGTACGCCTGGCGGACCTGCCCGCGGCCCGCCGCCGCACGGTGATGGTGCTCGGCCACGAGCAGCACGGGATCCCGCCCGAAGCCCTCGACCTGCTGGACACCTGCGTGGAGATCCCCATGATCGGCACCGGCGCCAGCCTCAACGTCGCCGTGGCCGGCAGCCTGGCCCTCTACAAACTGGCGGGCCTGCTCTGACCACGAGGGGCGCGTGCGGCTGCCCCCGCACCCTGCCCCGCTCTCCGTCCCCGCCCGAATCGCTAGAATCGACGGTCTGATGACTGCCACTCTCGTCGCCAAGAATCTCGCCGCAGGACATGGCGACCGCTCACTCTTCACGGAGCTCGACCTCGTCGTCGCGCCCGGCGACGTGATCGGTCTCGTCGGGGTCAACGGGGCCGGGAAGTCGACCCTGCTCCGACTGCTCGCCGGGCTCGACACACCCGAGGACGGGGCGCTGAGCCTGTCCCCGCCGAGCGCGACCGTGGGCCACCTCCCGCAGGAGCCCGAGCGCCACCCCGGTGAATCCGTACGTGACTTCCTCGCCCGCCGTACGGGCGTCGCCGACGCCCAGACCGCCCTCGACGCGGCCACCCAGGCCCTGGTCGACGGCGCGCCCGGCGCGGACGACGCGTACGCCGCGGGGCTGGAGCGCTGGCTCGGCCTCGGCGGCGCCGACCTCGACGAGCGCGCCGATGAGGTGGCCGCGTCCCTCGGGCTGACCGTCGGCCTCGACCAGCCCATGACCGCGCTCTCCGGCGGCGAGGCGGCGCGCGCGGGCCTCGCGTCCCTGCTGCTGTCCCGCTACGACATCTTCCTCCTGGACGAGCCGACGAACGACCTCGATCTCGACGGACTCGAACGCCTCGAATCCTTCGTCACGGGCCTGCGCGCGGGCACGGTCCTCGTCAGCCACGACCGCGAGTTCCTCACCCGCACCGTCACCAAGGTCCTCGAACTGGACCTGATCCAGCAGCAGGTCAACCTCTTCGGCGGCGGTTACGCGGCGTATCTCGAAGAGCGCGAGCGGGCCAGGCAGCACGCCCGTGAGGAGTACGACGAGTACGCGGACAAGCGCTCGGCCCTCCAGGGGCGGGCGCAGACGCAGCGTTCCTGGATGGACAAGGGCGTCAAGAACGCGCGACGCAAGGCGACGGACAACGACAAGATCGGCCGCAAGTTCCGCTCCGAGGCGAGCGAGAAGCAGGCCGCGAAGGCCCGCCAGACCCAGCGCCTGATCGAACGCCTGGACGCCGAGGCCGTCGACGAGCCCCGCAAGGAGTGGGAACTCCAGATGCGGATCGCGTCGGCCCCGCGCTCCGGCTCGGTCGTCGCGACGCTGAACGGCGCGGAGGTCCGGCGCGGCGACTTCCACTTCGGACCCGCCTCGCTCCAGATCGACTGGGCGGACCGGGTCGCGATCACCGGCGCGAACGGCGCGGGCAAGTCCACCCTGCTGGCGCTCCTCCTCGGCCGGCTGTCCCCCGACACGGGCGCGGCCTCGCTCGGCTCGGGCGTGGTGGTCGGCGAGGTCGACCAGGCCCGCGCGCTGTTCTACGGCACGGAGACGCTGCTGGACGCGTTCTGCGCGGCGGTCCCGGACACGGAGCCGGTCGAAGTCCGCACCCTGCTGGCCAAGTTCGGCCTCAAGGCGGCCCACGTTCTGCGCCCGGCAACCACCCTCTCCCCGGGCGAACGCACCCGCGCGGCCCTGGCCCTGCTCCAGGGCCGGGGAGTGAACCTCCTGGTCCTGGACGAGCCGACGAACCACCTGGACCTGGCGGCGATCGAACAACTGGAGTCGGCGCTCGACTCGTACGAGGGCACGCTGCTGCTGGTCACCCACGACCGCCGCATGCTGGAATCGGTCCGCACGACCCGCCGCGTCGAGATCGCGGCGGGCAAGGTCACGGAGATCTGACGGCGGGAGCGCCGCCGCCTGTCCCGCCCTGTGAGGCGCCGTGGCGGGCCCGTGCCCGGCAGGGGCACGGGCCCGCCACCGGGCTCACTTCCCGAGGCCCGCCCTCCGCAGGGCGTCCGCCATCGCGCTGTTCGCCGGGGCCGGGGCCGACTTCGGCTGGCGCTTCGCGGCCGAGCGGTCGCCGCCGGCGGGGCCGCGGCCCTTGCCGCCCCGCCGTTGCTGCGGAGCGCGCTCGTCGGTACCGGACGCGCCCGCGGGCGGCTGCTCCTCGTCGTCCAGGCGCAGCGTCAGCGAGATCCGCTTCCTCGGGATGTCGACCTCCCGCACCTTCACCCGCACCACGTCGCCCGGCTTCACGACATCACGCGGGTCCTTCACGAACGTCCTCGACATCGCCGACACATGCACCAGTCCGTCCTGGTGCACCCCGACATCCACGAACGCCCCGAACGCCGCCACGTTCGTGACCACGCCCTCCAGCACCATCCCGGTGGTGAGGTCGCCGATCTTCTCCACGCCGTCCTTGAACGTCGCCGTCTTGAACGCCGGCCGCGGGTCCCGCCCCGGCTTCTCCAGCTCACGCAGGATGTCCGTGACCGTCGGCAGACCGAACGCGTCGCTGACGAAGTCGGCGGGCCGCAGCGAGCGCACCGCCGCCGCGTTGCCCATCAGCGCCGCGACCTCGCCGCCCGTCGTCTTGACCATCGCGCGCACCACCGGGTACGCCTCCGGGTGGACGGACGACGCGTCCAGCGGATCGTCACCGTCCCGGATCCGCAGGAAGCCGGCGCACTGCTCGTACGCCTTCGGCCCCAGCCGCGCCACGTCCTTCAGCGCCCGCCGTGAGCGGAACGGGCCGTTGGAGTCCCGGTGCGCCACGATGTTCTCGGCGAGACCGGCGCCGATGCCGGACACCCGCGAAAGCAGTGGCGCGGAGGCGGTGTTGACGTCGACGCCGACGCCGTTCACACAGTCCTCCACGACCGCGTCGAGCGAGCGCGAGAGCTTCACCTCCGAGAGGTCGTGCTGGTACTGGCCGACGCCGATCGACTTGGGGTCGATCTTGACCAGTTCGGCGAGCGGGTCCTGGAGACGCCGCGCGATCGAGACGGCGCCGCGGATCGACACGTCGAGGTCGGGCAGCTCCTGGGAGGCGAACGCGGAGGCGGAGTACACGGAGGCGCCCGCCTCCGAGACCATCACCTTCGTGAGCTTCAACTCCGGGTGCTTCGCGATTAGTTCACCCGCCAGCTTGTCCGTCTCGCGGGACGCCGTCCCGTTGCCGATGGCGATCAGGTCCACGGAGTGCTCGGCGCAGAGCCGCGCGAGCTTGGCCAGCGACTCGTCCCACTTGTTCGCCGGGACGTGCGGATAGATCGTGTCGATGCCCACGACCTTGCCCGTCGCGTCCACGACGGCGACCTTGACCCCCGTACGGAACCCCGGGTCGAGCCCGAGCGTGGCGCGCGTCCCCGCGGGCGCGGCCAGCAGCAGGTCGCGCAGGTTCGACGCGAAGACCCGTACCGCCTCGTCCTCGGCGGCCGTACGCAGCCGCAGCCGCAGGTCGATGCCGAGGTGCACGAGGATCCGGGTGCGCCAGGCCCAACGGACCGTGTCACCGAGCCACTTGTCGCCCGGTCGGCCACGGTCCGCGACGCCGAAACGGCGCGCGACCATGTTCTCGTACGCGCTCGGCCCCGGCAGCGCGTCGGCGTCCGCGGCCTCCGGTTCCAGGCTGAGGTCCAGGACCTCTTCCTTCTCGCCCCGGAAGAGCGCGAGCATGCGGTGCGAGGGCAGCGCGGTGAAGGCTTCGGCGAAGTCGAAGTAGTCCGCGAACTTGGCGGCGGGCCCCTCCGTCGCGTTGCCCTTGCCCTCGCGGACCTTCGCCGTGAGCCGGCCGCGCGTCCACATGCGCTCCCGGAGCTCGCCGATCAGGTCGGCGTCCTCGGAGAAGCGCTCGGTGAGGATGGCGCGGGCGCCGTCCAGCGCGGCGGCGGCGTCCGCGACACCCTTGTCGGTGTCGACGAACGCCGCCGCGGCCGTCAGGGGGTCCACCGACGGATTGTTCAGCAGGCCGTCGGCGAGCGGTTCGAGCCCGGCCTCACGGGCGATCTGCGCCTTCGTACGCCGCTTGGGCTTGAACGGCAGATAGATGTCCTCAAGCCGCGACTTGGTGTCGGCGGCCCGGATCTGCGCCTCAAGGGCCTCGTCCAGCTTGCCCTGTTCGCGTACGGACTCCAGGATCGCCGTCCGGCGCTCCTCCAGTTCGCGCAGGTAGCGCAACCGTTCCTCGAGCGTGCGCAACTGCGCGTCGTCGAGCATCTCGGTCGCTTCCTTGCGGTAGCGAGCGATGAACGGCACGGTCGATCCGCCGTCCAGCAGCTCGACGGCCGCCTTCACCTGCCGCTCGCGTACGCCGAGTTCCCCGGCGATCCTGCCTTCGATGGACGTCGTCACGTTCTCCCCGACTCGGCTCTCGTGCTGGCTGTGCGTGTGCCTGCATTGTGCCGGGTGGCCGGGCGCCGTGTCGCGCGCCCTCTCGGAGAGGGGGTGTGGTGCACGCGACCGGGTCAGGCGCGGCGCGGGCGACCGCCACCACGGGTGCCGCGCGAGGCGCCGCCGAACAGCTTGGCGACGAGCCGGAACGGCAGGGTGACCACCGTGGCGACGGCGCCACCGACGGCGCGAAGTGCATCTGCGATGGCACGCATGACGAAACCTCCTGATAGATGTGCGGATCCACCTTTCCGACCCGCACACTCCGGGTTGCCGTTCAGCGCGCCCGCAAACGTCAGCCCTTCCCGATGAGGTCCTCCGGGAAGGCTCCCGCACCGGCCGCCGCCAGCAGGAATCCGCGCCCCAACTCGGTGAGCCGCTCCACCCCGTCGGCGCCCAGATGCTCGTACGGCGCGGAGTCCAGCCGGTCCGTGTGCTCCTCCAGCTCGGCGCGGAGCGCGGTCCCGGCCCCGGTCAGCTCGCCCGCGTCGTCCAGCAGCCCGCGCTCCCGCAGCCGCCCGGCGGCGGCGTCCCAGTCCGTACGGGCCCAGCCCCGCGTACGGAGCACCCAGCGCGGCGACATGCCCTTGCCGGTGGCCGTGTGGCTGACGAGCGCCTCGACCGGGTCGAGCCCGGCGGACAGCAGCGCGGCGAGATGGCCGTCGCCGCGGTGTTCGCGCAGCAGCGTCGACGCGTGCCAGTACGCGAGGTGCGGCTGCTCGGGAACCGGCAGATCAGCGTGCGCGGCGTACAGCGGCCGGGCGTGTCGCGTGCACGCCTCGGCCGCTGTAC
>NZ_MDCR01000172.1 GCF_001723055.1 Streptomyces niveus
GGACGGCGGTCGGGGCGGCTCGTCGGGGGCGGGGTTCGGGCTCGGCATGAGTCGCAGCCTCGCCCGGGGCGGAGCCCGGATCTAGACTTTCGGTTCCAGCCGAATCTTCCGTACGGGAGCGAGGGAACCACCGTGGCGTTCCAGCTGCACTTCGGGGAGCTTGATCTGCTCCGTTGCCGCTTCGCGCTGTCGCCCCTGTGGGAGACGCAGGAAGCCGTCCGCACCCTCGCGCGGCCCGAGCGGCACGGGTATCACCTGCCGTGGCTACGGCGGATCAGGAGCGCCGCCGAGGGGATCGATCTGCGGCCGTTGTGGCTGTTGATGCCACGCGTGGGACACAACCCGGACTTCTTCTGCCCGCCGCCCGAGAGTCCCGTCGTCACCTTCGCCGAGGAGATCGCCCTGGTGCGGTCCACTCCCCCGGAGNNCCGGCTGCGCGCGCTGCTCGAAGCCGACATCGCCTATCACTCGCGGCGCCTGGCCGAGGTCGGATTCGGGCGGCTGCTGGGCGAGTTGAGCCCCCGGCTCGCCTGGGCGGACTCCACGCTGACCGTCGGCGGCAAGCGCGGCGCCTGGCGGCGGGACCTCGGCGGGCGCGGTCTCGTCCTCATGCCGAGCGTCTTCACCTGGCCCGATGTCATCGGCGGGCACGAGCCGCCCTGGCAGCCCGCCGTGATCTATCCGGCGCGTGGCATCGGCGGGCTGTGGACGGAGGCCGCCGACCGTACGCCGGACGCGCTCGCCCGGCTGCTCGGCCGGGCCAGGGCCGACGTCCTGTGCGCGCTCGACGAACCCGCCGGGACCACGGCGCTGGCGCACCGGCTGGGCCTCGCCCCCTCCTCCGTGTCCTCGCATCTGGCGGTGCTGCGCGACGCGGGGCTGCTGACGTCACGGCGCCACTCGCACCAGGTGCTGTACGAGCGGACCCCGCTCGGGATCGCGCTGGCGGTGTCGTAACACCACGGAACGTGACCGTTATGTCACGATTGGCCGGTCCTGTGCTTCTCCAGTCGTCAGCCGGTCAAGGGGGCTGGATGTCCAGCCGCGCACGCCACAGCATCGCCGCCGTCCTCACGCTCGCGCTGGCCCTCGCCGGCTGCTCCGGCGGCTCCGGCTCCCCCGCCGGCGACGAGACCCGCGCCCCTGCCGTACGGGGCGAGGCCGCCCCCACCGCGGGGTCCCCGTTCTGGGTGGACCCGCAGAGCGACGCCGCGCGCCAGGTCGAGCAGTGGCAGTCCCAGGGCCGTACCGAGGACGCCAAGGTGCTCAAGCGGATCTCCGAGCGCCCCGTGGCCGAGTGGCCCGCCGGTGACGACCCCGTGCCCGACATCCGCCGGGCCGTGAAGGGCGCCGCCGGGAAGCGCACGGTGGTCCTCGTCGCGTACAACATCCCGCACCGCGACTGCGGGCTCTACTCCGCCGGCGGCGCCAGCGACGGCCAGGCCTATCTCGACTGGATCAACTCCTTCGCCGACGCCATCGGCGACGCGCGCGCCCTGGTGATCCTGGAGCCGGACGCCGTCTCCCACCTCGTGGACGGCTGCACCCCCGCCGAGTACCACGGGGAGCGCAACCAGCTGCTCTCGGAGGCCGTCGACCGGCTGAAGCGGCAGCCGGGCACCAAGGTCTATCTGGACGCCGGCAACCCGGCCTGGATCAAGGAGCCGTCGAAGATCGCCGAGCCGCTGCGCACCGCCGGTGTCGCCAGGGCGGACGGCTTCTCGCTCAACGTCTCCAACTTCCAGACGGACGAGGCCGTCAAGGCCTTCGGCACCCGGCTGTCCGGACTGCTCGACGGCGCCCACTTCACCGTCGACACCAGCCGCAACGGCGAGGGCCCCCTCCCCGGAGAGCGGGACGAGTCCTGGTGCAATCCGCCGGGCCGGTCGCTCGGGACGCCGCCGACCGCCGAGACCGGTGACGCCCTGGTCGACGCGTTTCTGTGGATCAAGCGGCCCGGCGACTCCGACGGGCCGTGCCGGGGCGGCCCGTCCGCCGGTACGTGGTGGCCGGACTACGCCCTCGGGCTCGCACGCCGCGCGGGCGCGTAACGCCTGTCAATCCGCGCCTACTTCACCTGGATCCACTTCGCCTCCGACGACACCCCCGCCGTGTCCGTCACGAACAGCATGTACCAGCCAGGCGGCACCAGCGTCGGGTCCGACGGCACGTCCACCGTCACCGAGCCGCCCCGCTTCGTCATCCCGAGGTCGATCGAGCGCTGCTCCACGTCCGTGCTGTGCGTGACGGCGCTCGGCCGCATCAGCCGCGCCTTCGCGATCCGCCGCGAGTCGTCCGTACGGAAGGTGGCGCGGCCGTTCTGGTCCAGCTCCGCCGGCCCCTCCCCCAGCACCGGCCGCTGCTTCGCGCGCGCGCCTTCCAAGGAGGGCGGCGTGTAGATCTCCACCCGCTGCTCGAACGTGCCGAGTTTGGTGTTGTCGGCGTCGTCGAAAAGCGGGTCCGAGCCGAAGGTCGCCACCCGCCCGTCGGGCAGCAGCAGCGCCTCGGAGTGGTAGTTACGGCCGACGGTCGGGTCGGCCGCCTTGGTGAAGGAGTTGGTCTTCGGGTCGTAGAACTGCGCCTTGAGGATGTCGGACGCGCTGCGCCCCCGGTAGTCGGACGAGCCGCCGCTCGTGAAGACCGTGTCGTCCGGCATGATCACGCTGCTCAGGTAGCGCGTCCCCTGCGGCAGGTCCGGCCCGGCCCGGAAGGCCGGGCTCTCCTCCTTCAGGTCCACGATCGCCGTACGGGCCGTGGACTTGGACGACTCGCCGACCCCGCCGCCGCCCATGACCATCACCTTCTGGTCCTGCGCGGGCGGCAGCACCAGCGACGCCGACGTCTCCGTCCGGTCGAGCTGTGTGAGCCCCTCGACCTTCGTGAAGATGTTCCGCTTGAGGTCCCACAGGCCCGGCTGCCGGCCGGCCGTGGCGGGACCGTAGCCCGCGTTCGACCCCGAGTAGAAGACCTTGCCGCCCTTGGTGAGGAAGAGCGCGGGGTACGTGGGGAAGTAGCGCGTCGGGCCCTTGGACCACTTCTTGGACCTGGGGTCGTAGATCTCGTTGTCCCCGGTGAGCACCGCGCCGACGTCGTCCAGGCCGGAGACGGCGAGCACCCGGCCGTCCTGGAGGGTGACCAGCGTCGGGTACCAGCGGGCCTCCTTCATCGGGTCGACGGGTACGTACCGCTCCGCGACCGGGTCGAACTCGTACGCCGCCTTGATGCCCTGGAAGTCCTGCTTCTCGGTGGTCAGCTTCTGCGCCAGGCCGTAGTAGTTGTCCGCGTCCTTGCCCTTGAGGCCGACGATCTCGTACTGGGCGGCCTCCGTCGTCAGCGCCCGCGGCCCCTTGGACACGGCCTCCACGAAGACCCGGGCCTCGCCCGCCGTGACCTTCGTCTTCCAGGGCAGCATCCGGCCGCCCTTCGCGTAACTGATCTTGAAGTCGCGCTTCGCCTTGGGCACGGTGACGTCGAACTTGCTCACGTACTCGACACCCGACGGCGAGCGGAAGCGGGTGCCCTTCTTGAAGGTCCGCGCCCGGTCGGGGCTCTCGTTCTTCACCCGCATCCCGCCGCCGGCCCGCTCCACCTCGCCGTCGAGGACCTCGTAGCGCGCGGTACCGCCGGCCACCAGCAGCCGCCCGTCGGGGAGTTGGGAGTGGCCGGAGCAGAAGAAGTCCTCGGGGGTGGGGATCTTCTTGTACGAGTTGTCCGCCGGGTCCCACAGCACCGTGTCGAAGGTACCGGCGTCGAACTTCTCCTGGCTGTTGCCGGATCCGGCGATGAGCAGCACCTTGCCGGTGTGCAGCAGCGCGGCGTGGATCGCGTTGGTGCGGTACTCCTTGGGGACGTCGAGCACCTCCCAGGAGCCGTACCGCGCCTTGTAGCCGGGCTGCGCGATCTCGTACGCGTGGTACTTGTCCGTCGCGAAGGAGATGGCCGCCGGCGCGTTGAGCGACATCAGCACCACCACCGCTCCGCCTCCGAGCAGCGTCTTCTTGAACTTGCGCGAGGGCCGGTAGGCCATGGCTCAGTTCCCTCCTGTCGTCGTCGTGGCGAGTGCGGGCTCCGGCTGCTCGGGACCGTCCTCGGTGGCCGGCGCCGGGACGGGCGCCCCGGCGCGGCGCTCGCGCAGGGTCGTCCAGCTCCAGACGGCGACCGGGGCGAGGGAGATGACCAGGGCGAGTACGGCCCAGGTGCGCATCGCGGCGTGGGTGTGGCCGAAGTGCACGGACGCGGCGAGTGACGTCGTCAGTACGACGGCCCAGAACAGGTGCACGCGGAACGTCATGGGGCGGTCCGCGCTGGTCTCACCCCCCTTGGGGGTGACCACGAACCGGCCCTTGGTGCGCAGCACCGCCGAGCCGAGCGACCTGAGGTAGATGGGCGCGCACAGCGCCGACATCGCCATGCCGGCGAGGCCGCCGGAGCCCTGGGGCTCGTGGGGGGAGACGTTGTGGCGCCGGTTCCAGAGGTAGAGGCCGATCTGGAAGGCGGCGGCGTCGCTGTAGAGCATCAGCCACAGCGAGGACGACACCTGGGTGCCGGAGGCGCCGAGCCAGAGGAACAGGACGCAGCTGAGGATGCCGAGGAGCCAGTTGATCGCGGTCATCGGGTAGTAGACGAGCATCAGCGTGTAGCTGAGGAGCCGGCCGGGCGGCAGCCGGAACAGGGCCTTGCCGTACTGCTTGAGGACCGTCTCGTAGGTGCCGCGCGACCAGCGCAGCTGCTGGGTGAAGAAGTCGGTCCAGGAGGCGGGCCCCTCGCCGACGGCGAGGACGTCGGGGGTGTAGACGGACCGCCAGAAGCGTCCGGTCAGCGGGTTCTTCCTGCGGTGCAGTTCGAAGCCGGTGGCCATGTCCTCGGTGATGGAGTCGTACAGGCCGCCGACCTGCTTGAGGGCGGTGATGCGTACGGCGTTGTTGGTGCCGACGAACATGGGCGCGTGGTAGCGGTTGCCGGCCCGCTGGATCAGCGCGTGGAAGAGGAACTGCTGGGACTCGGCCGCCTTGGTGACCGCCGTGTCGTAGTTGCCGTACACCTGCGGTCCGACGACGAAGGCGACGTCAGGGTCGCGGAAGAAGCCCAACATCCTCTCCAGGAAGTTGGGCAGTGGTACGTGGTCGGTGTCGACGGAGGCGAAGAAGTCGTAGTCGTCGCCGTACATCGCGAGCCAGGCGTTGTAGTTGCCGTGTTTGGTACGGGCCTTGTGGACGCCCTGCTTCCGGTTCCACTCGGGCACACCGAGGCGGCTGAAGTGACACACCCCCAGCTCCCGGCAGAGCCGCCGGGCGGCCGGATCGTCGCCCTCGTCCAGGAGCCAGACGTCGAGGGGGCCGCGGTGGCGCAGCCGTACGGCACCTTCGAGGGTGGCCCGCAGCATGGCGAACGGTTCCTTGCCGGGAACGTACGTGGTGAGGAAGGCGACGCGGGTGCCGACCTCGGCGACGACGGGGACGGGGTCGCGGGCGACGAGCGTCGCGTGTGCGATGGAGGCGACGTTGACCAGCATGAAGAAGGCGATGAGCCCGATCGACACGAGCATCACGGTGTCGAAGGCGACCAGCCAGCGGGCGCCGCCCTCGCGCTCGGTCCAGTGGGTGGGCCAGACGAGATAGACGAGCAGCACCCCGGAGAGCAGCGGCGCCATGACCATCAACACGACGGCCCGCACCCGGTGCGGCTCCTGCGCGAGCAGACTGCGGTACCGCACCCGGTAGACGGCACCCCGATCCGGCTCCGTCAGCGGACCGGCGAGAGCGCTGTGGGTGTCGTAGTCGTAGCTGTCCGGCCGCACGGTGCCTCCAGCAACTCCAGCGATTCGGCGAGATCGATATCCTCAGAAAACGGGATATACCCCGGCGTGTCGACTGGAGTCGTCCGTGCGAGTGGCGGTAAGGGGCGCGGAAGTGGGGGCGGTGACGGCGGATCTGACGGGGAGCCGGGCGGCGCGGAACGGGGGGCACGGCGGCGGGCGCCGGACCCCGGGCGTCAGTCCCGGTGGGCCGGTGGGCGACCCCGGAAGGCCGGGCCGCGCGGAGCGAGGGCCGCGGCGGCACCGGCGACCGACGCCCACGCCCGGGCGTCAGCCCCGGCGGCCCCGCGGCCGGCCGATGGGACCTGACGGCGGAACAGGACCGGCCACGCGGCGGACCGCTTGCGGTCAGGCCGGTGGGCAGCCCAGGAAGGCCGGGCCGCGCGGAGCGAGGGCCGCGGCGGCACCGGCGACCGACGCCCACGCCCGGGCGTCAGCCCCGGCGGGCCCGCGGCCGGCCGCCCGGCACGGCGTCAGGTGGAGAGGTGCCTCTCCAGCGTTTCCACCTTCGACTGGAGGCCGTTCGTCACGCCGGGGCGGATGTCCGCCTTCAGGACCAGGGAGACGCGTGGCGCGCGGGACTCGACCGCGGCCACCGCGCGCCTGACCACGTCCATCACCTCGTCCCACTCACCTTCCACCGAGGTGAACATGGCGTCGGTGTGGTTCGGCAGACCGGACTCGCGTACGACGCGGACGGCGTCGGCCACGTACTCGCCCACGTCCTCGCCCACACCCAGCGGCGTGATGGAGAAGGCGACGATCACGCGCTGACCGTGCCCTCGCGGCGGGCGCGGGAGGCGATGACCTCGGCCTCGGCCTCGCGCCGGAGCTTGCGCTCGGCGAAGAAGCCGCCGGCCGGCAGCACCGACAGCACGAAGTACAGCGCGGCCGTGCCGAGCGACCACTTCACGCGCCTCCACGCGTCCAGCCAGAAGATCACGTACACGACGAACAGCAGCCCGTGGATCGCGCCCATCACCGGCACGGCGTTGAAGTCCGTCGTGCGCTTGAGCACGGAGCAGACGAGCAGCAGCAGAAACGACACGGCCTCCGGCGCCGATACCAGGCGGAGACGGTGGAGGGATGAGGCGGTCTTGATGTCCACGAGGCAGGCACCTTCGTCGTCGGGGGGCGTCGCGATCACCGTGCGCGTGATCATCTTGTGAACGCGTGCACAAGCGGCCTCCCATTGTGGCATCAGGCTTTGCCCGCTTTTTATCCGGGTCCGGCTATCTTCTGCCTGTGGCTCAGTTCCGACTCCAAGGCAGCAAGGTGCTCGCCGTCGACATGACGGGCGACTCCGTGCGGGCGAAGAACGGCTCGATGGTCGCCTACGACGGCCGGATGGCGTTCAAGAAGTTGTCCGGTGGCGGTGAGGGCATACGGGGCATGGTGACCCGGCGCCTCACCGGCGAACAGATGGTCATGATGGAGGTGAAGGGCGAGGGCACCTGCTTCTTCGCGGACCGCGCGAGCGAGATCAGTCTCGTCGCGCTGCACGGCGACAAGCTGTACGTGGAGTCGAGCAACCTCCTCTGTACGGACGGCGGGCTGCGCACCGGCACCAGCTTCACCGGCCTGCGCGGCGGCGCGAGCGGCAACGGACTGTTCACGACGACCGTCGAGGGCACCGGCCAGGCGGCGATCATGTCGGACGGCTCGGCCGTCGTACTGCGGGTGACACCCCAGTACCCGCTCTCCGTCGACCCCGGCGCGTACGTCGCGCACCAGGGCAACCTCCAGCAGCACCTCCAGTCCGGCGTGAACTTCCGCACGATCATGGGCGAGGGCGGCGGCGAGGCCTTCCAGATGCGCTTCGAGGGCGACGGGCTCGTCTACGTGCAGCCGAGCGAGCGCAACACCGTCGGGGGCGATGTCTGATGCCGTTCCGGGAGATCAACTCGAAGGTGGTCGAGGCGTCGGTGGCGCCCGGCCAGAAGATGTTCAGCCAGCGCGGCGCGATGCTCGCCTACCGGGGCGACGTCACCTTCACCCCGAACATCGCCGGCGGCCAGGGCGGTCTGATGTCGATGATCGGCCGGCGCGTGGCGGGTGAGGCGACCCCGCTGATGACCGTCGAGGGCAACGGCACCGTGATGTTCGGTCACGGCGGCCATCACATCCAGGTGATCGGACTGTCCGGCGACACCCTGTACGTGGAGGCGGACCGGCTGCTCGCCTTCGACGGGTCGCTGGAGCAGGGCACGATGTTCATGGGCGCGCAGGGCGGTGTGATGGGCATGGTGCGCGGCCAGGTGACGGGCCAGGGCCTGTTCACCACGACCCTCAAGGGCCACGGCTCGGTCGCGGTGATGGCGCACGGCGGGATCATCGAGCTGCCGATCGGCCAGGGCCGTACGGTCCATGTCGACCCGCAGGCGTACGTGGCCCACCACGGCGACGTACGGAACAAGCTGTCCACCGCCGTCGGCTGGCGCGACATGGTGGGCCGGGGCTCGGGCGAGGCCTTCCAGCTGGAGCTGAGCGGCAACGGTGCGGTGTACGTCCAGGCGTCGGAGGAGAAGCTGTGAGCGCGCCCGTGACCTTCGACCCGACGACTCTGCCGAGCGACGACAACGTCAACGCGTACACCTTCTGCGTGGAGCTGAAGGGGAGCCAGTGGTTCCTCCAGAAGGGCAAGATGATCGCCTACTACGGGCGCATCGACTTCAACGGGATCGGGCACGGCCGGCTCGACCGGCTGGTGCGCAGCAGCTTCCACTCGCCGCTCCACGCGGCGGACTGGGTGGTGGCGGAGGGCAGCGGGAAGATGCTGCTCGCCGACCGCGCCTTCGACGTCAACTCCTTCGACCTGGAGGACGGGAATCTGACCGTCCGGTCCGGGAATCTGCTGGCGTACGAGCCGTCCCTGGCGCTCAAGCAGTCGATCGTGCCGGGCTTTCTGACCCTCATCGGTACGGGGAAGTTCGTGGCCGCGTCGAACGGTCCGGTGGTCTTCATGGAGCCGCCGATCCGGGTCGACCCGCAGGCGCTGGTGGGCTGGGCGGACTGTCCGTCGCCGTGCCACCACTACGACCACGCCTATATGACCGGCGTGATGGGCGGGCTGCGCGCGATGAGCGGACTGGGCGGTTCCTCGGGCGAGGAGCATCAGTTCGAGTTCGTCGGGGCGGGTACGGTGCTGCTCCAGTCCAGCGAGGCGCTGATGGCCGAGACGGCGCGCGGTGTGGTGCCGGGCGAGCCCGGCGTACCGGGCGGCGGCGGTGGCCAGCCCGCGGGGCAGCCGGGCGGTGTGCCCAGGATGCCGGGACAGCTGGGCGATCTCCAGCGACGCTTCGGGCTGTGAGCGGTAGTCTGCGGAGTGTGACCTCGAACGTGTGCGCCTTTTCTGTGCCCCGAGTCACACTCGCCGACTTCGTCCAATTTTCAACTTCTTAGGTAGAATTCATATATGGAGACCGAGACGGCCACTCGCTGGCTGAACGACGCGGAGCAGTGCACCTGGCGCACCCATCTGGACGTCAGCAGACTGCTGATGCACCAGCTGGAGAAGGACCTCCAGCCGTTCGGACTGACCAACAACGACTACGAGATCCTGGTCAACCTCTCCGAGGCCGAGGACCGGCGGCTGCGGATGAGCGACCTCGCCGCCGCCACCCTCCAGTCCAAGAGCCGTCTTTCGCACCAGATCACCCGGCTGGAGACCGCGGGCCTGGTCCGCCGCGAGCACTGCGAGTCCGACCGCCGCGGCCTCTTCGCCGTCCTGACCGATCAGGGCATGGAGACGATGCAGAAGGTCGCCCCGCACCACGTCGCCTCCGTACGGAAGCACTTCTTCGACCTGCTGCCGCCCGAGGCGCTCACCGCGCTGAGCCAGTCACTCACGCCGGTCGCCGAGCACCTGCGCGGGCGCCGCGCCAAGAGCTGACGCACCGGTGGGGACCGGCCGCTCCGGGTCCCGGCCGGCGGCGGGCAGGCGCAGCTCGAACAGCGCGCCACCCGCCTCGGCACGGCCGACCTCCAGCGTGCCGCCGTGCCGGTGTGCCACGTCACGGGCGATGGCGAGGCCCAGCCCCGCGCCGCCGTCGTCCCTGCTGCGGGCGTCGTCGAGCCGTACGAACCGCTCGAAGATCCGCTCCCGCTCCGTCTCCGGCACCCCCGACCCGTCGTCGGCGACCGCGAGCACCACCTGGCCGCCCTCCCGGCGCACCGTGGCGCGTACCTCCCCCGCCGCGTGACGCTGCGCGTTGTCCAGCAGATTGCCCAGCACCCGCGCCAACTGACCGCGTGAGCCCGCCACTTCGACGCTGCCCCGCACGTCCGCCGTCACCGGGATCCGGTCGGTCGAGCGCTGCGAGACCTCCTCACGCACCAACGCGGCCAGATCCAGCCGCGTACGCCCCGCCTGCTCCCCCGCGTCCAGCCGGGCGAGCAGCAGCAGGTCGGCGGCGAGCTGCTGGAGCCGTACGGTGTCGGCCACAGCGCCCGGCACGTCCAGCAACTCCGGGTGCGCCTCGCCCACTTCGAGCTGGGTGCGCAGCGAGGCGATCGGGCTGCGCAGCTCGTGCGAGGCGTCGGCGACGAAGCGCCGCTGGCGGTCGACGGAGGCTTCGAGCGCGGTGAGCGTCTCGTTGGTCGTACGGGCCAGCTTGGCGACCTCGTCGTGCGTCTGGGGCTCGNNCGCCCGGACGGCGCTCTGCTGCGGGGCGAGCGAGGAGCCGGTGAAGACGGTGTACGGGCCGCCCGCGACATCGCTGACCCGGCGCTCGGAGAAGACATAGTCCACGGTCCTGCCGTCGACGGTCGCGCTTCCGGTGCGGTGCTTCACGGGCGCGGAGACCCTTCCGTCGTCCGGGGCGCCGGGGGGCGGGGCGTCGTCGTCGCTGTCGTCCCCGCTGTCGTCGTCGCCGCCGCTGTCGTCATCGTCGTCGTCACC
>NZ_MDCR01000173.1 GCF_001723055.1 Streptomyces niveus
GGCGTGCGGGGGGCCTCCGAGGGCCCTCAGAGGGTCTGGAGCGTCACCAGGGTGATGTTCCCGCTGTCCCCGCCCGCGCGTTCGATACGGACCCGCTGACCGGGCCGCAACAGCCGCAGACCGCCGGCGTCGAACGCCGCGGCGTCGAAGTCCACCGGAGTCCCGTCGTCGAGCAGCACACTGCCGCTGCGGGTCTCGGATTCGAAGGTGTACGCGGTCGCCTGCATGCCCGCCAGCGTATCGGTCAGCATCCCCGCGGCGCCCCGCAGACCGGGTCGGAGGCGGGAGCCGCGGTGGGGTCGGCCTGCGGGTGGCGCGACGCCGTGTACGGGCCGAGCCCCAGGGCCGCGGCAGCCAGCAGATCCTCTCCCGTATCGACATCCCGCCGTACGGAATCCACACCGGCCAGCACAATTTCCGCGGCACCCGAGGACAAATGCCGGAGCCGCGAAGGGCCACCGAATGCCGGATTCAATTCCGATCCGGGCCGCGCGGCCAGCAAAGTCGTACCGATTTCGGCGGCGTCCGCGAGAAATGCGCGCGGAAAATCAGCGGCGGCGGTGAGCACCCGCGCCAGCTCGGCGGGCCGCAGCGCGGGCAGATCGGCGTTGAGGGCCGCGACGGGGGCGCGTGGCCGGTCCGCCCTGACCTCCCGCACGCCGTGCGCCAGCGCGGCGTTGAGCCCGGCCGCCGGGCTGTCGGGGACGGTGCGCGCGCCCAGCGCCGTCAGTTCGGCCGCCGCCAGCGGATCGTCGGTGACGACCACCACGTCGCGTACGACGGGGCAGGCCAGCGCCGCGGCGACGGTGTCCTGCGCGAACGCCAGCGCCAACTGGGGCCGCAGCAGATCCCCCGTCGACCCGGCGAGTCTGCTCTTGGCCACCACGAGCGGCTTGAGCGGGACGACCAGGGACCAGGAGTCGGTCGGGTCGGTGTTCGTGGCGGGCTCTCCGTCCTTGAGCGTTCGGCACTCTATTGTGGCCCGATCGCGCCGCACGACGCGGTACGGGGCGGAGCACGCCCCGGGAATGGCTGACTGAGCCCGCCGGTTCGGTCCACGGGCCGGGGCGTACGGTGTTCTCGACAGAGCAGAGGCCTGGGGCGACACTTGACCCCCAGCAGCCAGGGCCGGCCCAAGCCAGGCCACAGAGAAAGGTGTCCGAGTGTCCCGCCCCAGAATCGGCTTCTGGTACCGCCTGGCAGCGGTCATCGCGAAACCGCCGTTGGTCGTTCTGTTCAAGCGGGACTGGCGGGGAATGGAACACATTCCGGCCGAGGGCGGATTCATCACCGCCGTGAACCACAACTCGGCTCTGGACCCACTCTCCTACGGACACTTCCAGTACAACAGCGGCCGGGTGCCGCGACTGCTCGCCAAGGCCGCGCTCTTCGACGTGCCTTTCGTCGGCATGATGCTCCGCGGCACCGGACAGATTCCCGTCTATCGCGAGAGCTCCAACGCGCTGGACGCATTCCGGGCCGCCGTGAACGCCATCGAGCGCGGGGAATGCGTCGCGTTCTACCCCGAAGGCACCCTCACCCGCGACCCGGACATGTGGCCGATGACCGGCAAGACCGGTGCGGCGCGCGTCGCCCTCCTTACGAAGGCGCCGGTCATTCCCGTCGCCCAGTGGGGCGCCAATCTGGTGATACCGCCTTACGCGAAGGAGAACAAGGTCCGCCTCTTTCCGCGCAAGACGCTGCGCGTGCAGGCCGGCCCGGCGATCGACCTCTCCCGTTTCTACGGCATGGACCCGACGCCCGAAGTTCTCCGCGAGGTCACCGAGGTCATCATGGCGGCGATCACCGAACTGCTCGCCGAGGTACGCGGCGAGCCGGTGCCCGCCGCGCCGTACGACCACCGCAAGGTTCTGGAAGAGAAGCGGCGCAAGGCCGCGGAAGAGGGGTCGAAGTGACGCGCGTCGCGGTCTTCGGGACGGGATCGTGGGGAACGGCGTTCGCCATGATTCTCGCGGACGCGGGATGCGAGGTGACTCTCTGGGCCCGCCGCCCCGAGGTCGCCGACGCTGTCAACAACACCCGCGCCAACCCGGAGTATCTGCCGGGCCTCGAACTGCCCTCCTCGGTACGGGCCACCACCGACCCCGCGGAGGCGGCGAGGGACGCCGAGTTCAGCGTCCTGACCGTCCCCTCGCAGACCCTGCGCGCCAATCTCGCCGAGTGGGCCTCGCTGCTGCCGTCGGACACCGTCCTCGTCTCCCTGATGAAGGGCGTCGAGCTGGGCACCGCGAAGCGCATGAGCGAGGTCATCGCCGAGGTGGCCAAGGCGCCGGCCGACCGCGTCGCCGTCCTCACCGGCCCCAACCTCGCCGGGGAGATCGCCGCCAGGCAGCCCGCCGCCGCCGTCGTGGCCTGCACCGACGAGGCCGTCGCCAACCGGCTCCAGGCGGCCTGCCACACGCCGTACTTCCGCCCGTACACGAACACCGACGTGGTCGGCTGCGAACTCGGCGGCGCCGTCAAGAACGTCATCGGGCTCGCCGTCGGCATCGCCGACGGCATGGGACTGGGCGACAACACCAAGGCGTCGCTGATGACGCGCGGCCTCGCCGAAACCACCCGCCTGGGGCTCGCGATGGGCGCCGACCCGCACACCTTCTCCGGACTCGCCGGAATGGGCGATCTGATCGCGACGTGTTCCTCGCCCCTCTCGCGCAACCACACCTTCGGCACCAACCTCGGCCGCGGCATGACGCTGGAGCAGACGATCGCGGCGAGCAAGCAGACCGCCGAGGGCGTCAAGTCCTGCCAGTCGGTGCTGGATCTGGCCCGGCGGCACGGTGTCGACATGCCGATCACCGAAACGGTCGTGAGCATCGTCCACGAGGGGAAGCCCCCGCTCGTCGCGGTGAAGGAGCTGATGGCGCGCAGCGCCAAGCCCGAACGCCGCTGACTCGGCGCCGGTCAGCAGGTAACCTCATCGCGATATGAGCAGCGAGAACCTCCCCCAGAGCCCTGAGCAGCAGCTCCGCAAGCCGCGCGTGGCGGTCGTCTTCGGCGGCCGGAGCTCCGAGCACGCCATCTCGGTGGTCACGGCCGGCGCCGTACTGCGCTCCATCGACCGGACGAAGTACGAGGTGCTGCCCATCGGCATCACCACGGACGGCCGCTGGGCGCTCACCGCCGACGAACCGGACCGCATGGGCATCGCCGACCGCCGGCTGCCGAGCGTCGAGGAACTGGCCGAGTCCACGGAGGGCGCCGTCGTCCTCTCCGTCGACCCGGGCAACCGGGAGGTCGTCTACAGCGAGCAGGGCTCCGTACCCAAGGCGCTCGGCGAGGTCGACGTCGTCTTCCCGGTGCTGCACGGTCCGTACGGCGAGGACGGCACCCTCCAGGGGCTGTTGGAGCTCTCCGGTGTCCCGTACGTCGGCGCGGGCGTCCTGGCGTCGGCGGTCGGCCAGGACAAGGAGTACATGAAGCGGGTCTTCCTCTCGTACGGGCTGCCCGTCGGGCCGTACGAGGTGATCCGCCCGCGCGAGTGGCAGCAGGACCCCTCGGGCGCCCGCAAGAAGATCGTGGACTTCGCCGCCGAGCACGGCTGGCCGATCTTCGTGAAGCCCGCACGCGCCGGATCCTCCATGGGCATCACCAAGGTCGACGCCCTGGAGGGGCTGGAGGACGCGATCGAGGAGGCGCAGCGCCACGATCCGAAGATCCTGGTCGAGTCGCTGCTGCGCGGCCGGGAGATCGAATGCGGGGTACTGGAGTTCGAGGACGGGCCCCGCGCGAGCGTGCCCGCCGAGATCCCGCCCGTCACGTCGCACGAGTTCTACGACTTCGAGGCCAAGTACATCGACGCCGCCGCCGGTCTGGTGCCCGCGCCTCTTACGGAGGAGGAGACGGCCGAGGTCCAGCGGCTCGCCGTCGAGGCGTACGACGCCGTGTCCTGCGAAGGGCTTGTCCGCGCGGACTTCTTCCTTACCGAGGACGGCGGGTTCGTCATCAACGAGATCAACACGATGCCGGGCTTCACACCGATCTCGATGTACCCGCGGATGTGGCAGGAGAGCGGCGTCGGCTACGCGGAGCTGATCGACCGGCTGATCCAGGCGGCGCTGCGCCGTCCGACCGGACTGCGCTGAGGGGCGGCGCGCACCCGTCCGCGGGGCGCGCCCGAGGGGCTCAGAGACTCGGCGGCACCGTGTCGGCCACCGGCGCCGCGAGGTCCGACAGCGGACTGATGTCGTGCAGATAGCGCTCGTCCAGCGTGACCTCGACGTACGTCTTGCGGTACGTGGTGGTGAACCGGGGGCCCGAATCCCGCTCCTCCAGCATCCAGTTGACGCCGTCCACGTCCACGCCCTTCGCCTGGGGGTCGCTCATCCGCTCGGGCCGGGGGACGCCGCACCGCAGTACGATCGCGGCGTCCCCCCACCCGGCGGTGGTGACGGAACTCGGCTCCGGGTCACTCCGGTCGTGCCCCGCGACGGTCTTTGGCAACTCCTTGTCCAGTGCGCGGCAGTACGCCGCCTCCTCCGCCGGAGGGCTGGGAACCGGAACCGACGCCGGGGCGTCCGGGGAGGAGCAGCCGACGGCCACGGCGAGCACGAGGACGCCGGACAGGCGGGCGAGTCGGGGGCCGGATAGCCTGCGCAGCGGAAGGGTCACCGGCCAAGCGTAGACGGGGGCTACAGGTGCACGACCGGGCAGGTCAGGGTGCGGGTGATCCCGTCCACTTGCTGGACTTTCGCGACCACCAGGCGGCCGAGGTCGTCCACCGTGTCGGACTGGGCACGCACGATCACGTCGTAGGGGCCGGTGACGTCCTCGGCCTGTATCACTCCAGGGATCTTCGCGATGGTCTCGGCGACGGACGTCGCCTTGCCCACCTCGGTCTGAATAAGGATGTACGCCTGTACCACGGAACCTCCAGGGCGGCCACGAGGATCTTGTGGGGGGAAGGGACGCCACGGTATCGCGTCACCCAGTGCCGCGGGGAGACCCGCGCGTACGGCGGCACCGACGGCGTGACCTACCGAGCAGTGAAGTTGACGTACGCGTCGGCGTACCGAGAGCGGTGACGGTCCGCGACCGCGGGCGCGCAGCCGACGCAGCGGCCGGAACCCCGGTCGGACAAGCAGGCCGGCCGGAAACGCCGGCCGCACGACGAGAGGTGGGACTCGGTGAAGGGCACCGTGGGCGAGTTGGGGGAGTTCGGACTCATCAGGGAGCTCACGTCCCGGCTCACCACCACCCCGGCGGTCCGGCTCGGGCCGGGCGACGACGCCGCGGTGGTGGCCGCACCCGACCGCAGGGTCGTGGCGAGTACGGACGTCCTCCTGGAGGGGCGGCACTTCCGCCGCGACTGGTCGACCGCGTACGACGTGGGCAGGAAGGCCGCCGCACAGAACCTCGCCGACATCGCGGCGATGGGAGCGGTGCCGACCGCGCTGCTGCTCGGCCTGGTCGTCCCGGCCGAACTCCCGGTCACCTGGCCCACCGAGCTGATGGACGGCATCCGCGACGAGTGCCAGGTCGCGGGCGCCGCGGTGGTCGGCGGCGATGTCGTACGGGGCGAGACGATCACCCTCGCGATCACCGCGCTCGGCGATCTGCGCAACCACGATCCGGTGACCAGGGCGGGCGCGCGGCCGGGCGATGTCGTCGCGTACACCGGCTGGTTGGGGTGGTCGGCGGCCGGGCACGCGGTGCTGTCGCGCGGATTCAGGTCACCGCGTGCCTTCGTCGAGGCGCACCGGCGTCCCGAACCGCCGTACCACGCGGGACCGGCGGCGGCGGGCCTCGGCGCCACGGCGATGACGGACGTGAGCGACGGCCTCGTCGCCGACCTCGGGCACATCGCCGACGCGAGCAAGGTCCGTATCGATCTGCGGTCGGGGCTCATCGACATCCCGTCGCAGATGAACGACATCGGGCAGGCGGTGGGCGTGGATCCGCTCCAGTGGGTGCTGACCGGGGGAGAGGATCACGCGATCGTCGCGACGTTCCCGCCGGACGCCAAGCTGCCCGCGCGGTGGAAGGTGATCGGCGAGGTCCTCAACCCGTCGGCGCTGCCGCAGGTGACGGTCGACGGGGCGCCGTGGACGAGCAAGGGCGGCTGGGACCACTTCGGCGACTCGGCATAGGGCTCGACGGTTCGACCGGCCAGGGGCCCAGTAGATTCGGGGCATGCCGATATCCTCCCGGTCCGCCGTGCCCGAAGGGCCCGCCCGCGCGCCCGCCCGTGTCCTCACCGTCGCCGGGTCCGACTCCGGCGGCGGCGCGGGCATCCAGGCGGACCTCAAGACCATGCTGGCGTTCGGCGTGCACGGGATGAGCGTGCTCACGGCCGTCACGGCGCAGAACTCGCGCGGCGTGCAAGGCGCTTGGGAGTTGCCGGTGGAGGCGGTACGGGCGCAGTACCGCAGCGTCGTGGACGACATCGGCGTCCAGGCCGTCAAGACCGGCATGCTCGCTTCGGCGGCGCTGGTGGAGACCGTCGCCGAACTCCTCGCGGAGACCGACGCCCCCGTGGTGGTCGATCCGGTCGGGGTCTCCAAGCACGGGGACCCGCTGCTCGCGGCGTCGGCGCTGGACTCCGTACGCGAGAGGCTGCTGCCGACCGCGACCGTCGCCACCCCCAACCTCGACGAGGTCGCGCAGCTCACCGGCGTGGAGGTGCGCGACGAGAAGGACATGCGCCGCGCCGCGGGCGCCGTGCTCACCTTCGGGCCGCGCTGGGTGCTGATCAAGGGCGGACATCTGCCCGGTGACGCCGTGGATCTGCTGACCGACGGCGGCGAGGAGCACTGGCTGCGCGCGCCCCGTCACGACAACCGTCACACGCACGGCACCGGCTGCACGCTCGCCTCGGCGATCGCGGCGGGACTGGGGACGGGGCAGGGGGTCCTGGAGGCAGTCGTCGCCGCGAAGGAGTATGTGACGGGCGCCATCGCCACCGGCTTCCCGCTGGGCGGCGGTATCGGCCCGGTGGACCACGCCTGGCGCTTCCGCTGAGGCCGTCGGCCGACGTTCAACTACCGGAACACGGTGCGGCAGTTGGGCAAGTCAGTTGGGCGTGACCGGGCACGACTGAGCACGACTGGGCACGACTGGGCACGACAAAAAGCCGGTCCACCGAGGTGGACCGGCTTTCAAGGCAACCGCAGGGGCTGCGCTACGACGAGAACGTCAGCGCGAGACCTTGCCGGCCTTGATGCACGATGTGCAGACGTTGAGCCGCTTCGGCGTCCGACCGACCACGGCACGCACGCGCTGGATGTTCGGGTTCCAGCGACGGGACGTACGGCGGTGCGAGTGCGAAATGTTGTTGCCGAAGCCCGGCCCCTTGCCGCAGACGTCGCAGTTGGCAGCCACGGGTCACTCCAAAGACTTCAGATGCACTTACGGTGAATTCCGGCGCGACAGAATCATTGACTGATGTCGGCTGCGCCGGGGGAGGAGGCCCGACTCTCGCCGGGCAACCGGAGGAGCATACAACGCTCCGACCGGTTCAACGAAACTACCACGGACGGACCCGCTCTCCTCCCGCCCCCCTTCCCACCTGCCACGACGGCGCGGGCGGACTACCCTGCGGTGCAGCTCCCAGCACAGGCCGCCAAGGAGGACCCCCAGGTGCCGCAGACCCTCGACGCCGCAGCGGTGCGTACCTGGTGCTCGCTGGCGCTGGACGCCTTGGGCCGGGACCGTGAGGAGATCGACGCGATCAACGTCTATCCGGTCGCGGACGGGGACACCGGCACCAACCTCTATCTGACGGTGGAATCCGCCGCGCGGGCCGTAGAGGCGGTCTTCGACGCGCACGCCACGGGGGCCTCCGTACCGGACCTGCCCGACACCGTACGGGCCATGGCGCACGGGGCGCTGATCGGCGCCCGGGGGAACTCCGGGACGATTCTGGCGCAGCTGCTGCGCGGCATGGCGGAGGTGCTCGGCGAGGAACGGGCGGATCGCGGCGACGGGGCCGACGGGGCGGCGCGGGGCGGCGGCGATCACCTCGCCAGGGCGCTGCACCGGGCGGCGGAGCTGGCGCGCGAGGCCGTCGCGCATCCGGTCGAGGGCACGATCCTCACGGTGGCGTCCGCGGCGGCGGACGCCGCGGCGCGCACACGCCCGACGGCCGACGGCGCGACCGGTGACGGTGCCGCGTACGGCGACGGCGCGGCTGTTCACGCCGCGTACGCCGGGGCCCGCGTCGCCCTCGCGGCGACTCCCGGACAGCTGGCCGTCCTCGGCCGCGCCGGGGTCGTCGACGCCGGGGGTCGCGGCCTGCTCGCCGTCCTGGCCGCGCTCGTGGAGGCCGTCACGGGCGACGCGCCGTCCCCCGTCGCGCCGGGCGCGCGCCCGCACGAGCTGCCCGCCGTCGTGGAGTCCTGCGACGCCGACGACAGCCCCGCCGGTCCCGCCTTCGAGGTGATCTACCTCCTGGAGACCGACGAGCCGGGCATCGCCCGGCTCCGTCGACGGCTCGACGCGCTCGGCGACTCGCTCGTCGTGGTCGGCGGCGACGGGCTCTGGAACGTGCATGTGCATGTCGACGACGCGGGCGCCGCCGTGGAGGCCGGTGTGGAGGCGGGACGCCCGTACCGCATCCGCATCACGCACTTCGGCGCCGCCGCCGGGCACCAACGGGAGCGGGCGCAGCGCGCCGTGGTCGCCGTGGTCCCTGGCGAAGGGCTCGCCGGGCTGTGCGCCGAGGCCGGGGCCACCACGGTGCTCGCCCGCCCCGGGGAACCGCCGGCCAGCGGCGAACTGGTCGACGCAATCCGGCGCGCCCACGCCCACGAGGTGGTGCTCCTGCCGAACGACGCGGAACTGCGCCACACCGCCGCCGCTGCCGCCGAACAGGCCCGCGCCGAGGGCATCCGCGTCGCCCTCATCCCCACCAGGGCGGCCGTACAGGGCATCGCCGCCCTCGCGGTGCACGAGCCCGGCCGCCGCTTCGACGAGGACGTGGTGGCCATGACCTCCGCCGCCGGCGCCACCCGCTACGCCGAACTGGCCGTCGCCGAGCGGCAGTCCTGGACCATGGCCGGCATCTGCCAGGCCGGCGATCTGCTGGGCCTGATCGACGGCGACGTCGCGGTGATCGGCACGGAACTCACCGCCACCGCCGAGACCGTCCTGGACCGGATGCTGTCGGCGGGCGGCGAACTGGTCACCCTCGTGGTCGGCCAGGACGTGCCCGACACCCTCGCCGAACGTCTGGAGCGCTACGTACGGGACGGTCACCTGGCCGTCGACACCGTCGTCTACCGAGGCGGTCACCAGTCGGCGCCCCTGCTGATCGGCGTGGAGTAGCCGGCCCGTGCGCGGCGGTCGTACGCACCCTTCGTACGTACGCCGCCCCGGCCACCGCTTGCACGGGGCGCCGTACCTGTGACGATGGAAGGGGAGCGCACCATGCCAGACGCGCGCACCGCCCGAGGTGAGAGGCCCACCGATGGACGACCTGACCGCACTCGCCCGCCATCAGCTCGACGACGCGCGCGCCAGCGCCCACGGCCGCAGCGCGCATCTCTTCCTCCACGACGGACCACTGCGGCAGACGGTCATCGCGCTGACCTCCGGCGCGTCCCTCGACGAGCACAACACGCCCCCGGCGGCCAGCCTTCAGGTACTGCACGGCCGGGTACGGCTGACGATGAAGTCCGGGGACCAGGACATGATCGCCGGACAGGTCGGCCCGATCCCGCACGAACGGCACGGCCTTCAGGCCCTGGAGGACTGCGCCGTCCTGCTCACCGCCGTCACCGCGGTCCGGGCGACGGGCCGCTGACGCTTCCCCCGCTCGACCCGATCCGACCCGACTCCGGGACCCGACTCCGGCCCGCGGTTGTCCACAGGTGCGCGACGGATGTCAGTGATGTGGTGTGCAATGGATCGTGTGTCCGCGCTGGATGAATCACTCAAGAAGACGCTCGGCCCCGCCACCGCGAAGGTGATGGCCGAGCAGCTCGACCTGCACACGGTCGGTGATCTGCTGCACCACTACCCGAGGCGGTACGAGGAGCGGGGCCAGCTCACCCGCCTCGCCGACCTCCCGCTGGACGAGGACGTCACGGTCGTCGCGCAGGTGGCCGACTCCCGCATCCTGAAGTTCAACGGCGGCCGGGGTCAGCGGCTGGAGATCACCCTCACCGACGGCAGCGGCCGCCTCCAACTGGTCTTCTTCGGCAGGGGGATCCACAAGCCGCACAAGGACCTGCTGCCCGGCAGCCGGGGCATGTTCGCCGGCAAGGTCTCGATGTTCAACCGGAAGCTCCAGCTCGCCCATCCCACGTATGTGCCGCTGGGCACGGACAGCGGCGACGAGGCCGTGGACTCCTTCGCGGGCAAGCTCATCCCGATCTACCCGGCGTGCAAGGGACTGGAGTCCTGGAAGATCACCAAGGCGGTCGACGCGGTGCTGCCGAGAGCCGGCGAGGCCGCCGACCCGCTGCCGCCCTCGCTTCGCGAGGGGCGCGGTTTCGTCACGCTCCCCGAGGCACTGCTGAAGATCCACCGGCCCGACACCAAGGCGGACGTCGCCGAGGCCAGGGACCGCCTGAAGTGGGACGAGGCGTTCGTGCTCCAGGTCGCCCTCGCCCGGCGCCGGCACGCGGACACCCAACTTCCGGCGGTGGCGCGGAAACCCGTGGCCGGGGGCCTGCTCGACGCCTTCGACGCCAAGCTGCCCTTCACCCTCACCGACGGCCAGTCGGCGGTCACCCGCGAGATCTTCGCCGACCTGGCGACCGAGCACCCGATGCACCGCCTCCTTCAGGGCGAGGTCGGCTCCGGCAAGACCATGGTGGCGCTGCGCGCGATGCTCTCGGTGGTGGACGCGGGCGGCCAGGCGGCGATGCTCGCGCCCACCGAGGTCCTCGCCCAGCAGCACCACCGTTCGATCACCGAGATGATGGGAGAGCTCGCCGAGGGAGGCATGCTGGGCGGTCCTGAGAAGGCCACCAAGGTCGTGCTGCTCACGGGCTCCATGGGCGCGGCGGCACGGCGCCGCGCGCTGCTCGACCTGGTCACCGGCGAGGCCGGGATCGTGATCGGCACGCACGCGCTGATCGAGGACAAGGTGCAGTTCCACGATCTGGGTCTGGTCGTCGTGGACGAGCAGCACCGCTTCGGGGTCGAGCAGCGCGACGCCCTGCGGTCCAAGGGCAAGCAGCCGCCGCATCTGCTGGTCATGACGGCGACGCCCATTCCCCGTACGGTCGCGATGACCGTCTTCGGCGACCTGGAGACGTCCGTCCTGGACCAACTGCCCGCCGGGCGCTCCCCGATCGCCACCCATGTCGTCCCGGCCCAGGACAAGCCGCACTTCCTGGCGCGCGCCTGGGAGCGGGTCCGCGAGGAGGTCGGCAAGGGACACCAGGCGTACGTGGTCTGCCCCCGGATCGGCGACGGCGAGGACGAGCCGAAGAAGAAGGCCGCGTCGAAGGCGGCCGAGGCGGACGGGGACAAGCGTCCGCCGCTGGCCGTGCTGGACATCGCGAAGCAGCTCACCGCCGGACCGCTGGCCGGCCTCCGTACGGAGGTGTTGCACGGCCGTATGCAGCCCGACGACAAGGACGACGTGATGCGCCGCTTCGCCGCCGGTGAGGTGGACGTCCTGGTGGCGACGACCGTCATCGAGGTCGGCGTCAACGTCCCCAACGCCACGGCCATGGTGATCATGGACGCGGACCGGTTCGGCGTCTCGCAGCTGCACCAGCTGCGCGGCCGGGTGGGCCGCGGCTCCGCCCCGGGGCTGTGCCTGCTGGTCTCGGAGATGCCGGAGGCGAGCCCCGCGCGGGCCCGTCTCGGCGCGGTCGCCTCGACCCTCGACGGTTTCGAGCTGTCCCGTATCGACCTCGAACAGCGCCGCGAGGGCGACGTCCTCGGCCAGGCGCAGTCCGGGGTCCGCTCCTCGCTGCGGGTGCTCTCCGTCATCGAGGACGAGGACGTCATCGCCGCGGCCCGGGAGGAAGCCGTGGACGTGGTCGCCCAGGACCCGGAGCTCGACGCGTTCCCGGAGCTGCGTACGGCCCTGGACGCCCTGCTGGACACGGAGCGGGAGCAGTATCTCGACAAGGGCTGAGAGGGCCGCACAGCCCCGCACAGCCCCGCTCGGGGCCTCCGCCCCCTGGGTCCCGCCGGCGGGACCCCCCGGTCCCGCTGCCACTCCCGGCGGGCCGTGCGCCGGGCGACGCCATATCGTGGGTGGCGACCGCACGCGCGGCCCGCAGCCGTTCCTGGCACGCCACGAACACTCCACGAACCGAGGATCCGACACCCATGACCCGCGTGATCGCCGGTGCCGCCGGCGGACGCCGTCTCGCCGTCCCACCGGGCAACGGCACCCGCCCCACCTCCGACCGGGCGCGCGAAGGTCTCTTCTCCACCTGGGAGGCGCTGCTCGGCACCCTCGACGGCCTGCGCGTCGCCGATCTGTACGCCGGCTCCGGCGCCGTCGGCCTGGAGGCCCTCTCCCGGGGCGCCGTTCACACCCTCCTTGTGGAGGCGGACGGCCGGGCGGCCCGCACCGTACGCGACAACGTCCGCGCCCTCGGACTGCCGGGCGCCGAGGTCCGTACGGGCAAAGCCGAGCAGATCGTGACAGGACCGGCCCCCGCCGCCCCGTACGACGTCGTCTTCCTCGACCCGCCGTACGCCGTCACCGATGACGATCTTCGCGAGATCCTCCTCACACTCCGCTCACAGGGCTGGCTCAATGACGAAGCCGTCGCCACCGTGGAGCGCAGCACCAGAGGTGGGGAGTTCATCTGGCCGGAGGGCTTCGAACCGTTGCGAGCACGTCGCTACGGCGAGGGAACCCTTTGGTACGGTCGCGCCGCCGCACCTGAAGACGCCCGATGACCGGACCGGAGAGCGAGGGAATTCAGTTGCGCCGCGCCGTCTGTCCGGGGTCCTTCGACCCCATCACCAATGGTCACCTCGACATCATTGGCCGTGCCTCGAAGCTGTACGACGTCGTCCACGTCGCCGTGATGATCAACCAGTCCAAGAAGGGGCTGTTCACCGTCGAGGAGCGGATCGATCTGATCCGCCAGGTCACCGCCGAGTTCGGCAACGTCGAGGTCGAGTCCTTCCACGGCCTCCTCGTCGACTTCTGCAAGCAGCGCGACATCCCGGCCATCGTCAAGGGTCTGCGCGCGGTGAGCGACTTCGACTACGAGCTCCAGATGGCCCAGATGAACAACGGCCTCTCCGGCGTCGAGACCCTCTTCGTGCCGACCAACCCCATCTACAGTTTCCTCTCCTCCTCGCTGGTCAAAGAGGTGGCGACCTGGGGCGGGGACGTGGCCCATCTGCTGCCTCCGCTCGTGCACGAGGCGCTGACCGAGCGCCTGGAGAAGCGGTGACGGACGGGGCGCGGAACGGGGCGGCGGACAGGGCCCGGAACTGACGGACCGTCATCTGGTCCCGGGCGCGCACCGACTGGCCGTACAGTCGTTGCGTCCGTCTCCAACCCGGCTGTAGAGAGTGGCGAGCACACGGTGGACGTGCAGAAGAAGCTCGACGAGATCGTCGACGCGGTGGGGAACGCCCGTTCCATGCCCATGTCGGCCTCCTGCGTGGTCAACCGCAGCGAACTGCTCTCGCTGCTCGAAGAGGTCCGGGAGGCCCTGCCGGGCTCGCTCGCGCAGGCACAGGAGCTGCTCGGCGGCCACGAGCAGCTGTCCGAGCAGGCCCGCCAGGAGGCGGAGCGCATCGTCGCCGCGGCCCACACGGAGCGGTCCTCGCTGATCTCGGACACCGTGATCGCCCGCACCGCCCAGGAAGAGGCGGACCGCATCCTCGCCGACGCCCGCAGGGACGCCGAGGAGATCCGCGCCGAGGCCGACGACTACGTCGACTCCAAGCTCGCCAACTTCGAGGTCGTGCTCAACAAGACCATCGGCTCCGTGGACCGGGGCCGCGAGAAACTCCTCGGCCGGGGCCCCGGGCTCGACGCGCAGGGATACGCCGACGAGGACGCCCCGGAGTACAGCGCCGACCCCGACACCCTGATCCGCCGCGCGGACGACTACGTCGACGCCAAGCTCGGCGCCTTCGAGGCCGTCCTGTCCAAGACGCTCGAAGCGGTCGGCCGCGGCCGGCAGAAGCTGCTCGGCCGGGTCGCCACCGACGACCTGGGTCTGCACATGGCGGAGCAGGACGCCGCGGGACGGCAGGGGCACACCAGCGACGCGGACTATCTGGCCGGTCTCGCCGAGCTCTCGGACCGGCAGCCGCTCCAGGACACCGGGACGCCCGCGCACCAGCCGATGGACCCGCAGGCCCCGTCCCAGGTCCCGGCCCCGGAGCAGCAGCCCGTCCAGGTCCAGATCCCCGCGCAGGCCCAGGCCACGCAGCAGTACGCCGACCACGCCGCCCAGCAGCAGTACGCGGACCCCGCCTACGGCGGCTACCAGCAGCAGGACGCGTACGCCTACCAGCAGCAGGACCCGTACGCGTACCAGCAGGCCCAGCAGCCGGTCTACGACCCCGCCGCCTACGACCCGAACTACAGCCAGGGCTACGGGCAGAACTACGACCAGGCGGCGCAGGGCTGGCAGCAGCACCCCGACGCCCAGGCACAGCAGCAGCCCCAGCACCACCAGCAGCAGGCGCAGGACCCGCAGGGCGCTCTCGACGAGACCAGCCTGTTCGACACGAGCATGATCGACATGGAGCAGCTGCGCCGGTACGAGCAGGGCCGCTGAGCCTCGTACGGTGCGCCCACCGTGCGCGTACGGTGCGCCGTACGCCCGGATTGGGCCAACGGCGGCCGGTCAAGTATCCTTGCCCTTCGGTCGCGTGATGTCCGCGATCCGGCCGCCCGCCCCGCTACGCGACCTGGCGGCCCACCCCACGACTCGAAAGCAGGAACAGCCCTGAACGCCCGCCTCGACCACCGCGACCCCCTCGTGTTCGACACGCACGAGCTGGGCCGGCGTCCCGGTGCGCTCAAGCGGCTGACCCGCTCTGCGGCGGCACCCAAGGACTTCGGCATCGACGGAGTCATCGGAGTGCCGGAAGGCGCTCCGGTGGAGCTCCGGATCCGCCTCGAATCGGTCATGGAGGGCGTGCTCGTGACCGGCACCGCCCGTGCGACCGCCGAGGGGGAGTGCGTAAGGTGTCTGGAGCCGGTGCGCCAGGACGTGGCAGCGGACTTCCAGGAGATGTTCTCGTACCCTGACGCCGACGACCGGGGCCGCAGCAAGCAGGCGGAACCGGCCGACGACGCCGAGGACGACGAGGACAGGCTCTACATCGAGGACGGACTGTTCGACCTCGAACCTGTGCTGCGTGATGCGGTGGTGCTCGCACTGCCGATGCAGCCGGTGTGCCGGGAGACCTGTGCGGGCCTGTGTTCCGAATGCGGAATCAGGCTGGACGAGAACCCGGACCATCATCATGACGCCGTCGACCCGCGTTGGGCGTCACTGCAAGGACTCGTCGAAACCGTCAAGGACGGCGAGAAGGACAACATGGACGGCGCCGACCCGGGTGCCGACAAGAAGCAGGAGAAGTAGCCGTGGCTGTTCCGAAGCGGAAGATGTCGCGCAGCAACACGCGCCACCGCCGGTCGCAGTGGAAGGCTGCGGTCCCCACCCTGGTTTCGTGTGAGCGTTGCCAGGAGCCGAAGCTCCAGCACATCGCGTGCCCGAGCTGCGGCACCTACAACAAGCGCCAGGTCCTCGAGGTCTGAGCGGCTGGTGAGAGGCTCGATGTCTGAACTGTCCAATGCCAAGAAGGCAGACAACGTCAGCACAGCCTCGTCCCACACGCTTCTGGAAGGGCGGCTCGGCTATCAGCTGGAGTCCGCCCTTCTGGTGCGTGCGCTGACCCATCGCTCGTTCGCGTACGAGAACGGCGGTCTGCCCACCAACGAACGGCTCGAGTTCCTCGGGGACTCGGTGCTCGGACTGGTGGTCACCGACACGCTGTATCGCATCCACCCCGACCTGCCCGAAGGCCAACTGGCCAAGTTGCGGGCCGCGGTGGTCAATTCGCGTGCGCTTGCGCAAGTGGGGCGCGGCCTCGAACTCGGCTCCTTCATCCGGCTCGGCCGTGGTGAAGAGGGCACGGGAGGCCGGGACAAGGCGTCCATCCTCGCCGACACCCTGGAAGCGGTGATCGGCGCGGTCTATCTCGATCAGGGCCTCGGCGCGGCGTCCGAGCTGGTGCACCGGCTCTTCGACCCGCTCATCGAGAAGTCCTCCAACCTCGGTGCCGGTCTGGACTGGAAGACCAGTCTGCAGGAGCTGACCGCGGCGGAGAGCCTCGGCGTACCCGAGTATCTCGTCACGGAGACCGGCCCGGACCACGAGAAGACCTTCACTGCTGCCGCTCGCGTCGGTGGTGTCTCGTACGGCACCGGCACCGGCCGCAGCAAGAAGGAAGCGGAACAGCAGGCGGCGGAGACCGCGTGGCGGTCCATCCGCGCGGACGCGGACGCACGGGCGGCGGCGAAAGCCACCGACGCCGAGGCGGAGGCCGGGTCGGAGGGCCGGGCCGGTGCCGACGTCGAAGAGGGCGCGGATGCCTCTTCGGTGCCGGCTTCGGAATCCGCCGACGTGGCCAAGTCCTGAGCCGAGCTGTTCGGTTCCCTTTCCGGGTGCGCCCCTTGTGCCGGTACGGCACGAGGGGCGCAGCTCGTCCTCAGCTACCACCACCCCGTCAACTCCCGCCCCGTCTTCGGCCAGTTGGGCCGCAGCCTGCGGCCCGGCCACCCATCTCACCGTCCCCCGAAGGAGCACCGTGCCCGAGCTGCCCGAGGTCGAAGTCGTACGGCGCGGACTCGAACGCTGGGTCGCGGGACGGACGGTGGCCGAGACACAGGTGCTGCACCCCCGCGCCGTACGCCGCCACCTCGCCGGCGGCGAGGACTTCGCCGCCCGGCTCAAGGGTCACCGCTTCGGCGTCGCCCGCCGCCGGGGCAAGTACCTCTGGCTGCCGCTCGCCGACACGGACGCCTCGATCCTCGGGCACCTCGGAATGAGCGGCCAGCTCCTCGTACAGCCGGAATCCGCCCCGGACGAGAAGCACCTGCGGATCCGTATCCGGTTCGACGACGACCTCGGCACCGAACTGCGCTTCGTCGACCAGCGCACCTTCGGCGGACTCTCGCTGCACGAGAACACCCCCGACGGGCTGCCCGACGTCATCGCGCACATCGCGCGCGACCCGCTCGACCCGGAGTTCGACGACGCCGCGTTCCACACCGCGCTGCGGCTGCGCCGTACGACGATCAAGCGCGCGCTGCTCGACCAGTCCCTCATCAGCGGCGTCGGCAACATCTACGCGGACGAGGCGCTGTGGCGCGCCAAGCTCCATCACGACCGTCCGACCGCCTCGCTGCCCCGGCCCCGCTCGGTCGAACTCCTCGGCCACGTACGGGACGTGATGAACGCCGCGCTCGTGGTCGGCGGCACCAGCTTCGACAGCCTCTACGTCAACGTGAACGGCGAATCGGGCTACTTCGACCGGTCCCTGGACGCGTACGGGCGCGAGGGCGAGCCGTGCCGCCGCTGCGGCACCCCGATCCGCCGCCGCCCCTGGATGAACCGGTCGAGCTACTTCTGCCCCCGCTGCCAACGCCCGCCCCGCGTGGCACCGTAACGCCGCGCACCGCGCCGTCGCACCGTCGCGGCGCATGGGTGAGGCCCGCGACGTGTTGCTGTCGCGGGCCTCACCCATGCGTCACGGGGACGACCCCGCGGCTGTCTCAGAAGCCGAAGTCCTGCGTCCACCACGGGCCGCCGTCGGCGAAGTGCGCGCCGATGCCGATGGTTTTGTAGTCGCAGTTCAGGATGTTCTCGCGGTGGCCCTCGCTGGCCATCCAGGAGGCCATCACAGCCTGGGCGTCGGCCTGGCCCCGTGCGATGTTCTCGCCGCCCAGGTTCGTGATGCCGGCCTGCTCGGCGCGGTCCCAGGGAGTGTCGCCGTCCGGGTCGGTGTGGTCGAAGAAGCCGCGGTTCGCCATGTCCTTGCTGAACGCCTCGGCGAGACCGTTCAGCGCCTTGTCGGCGCGCAGCGGCTGACAGCCGACCTTCGCCCGCTCCTGGTTGACCAGCGCGAGGACTTCCGCCTCGGCGGTGGACGGGGCGGCGGTGGACGGGCGCGGCGCCTGCGGCGCGGTGGCGCGCTCCGTGGTCTCCGCCGGCGCCGGCGCGCTGCTGGACGGCTTGGTGCTCGTCTCCGCGCTCCGGCTCTTGGTGGGCTCGCTCTCCGGCGTCTTGGCCGGCTTCGACGGGCTCTTGGAGGCGGACGGCTTGTCCGGCGTCGACGGGGCGGACTTCGACGGCTCGTCCGGCCGGTCGGTCCCCTTGCCCGGCGACGTGGTGGCCCCGTCGGTCGGCTCTGCGGTCGAGCCGCCCTGCTGCTGGAGCTCGGGCGCACCCGCCGTGCGGACCTGCTCACCCGGGAGATTGCCCCCACCGACGGTGTACTGCTCCCCACCGGGCAGCAGGCCCGATGCCACGGCTACGGCACCCATGGCCATCGCGGCGGAGGCGCCGAGCAGCCCGGTGCGTACGGGAACGGCGATGCCCCTCTTCCGGCCCCGGCCGCTGCCGCGGTGACGACCTGCCGCACCGGCCGCGTGGTCGTCAGGGGCGGGTGCGCCGGCCGAGCGACTATGGCGTCCCATCTGCTGTGCCTTCCTCGATGTGCTGAGGTGCGCCCGATTGCTCTCGCACCGCTCGTCACGACAATGCTCTTCACCCATTCGGGTGAGCCTCATTTCGACGGGACTGTACGCCAAGCGGGGTGGGGGCGAAGTGCTCAGCGCGGTATTGGCCCATTAGCTTGCACGCATGAATGAAGATGTACGGATCACCGTTTGGGTACGCGGTCGCGTACAGGGAGTTGGCTTCCGCTGGTTCACCAGGGAAAACGCTCTGGAGATCGGGGGCCTGACGGGCTTCGCCCTGAATCTCGACGACGGCAGGGTGCAGGTCGTCGCCGAAGGGCCGCGTGATAATTGCCACCGTTTGCTGGAGTGGCTCAGTTCCGCCGACACGCCCGGCCGGGTTGACGGAGTCACTGAGATTTGGGGCACACCACGCGGTGGATACGACACCTTCGCCATCCGGTGACCATGATCGGCGGCGCGGGGTGCCGAAGACGTCCGAAAGATCTCGATCATTCGCGGTCGATCTTGAACAGGCCGAGGTAAGCGAAGACGCGTCCGACCGAGAAGCGGTCCGGCCTGCCCGTATGCCTCAGGCATGTGCTTCTGGCCGGAATCCGTCGATGGTTGCCAAGAACGGGCTCTCGTGCCAGGCTGCCGCGTTAACAAAGATCTCCACGCCCTCCGGGGCCGCAGGAGAGGCGCCGTCGCACCGCACGCGGACGCACGCCCCTGGGCCGCCCGGCGATGACGGGCTGTGATCGTGTTGACCGTCAAACTTTTTGGTGAGACTCTGGAAGCCCCGCGCACCTTGGCTGTTTGGCAGTAGGAATCACAGTGCGGAAGAACCTCTGCCGGGCAGTGCGGGTGCGGAAATCCCTCACGACCCACACCGCTTCGGTCGGTCACTCAGTGTGGAGGCCCATCCATCATGGCAAAGGCGCTTCTCGGTTACGTCGGCGGTTCTGACCCGCGACTCCTCGCCGAGATGCGACGGCTTCAGCAGCGCGTCCAGGACCTCGAATCCGAGCTCGTACGGATCCAGTCCGAGAATGACGCGCTGAGCGCTGCCGCCGCACAGCACCATGGCGATTCGCCGTTCGACGGCATCGACCTCGACGTACCCCAGGCGGAGCCCGCGCTCACCTGACAGCAGCCCCCGTCGGGGTCAGGTGGGCAAACGCTCTCGCAAGAACATGCAAGGGACGCTTCGGCGTCCCTTCTTTCTTTCCCCCCGCCCCGTAACCGGTTCTTCTCACGTCTGATGTGCCCTGCTCATTCAGCGGTGAAACCGCGTCGGGTGATGTGAGGCAGGTAGAGTCCGGCGGCGTGCACCTCAAGGCCATGACCCTGCGCGGGTTCAAATCCTTCGCCTCCGCCACGACGCTGCGGTTCGAACCCGGCATCACGTGCGTCGTGGGTCCGAACGGCTCGGGCAAGTCCAATGTCGTGGACGCGCTTTCCTGGGTCATGGGGGAGCAGGGGGCCAAGTCGCTGCGCGGCGGCAAGATGGAGGACGTGATCTTCGCCGGGACGACCGGCCGGCCACCGCTCGGGCGCGCCGAAGTCTCCCTGACCATCGACAATTCCGACGGTGCGCTGCCCATCGACTACGCCGAAGTCACCATTACGCGGATCATGTTCCGCAACGGCGGCAGCGAATACCAGCTCAACGGGGACACCTGCCGGCTGCTCGACATCCAGGAACTGCTTTCCGACTCCGGTATCGGCCGCGAGATGCACGTGATCGTCGGCCAGGGACAACTTGATTCGGTCCTGCACGCCGACCCGATGGGGCGCAGGGCATTCATCGAGGAGGCCGCGGGCGTTCTCAAGCACCGAAAGCGCAAGGAGAAGGCGCTGCGGAAGCTGGACGCGATGCAGGCCAACCTCGCGCGCGTGCAGGACCTGACCGACGAACTGCGGCGGCAGCTCAAGCCGTTGGGGCGGCAGGCCGCGGTGGCGCGGCGTGCCGCCGTCATCCAGGCGGACCTGCGCGACGCGCGGCTGCGCCTGCTCGCCGACGATCTCGTGAAACTGCGCGACGCCCTCCGTACGGAGGTTGCCGACGAGGCGGCGCTCAAGCAGCGCAAGGAGGAGGCGGAACTGCGCCTTAGGAACGCGCTGGCCCGCGAGGCGGAGCTGGAGGAAGAGGTACGGCGGCTGGCGCCGCGGCTCCAGCGCGCGCAGCAGACCTGGTACGAGCTCTCCCAGCTCGCCGAACGGGTACGGGGCACGATCTCGCTCGCCGACGCCCGGGTGAAGAGCGCAACCGCCACGCCGGAGGACGAACGGCGCGGGCGGGACCCCGAGGACATGGAGCGGGAGGCCGCCCGCATCCGTGAGCAGGAGGCGGAGCTGGAAGCCGCGCTCGAAGCGGCGGAACGCGCGCTGGAGGACACCGTCGCGCACCGCTCCGAGCTGGAGCGCGACCTCGCGGCGGAGGAGCGCCGGCTCAAGGACGTGGCGCGCGCGATCGCCGACCGGCGGGAGGGCCTCGCCCGGCTGAACGGGCAGGTGAACGCCGCCCGTGGGCGCGCCGCGTCGGCGCAGGCCGAGATCGGCAGGCTCGCCGAGGCCCGCGACGGAGCACGGCAGCGCGCCGTCGCCGCCCAGGAGGAGTACGAACAGCTCAAGGCCGAGGTCGACGGCCTGGACGCCGACGACCACGAACTGGGCGAGCGGCACGACGGGGCCAAGGGGGCGCTGGCCGAGGCGGAGGGCGCGCTGACGGCGGCGCGGGAGGCGGCCACGGCCGCCGAACGCGAGCGCGCCGCGCTCTCCGCCCGCCACGACGCGCTCGCCCTCGGGCTGCGCCGCAAGGACGGTACCGGTGCGCTGCTGGGCGCGCGGGACCGTCTCTCGGGCCTGCTGGGTCCCGCCGCCGAACTGCTCACCGTCACGGCGGGCTTCGAGGTCCCCGTGGCCGCGGCGCTCGGCGCGGCGGCCGACGCGATCGCGGTGACCGACGCGACGACTGCCGCGGAGGCGATCCGGCTCCTCCGTAAAGAGGACGCGGGCCGGGCCTCCCTGCTGCTCGGCGGCGAACAGCCCGCGCGCGCGGCGGGCGTGCCGGGGCAGTCGACGCCGCAGGGCGGCCCCGGCGACGGGGCTCCGGGCGCCGTCACCGCCTCCGGCAGTGCCGGTACGTCGCCGGGAGTGCCCGGACAGGGGGCGGCCGGGGCGTACGACGGTGCTGACGGCGCCGGTGCCCCCGCCCCGTCCGGTGTGCTGCCGGGACAGGCGGACGGGGCGCGTGACGGCCGCGCCGTCGTGGAGAGCGGCGGCGCCCACGGGGCCGCCCCCGCCCGCCCCGTACCCACCGCCACCGTCACGGCCACCGACCTGGCCGTCCCCCGCGTCGTCGACCTCGTACGGGGCCCCGACGCGCTCATGGGCGCCGTACGACGCCTCGTACGGG
>NZ_MDCR01000174.1 GCF_001723055.1 Streptomyces niveus
GTCAGGGGGGCACCTATGTGACCGGGCCCTGGCCGGGGCCGTACTACGCGTGGCCGGTCCTCGGCGGGCTCGGGGTCGGCAGCGTCGTCTGCGGGCTGACCCTGCGGCGGGTCACCGCGCGGGCCGGGGAGGACGAGCGGCGGCGGGTGCGGGCGCGGGTGACCGTCGGTGCGTGGGGTGTGTTGGTGGCCGCGCCGCTCTTCGCCGTATCTTCGACCATGGCCGTTGCCGTGCTCAGCCTGCCGTGCGGCGGGTGGGCCGGGGACCTGGGCGCGGTGGGGCTGGCGTCCGTCGCGTTCGTCTCGGCCATGACGGCCGGCTGGTGCCTGGTCGCCCTGCTCGTGCCGCGCGTTCACATCGAGGAGCGACCATGACCACCGGCGGGCTCACCATCCGGGTGGATTCCGGCGCGCCGGTCCCGCCCTTCGAGCAGATCAGGGCGCAGCTCGCGGACCTGATCTCGGTGGGGCACCTGCGCGAGGGCGACCGGCTGCCCCCCGTACGGCAACTCGCCTCCGACCTCGGACTCGCCAACAACACCGTCGTCCGCGCCTACCGCGAGCTGGAGTCGGCGGGTCTCGTGCAGAGCCGGCGCGGCTCCGGTACGCGGGTGGCCGCGAGCGCCGCGGGGGCGGCCGGCGAGGACGCGCGGGCCACGCTCGCCGAGCACGCCCGCGACTACGCGGGCGCCGCGCGGCTGCTCGGCGCGAGCGACGAGGACGCGCTGGCCGCGATCCGGCACGCGCTGGCCACCAGGTAGCCGCACCGGGACGTTGCCTTGACGTCGGGGTCAAGGATTACCGTCGTGGACATGCGCATCGGCGAACTGGCGCGGCGGGCGGGGACGAGCACCCGCACCCTGCGTTACTACGAGTCCCGCGGCCTGCTGCCCGCCCGGCGTGCCGGGAACGGCTACCGCACCTACGACGACGACGACCTGCGGCTGATCCAGCAGATCCGGACCTTGCAGGACTTCGGGTTCGAGCTGGAGCAGACGCGGCCGTTCGTCGAGTGTCTGCGGGCCGGACACCCGGCCGGGGACTCCTGTCCCGCCTCGCTCGACGTGTACCGCGCCAAGCTCGCCGAACTGGACGAACTGATCGGCCGGCTCGGTTCGATACGCGCCCAGGTCGGCGAACAGCTCGCCCTGGCCGAGGCCGGGCAGAGCCCCGGACCGGCGCCGCTGTGCGAGCTGACCACCCACCCGCTTCCCGAAGGAGAAGACAGATGATCCAGGCAGAGGGCGTCGCCGAGGTGACGGACGCGACCTTCGACGAGGAGGTGCTGAAGGCCGGCCTCCCCGTACTGGTGGAGTTCACCGCCGACTGGTGCCCGCCGTGCCGCCAGCTCGCGCCGGTGCTCAGCGCCGTGGCCGCCGAAGAGGCGGCGCGGCTCAAGGTCGTCCAGCTGGACGTGGACACCAACCCGGAGACGATGAACCGGTACGGCGTCCTCGCGATGCCCACCATGCTGGTGTTCCGCGACGGCGAACCGGTGAAGTCGATGGTCGGGGCCCGCCCCCGGCGGAAGCTGCTCCAGGAGCTGGCGGACGTCCTGTAGACGGACACCCGAAGTCCGCGCACAAAAATACCCCGCACCGAATTGACGGCCGGGGTATTGCTCTGCGTATATTTGGTGTTTCGACTTTCTCATTTCCGAAAGCCGAAATCAACTCACAGGGCAAAGCGTATCGGACAGGGGCTGAATTGTCAACCGAGGAATTGCAGAGCGAACAGCAATTCGTCTCGCTCCTCCATGAGCGTCTCGACGCGCTCAGGGAGCAGGCCGAAGCCGCCGTGCGCACGTCGATCGGCCAGGTCAGCACCGGTCGGCAGGCCATGGTGGAGCGGGACATCCGGGTCGCCGAGTACTCCGGCACCGCCACCACGCTCAATGCCGTGGAGACCGGACTCTGCTTCGGCCGTATCGATCACACCGACGGCGTCACCTATCACATCGGGCGCATCGGAATGCGGGCGGACGATCCGGAACGCACCCCGATGCTCATCGACTGGCGCGCTCCCGTGGCCCGTCCCTTTTATCTCGCCACCGGCTTTTCCACGATGGGGCTGCGCCGCCGCCGGCACATCACCACCGAGGGCCGCCGGGTCACCGGGCTCCACGACGAGATCATGGATCTCACCGACACCACCCGCACCGGATACGAGGACCCGGACGGCGACGCCGTGCTGCTCGCCGCGCTCGACTCGGCCCGTACCGGGCGGATGACCGACATCGTGCGGACCATCCAGGCCGAGCAGGACCGCATCATCCGCGCCCCGCACCGGGGCGTGCTCGTCGTGGAGGGCGGGCCGGGGACCGGGAAGACCGCCGTCGCGCTGCACCGCGCCGCGTATCTGCTGTACGCGCACCGCGAGCAACTGGCCCGGCGGGCCGTTCTGATCGTCGGACCCAACCCGGCGTTCCTCGGGTACATCGGCGAGGTGCTGCCCTCCCTCGGTGAGACCGGCGTACTGCTGGCGACGGTCGGTGAACTCTTCCCCGGCGTACGGGCGACCGCGACCGACACCCCGGCCGCCGCCGCCGTCAAGGGGCGCGCCGAGATGGCGGGCGCGCTGGCCGCCGCGCTGCGCGACCGGCAGCGGGTGCCCGATCCGCACATCGAGATCGCGCACGACGACGGAACGCTCTATCTGGACCGGGCGATGGCGGAGGACGCGCGCGCCCGCGCCCGTGACGTCGGCCTCCCGCACAACCTCGCCCGCCCGCACTTCGCGTTCTCGGTCATCGACTCCCTCACCGAGCAGCTCACCGAGCGGCTCGGGGCCGACCCGTACGGCGGCCCGAACCTCCTCGACGCCACCGACATCGCGCAGCTCGGCAAGGCGATCGCCACCAGCCCCGCGGTGCAGGCCGCGATCGACGAACTGTGGCCCACCCTCACCCCGCAGGACCTCGTCGCGGACTATCTCACCGACCCGACCCATCTGCCGGACGGGGACGACGAGTTGATCCGGCGCCGGGTCACCGGCGACGGCGACTGGACCCCCGCCGACGTCCCCCTCCTCGACGAGGCCGCCGAGCTGCTCGGCGAGGACGACGCCGCCGCGCGGGCCGCCGCCGAGGCCGAGCGGCGCGAGCGGATCGAGTACGCGCAAGGGGTGCTGGAGCTGAGTTACGGCTCCCGCACCTACGAGTTCGAGGACAAGGACGAGGACGACGCGGAGGTTCTTCTCGCCCACGACCTCATCGACGCCGAACGCCTCGCCGAACGCCAGGAGGAGACCGACACCCGCAGCGCCGCCGAACGCGCCGCCGCCGACCGCACCTGGGCGTTCGGCCACATCGTGGTGGACGAGGCGCAGGAACTGTCCGCGATGGCCTGGCGGTTGCTGATGCGCCGCTCCCCGTCCCGTTCCATGACACTGGTCGGCGACCCGGCCCAGACGGGGGACGTGGCGGGCTGCGACTCCTGGCGGCAGATCCTGCGGCCGTACGTCGGCGAGCGCTTCGAGCATGTACGGCTCGGCGTCAACTACCGTACGCCCGCCGAGATCATGGCCGTCGCCGCCGAGGTCAGACGGCTTCAGGACCCGGCCTTCGAACCGCCGAGCTCGGTCCGCTCGACAGGGGTCGGCCCCTGGGTACGGGAGGCGAAGCCGGACGACATCGTCCGTACGGCAGCCGCCGGCGCCGTCGAGCACGCGGCCTCGCACGCGGCGGAACACGGCGCCGGCGGACGGCTCGCGGTCATCGCGCCCGGCGAGCTGCTGCCCGCGCTCGCCGCCGAACTCCCCGACGCCTCCTGGGGCGTGGCCCCCGACCTCACCCGGCCGGTGGTCCTGATCGACCCCCGGCAGGCGAAGGGCCTGGAGTTCGACACGGTGATCGTGGTCGATCCGGAGGCGGTCCTGGACGGCTCACCGCGCGGCGCCAACGATCTGTACGTGGCGCTGACCCGTGCGACGCAGCGACTCGGCATCGTACGGAATGTCACTGTCCCGCCCCGGCTCACGTACGAGAGCGCCACCACGGGGCCCAAGGGGTCGTGAACTCCGCCCCCGGACAGGCACGGTCGTCATGTCCACAACGGGGGAGACATGCGCCGTACGAGAAGTCGCGGGAAGCGCGGACGCGCCCGCCGCGCCGTCCCCGCCACGGTGGCGGGGACGCTCGCCGTGGCGGCGACGGTCGTCGCGCTCGTGCTGTCCGTTCAGAACGGGGCCGGGTGCGACGACCCGGCCCCGGCTACCCGCGCGACCTCACCGCACTGCTGAGCCGGTGGCCGGTAGCCGTGCTCAGACCGGCTTCAGCCACAGCGTCGCCAGCGGCGGCAGCGTCAGCTGGACGCTGACGGGGCGGCCGTGCGCACCGACCGCCTCCGGCTTGAGGGTGTCCATGTTGAACACGTCCCCGCCGCCGTAACGCCCCGCGTCGGTGTTCAGGACCTCCGTCCAGCCCGAGATCCCCTCAGGCACGCCGATGCGGTACTGATGCCGCACCACCGGCGAGAAGTTGGAGACGGCGAGCAGCGGCGCGCCCTGGGCGTCGAAGCGCAGGAACGCGAACACGTTGTCCTCCCCGGCGTCACCCTCCACCCAGGCGAAACCGCCCGGATCGGTGTCGCGCTGCCACAGCGCCGGGGTACGGCCGTAGACCACGTTCAGATCGCGCACCAGGTCCCGTACGCCGCGGTGGTCGGCCTCCGCCTCGTAACTCGGGTCCAGCAGCCACCAGTCCGGGCCGTGGCCCTCCGACCACTCCGCGCCCTGGGCGAACTCCTGCCCCATGAAGAGGAGTTGCTTGCCCGGATGCGCCCACATGTAGCCGAGATACGCCCGGTGGTTGGCCCGCTGCTGCCACCAGTCACCGGGCATCTTGGAGACCAGCGACCGCTTGCCGTGGACGACTTCGTCGTGCGAGATCGGCAGGACGTAGTTCTCGCTGTACGCGTACACCATCGAGAACGTCATCTCGCCGTGGTGGTACTTGCGGTGCACCGGCTCCTTGGAGACGTAGTCCAGGGAGTCGTGCATCCAGCCCATGTTCCACTTCAGACCGAAGCCGAGACCGCCGAAGCCGCCCGGCCCCACGTGGTGCGTGGCGCGCGTGACACCGTCCCAGGCCGTGGACTCCTCGGCGATCGTGACGACGCCGGGGCAGCGGCGGTAGACGGTCGCGTTCATCTCCTGGAGGAAGGCGACGGCGTCCAGATTCTCCCGGCCGCCGTACTCGTTCGGCGTCCACTCGCCCGCCTCGCGCGAGTAGTCGAGGTAGAGCATCGAGGCGACGGCGTCGACGCGCAGCCCGTCGATGTGGAACTCCTCGCACCAGTACACGGCATTGGCCACCAGGAAGTTGCGCACCTCGGTGCGGCCGAAGTCGAACTCCAGCGTGCCCCAGTCGGGATGCTCGGCGCGCGAGGGGTCCGCGTGCTCGTACAGCGGTCTGCCGTCGAACTGGGCCAGCGCCCACTCGTCCTTCGGGAAGTGCGCCGGCACCCAGTCCACGATCACGCCGATGCCCGCCCGGTGCAGCGTGTCCACCAGGAAGCGGAAGTCGTCGGGCGTACCCATCCGGGACGTCGGCGCGTAGAAACCGGTGACCTGGTAGCCCCAGGACCCGCCGAAGGGATGCTCGGCGACCGGCATCAGCTCGACATGCGTGAAGCCGAGATCCTTGACGTACGCCGGGAGCTGGAGCGCGAGTTGACGGTATGTCAGACCCGGCCGCCACGAGCCGAGATGAACCTCGTACACGGACAGCGGCGCCTCGTGCACCGGCAGGTCGCCCCGGTGCGCCATCCACTCCTCGTCGTGCCACACATGGTGCGCCTCGGTGACGATCGACGCGGTCGACGGCGGCACCTCGGTACGGCGGGCCATCGGGTCGGCGCGCAGCGTGTGCGACCCGTCGGGCCGGGTGATGTCGAACTTGTAGAGCGCGCCCTCGCCGACGCCCGGCACGAACAGCTCCCACACGCCGGTCGAGCCGAGCGAGCGCATCGGGTAGACCGTGCCGTCCCAGTAGTTGAAGTCGCCGCAGACCCGCACGCCCTGCGCGTTCGGCGCCCAGACCGTGAAGCGGGTGCCCGTGACGCCCTGGTGGACCATCGGGCGGGCGCCGAGCGCCTTCCACAGCTCCTCGTGCCGGCCCTCGCCGATCAGATGCAGATCGAGATCGCCGAGCGTGGGCAGGAAGCGGTACGGGTCCTGCACCTCGACCTCGTCGACCTCGCCGTCCGTCGCCCCGTAACGCACCACCAGCGTGTACCGGGGAACCTGACGCCACGGCAGTACGCCGGAGAAGAAGCCGTCCCCGTCGTCGTGGAGCTGGGCCCGCAGGCCCTCGCCGACGACCGTCACGGCCTTCGCGTACGGCCGCAGCGCGCGGAAGACGACGCCGCCCCTGCCGGGGTGGGCGCCGAGCACACCGTGCGGGTCGTGGTGCGAGCCGTGCAGCAGCCGGTGCCGGTCGGAGTCCGCGAGCGGCGGCGCGGGCCGTACGACATACCCGCCGGACCCCTTGCGGGGTGGCGCGCCGACGGGCTCCGGGGCGGCGGAATCCCCGGTGACCGGGTCCGCCGCGGGTGTCCGGGGCGCCGCGGTGCCCGCCTTCGGCGGCTTGGGTGCCTTCGGAGCCTTCGCGGATTTCTCCGCCTTGCCCGACCTGCCGGTCTTGCCGGCGGCCTTCTCGTTCCTCGCGGCCTTCTCGGACTTCCCTTCCTTCGCGGCGGGCCTGGCCTCACCGGCGGGGGCCGGCACGCCGTTGGCGGGGCGCCGGGGCTGCGACTCGGACGGATTCTCGGACGGCGGGCGGGCGGTCACGG
>NZ_MDCR01000175.1 GCF_001723055.1 Streptomyces niveus
CCCCGCTGGAAGCGCCCCCGTCCCCCACCATCGTCGACTCGCAGTCGCCGCCGACGATGTTGCAGACCGCCGTCTGGAGTCCGACCGCGACCTGGGTTCCGACCCCCGTCATCATCAGCGCGCCGATGATGAGGGCGACCAGGCCGACCATGCCCACGTACTCGACCGTCGACTGACCCCGATTCCGGCGCCACTTGATCAGATGCGGGATCGACGGAATCCCGTCCCGCCGCAGCGTCCAGCGCGGCCTGGTCGCCCGCTGGTTCGCGGGCAGTTCGAACCAGGACCGGCTCGCGCCCACGCTCACCAGTGCCAACACGGCGCCCGGCAGCAGCAGTTGGCTGAGGCCGCGCGCCGAGCCGCCGTACAGATTGACGACGCTGCCGATCAACAGCCACGCCTGGAGCGCGATCAGGGTGAACCAGACCGCTTTGCCGCCCGTCCACAGCCGCCGCGCCAGAACAACCGCCACGACCCCCGGCACCATCGCGTACGCCGCGGCCAGGCTGAGCGCCGGCGTGATACGAGTGCCCAGCTCCAGCAGCGAGTTGAGTACGTCGACGCCGCCCAGCAACGTGAGCGCGAACATCAGGTACAGGAGAACCCTCGTCGCGGCGAGTGATCGCGGCAACTCCCAACGGCGCTGGTCCATCCTGACCTGGAACGCCAGGCCATGTGTATCGGACAACGGAAAACCCCTCGGTCTGCTGAAGATCCGCCGACCCCCGGCGTCCAGCCGTGGCGCGTCAGCCGCACGTTACGTACGTACAAGACCCAACTCGAAGGGCCCACGGACCCACCACAGGGCCCATTGGTCAGGCGGGAATCCCGGCCCGTTCCAGGACGGCGGTCATCTCGTCCTCGGGGAGCGCCGGGTTGGCCCCCGCGCTGGAGGCCAGCTCAGGAACGTGAAGCGCCTCGCGGAGCCTGTGGAGGGGGAGGCGCGGGTCTTCGGCCGCCGCCTGGCGTGTCCAGACCTCGGGGTCGTGGCTGAGCCGTTCGATCAGCTGGGGTGTGGCGGCCGGATCCCGGACGGCCAGTCGGCGGTAGTTGCCGTCCGGGTGGTCCGCGTAACGAGCGGCGAGACCCTCGCGGGGGAAGCGGGGTGCGGTCTCCGCCATCCAGGCGGAGAACGTGCCGCCGAGCCGCGCGTACACGCGCATCAGGACCTCCTGCGGGGTGTCGGGGTGGTACACGCCCAAGAGGTTGTCCACCACCTGGTCCTCGGCGCGCGCGAGCAGGTCGAGGAGGTCGGGCGGCAGGTGCGGGCTCTGGGCGGCGGTGCGCCGGAGCAGCGGGTGGGCGGAGGTCGCGGCCCGTCGCAGCACCTCGGGGTCGGCGAGCCCGTCGCGTACCCACTGCACGTCTCCCCTGGTGTGGGCGTCCACCGTGAAGTGGATCGACATGCGGCGTTTCTCGTCCAGTTCGGGCCTGAGGGAGACCGCCAGCCGTACGTCCTCGTCGGGGTCGACGGCGAGCCGCTCCACGAGGTCGTGGGGCAGCGACGGGTTCTCGGCGAGGGCGGCCAGGTGCGTGCGCCCGGCGACGCACCGCTCGGCGTCGGCGCGGTGGAGGATCCCGTGTCGCAGCGCCTCGGCGGCGGACTTCGGGTCGCGCAGGAGTTCGGCGGTGACGCGTGCGTCCCGCCGGCATTCCCCCAGCGCGGCGGCCCGCCGTACCTCGGGGTCGGGGTCGGCGAGCAGCGCCGCCCGATCGCCGGTCGGCAGCTTCTCCCATACGCGCGCCGCCCTCCGGCGCGCTGCCGGATCGCGGTGCGTGGCCAGCGAGGCGACGAACGAAGGCCCCAGATGCGGTGAGTCCAGCAGGGCGGCCCGTACGGAAGGGACGGAGTCGTCGAGCAGGCGCGCGCACACGTCGCCCGGCAGCGGCGCGACCGTCGTACGCGGGTCTCGCCACTCGGGTCCGTACGCGAGAGCGCCCCGCACCTTCGGGGAAGGGTCGTCCACGAGCCTGGCCCGCTGCGAGGGCTCGGCCCTGGCGCTGATCGCGAACTCGACCCGGACGCCGGGATCCTGGTGAGCCAGGATCACCGCGACGGCCGCCCCGGGAAGCCCGGCCCTCCGGAAGGCCTGCCGGGGCGGACCCTCACCCCCGCCCTCACAGGCCAGCAAGCGCAGCAGCAACGGTGTCGGCAGCTCCGGGTTGCGGGCGACTCCGTCCAGCGCGGACGAGTGAAACGCGACCATGATCCCCCCATGTCTCAGCCGATCCGTCGGCTGGTCCACAACCATGATCCCGCTACGCCGTCTTCGAGAGCGGCCAGTCGGCGACCGGCAGATATGCCGGTCGCCGAGGAGCGGCGGGGCCGGGACGGTCGGTCAGCGATCGAGAAGGGCGATGCGGATGGCTCGTTCGACGTGCGCGGCGGTGTTGGCGTGGCCTTCGGCGTTCGGGTGGACCAGGGTGGCCCGCTTGCCGATGATCGCGCAGTTCAGCAAGGTGCCGGGGAGCTTGGCGGGCCAGTAGTCCGGGGCGTCGCCGCAAATGCCTTCAACCCACTTGGTGTTCGCGGGCTGGCACGCGTCGTGGCCCACGCTGGAGGAGTAGACGTCGACGTAGCGGTCGCCGAAGAACTCCGATACCCGCTTGATCGTGCTGTTCAGCTGCTTGAGGACGTCGTCACGGAGCCAGTCGACGTCGGCATGGGTGATCGAGCCGACTTCGGTGAGGGAGAGGCGGTTGCATTCGCTGCCCTTCTCCGGCAGGACGGCCGGGTAGCCCACCGTGATCACCTTGGCGTTGGGTGCGGCCTGGTGCACCTTGGCCAGCTTCTCGATGTACTCGTCCTGGACCCGGGCGAGTTTGTCCTGGATGCTCTCCTCGCCCTCGGGCGGGTTGGTGTAGAACTCGCGGCAGGACTTGCCGGCCACGCCCTGTTCGAGGCACTTCAGGAGGACACCGCCGAAGGGCAGGCTGTTGCCGCCGATGCCGATCGTCACGATGTCGGTCTGGTCACCCAGACCGGCCCGCTCGGTCTGCGGGGCCACCGCAGGCCACCCGCCCTCCGGGGGCTGGACGGGACTGATCGGCGCCTGCTTCGCCGTGGCGATGTCGGCGATGGTGGCGGCGCCACAGCTGACATTGGTCAGGCGGACGGGCTTGCCCGGCGGGAACTCGGCGAGCTCCCGGTCGACGACGTCGGGGTAGGCGTTCGTGGTGCGGTCGCAGCCGTCCCGCGACGGGTCACCGAGTGCGGGCTGCGGGTCCCCGACGAAGATGCCGGCGGTGTACGAGTCGCCCAACGCGGCCCACTCGTACTGATCGGCCGCCCCGGCGGAGCCCGCGGGCACCAGCGTGGACGCCGCCAGCGCGAGCCCGACGGCGAGCGCCCGCGTACGCAGACGGGAAACAGGGTGTCGCATGGATCCTCCAGGATCAGCGAAAGACGCCCGGAGCTGGAACGCGCTCCGGGCGGAAGGCACTTCGGCCAAGATCATCCACACCGTCGACCGGCCCGTTCGGCGAACCGGGCCTACCGTCCCCGATCGAGCTAAAAAATCAGATCTATCGCGCCGCCGCAGGCATCCAGCCCGGTTGGGCCTAGAACGACATCGGATGCCCGAAAAGCGCGGCAGCCGCGTTGCGCAGGATCGCCGGGTGGACGAAGCGGCCGGAGTCGACCGGGGGGCAGTACCAGAACAGCGGCCACGTCTCACCGCTGAGCGCCGGGACGGGTACGTAACTCACTCTCCCGCTGCCGGAGTTGAATCGCGTGACGCCCGGCGCCCAGACCCGGTGCGCCGTACTCCCGGCCGGGAGATAGAAGTACACCGCCCGCGCCCCGTTGGATTCGGTGGCGATCGGGCCGGGGTCGCCCGCGGTGATGGAGTCCATCATGTCGGCGAGCCGACGCCCCTCCGCTCCGTCGACGCGCACCGCGTCGAACCAGACTCCGGCTTTTCGGAGTTGGAAGCCTGAGTTGGGGAGCCATGAACGCTCATTTTCTGTATTCACGCAGACATTCTGCGTAGTCGCCGCTAGCGTTTCTATGGTCCGAGAGAAGCCGTCGGGCACCGGTTGACCTGCAAGAACTCACGTTACGTGAGGTTGAATTCGGTCGAGATCAGTTGTGACCGGTTGAGTCCGGTTGAGTCGAATTGGGGATCGCAATGGCGCGAGCAGAGAACAAGGAAACGGCCGGCCCGGCGACGCGTTTGGTGGCGCACATCGCCCGTCTTATGCGACAGCGAAAGGGGCTGACGCAGACGGAAATGGGCGTCCAGATCGGCTTCTCAGCGGCGGCGGTGAGCGCGATGGAGACCAACGCCCAACCCGCGAGCGACGACATGCTGGTGGCGATGGAGCGCACGATCGGGGACGACATCGGCATCTTCCTGGCGGCGCGGGACTATGTCCGACTGGACAAGTATCCGGAGCAGTTCAAGAACTACGCGCTGCTGGAGCAGGAGGCGATGAGCCTGCGGCTGTACACGACACTCGTCGTGCACGGACTGTTCCAGACGAAGGCGTACGCGCGAGCGTTGATCGGCGGGGGCTATCCGCCACTGCCCGACGAGCGGGTGGACGAACTGGTCGAGGCGAGGATGACGCGAAGCGCACTGTTGGACCGGGAGCCGGTGGCGCTGATCGAGGTCATCCTGGAGGAGTCCGTGCTGCGCCGGATGATCGGCAGTCGGGAGGTCATGCGTGACCAGCTTCTGCACTTGGCGGAGTGCGCGAAGCGTCGTAACGTGACGCTTCAGGTGCTCCCACTGGAGTGTGGACTGCTGGGCGAATACGCGGGCGGTCACGGCGAGATGACGCTGGTGGAAACTCCGGAACATGACCACCTGGTCAACTTCGAAGTTCAGGAAGAGAGCCTGCTGATCGCCGACCCGGCAAAGGTCAGCACCTACGCCCAGCGCTATGCGAAGATCCGATCACAGGCCCTGGGGCCTCAGCAATCGCTGGACCTCATCGAACGGTTGGCAGGAGATCTGGAATGACCAGCACCTTGCGGTGGTTCAAGTCGAGCTACAGCAACGCCAGCGGCGGCAGCTGCGTAGAGATCGCCTTCGACTGGCGCAAGTCCAGCTACAGCAACGCGAGCGGCGGCGAGTGCGTCGAGGTCGCCACCTGCCCCCACGCCGTCCACATCCGCGACTCCAAGGTCACCGACGGCCCCACCTTCTCCGTCGCCCCGGCCGCCTGGACGACGTTCCTCGAAAAAATCTGACCGAGGATGTCGAGAAGCCGTGGCCGGCTCCGTCCCCGGTGTGAAGGCGACCAGAATGGGTCGCACCAGCACCGAGGAGAGTCACCATGGCCAAGTACCTGCTGCTCAAGCACTACCGAGGCGCCCCGACCGCCGTCAACGACGTCCCCATGGACAAGTGGACCCCCGAGGAGATCTCGGCCCACATGCAGTACATGAACGACTTCGCGGCCCGGCTGGAGCAGAGCGGCGAGTTCGTCGACAGCCAGGCGCTCGCGCCCGAGGGGACGTTCGTCCGGTACGACGGTGAGGGGCGGGCGCCGGTCACCGACGGGCCGTTCGCCGAGACCAAGGACGTCATCGCCGGGTGGATGGTGATCGACGTCGACAGTTACGACCGCGCAGTCGAGCTGGCCGGAGAGCTGTCCGCCGCGCCCGGCGCGGGTGGGAAGCCGATCCACGAGTGGCTGGAGCTGCGTCCCTTCCTGGGCTGCCACGACACCATCACGGAGTGACCTCTCCCGTGAACGAGGTGAACGAGGTCCGGATCCGGAGTCTCACACCCGCCGTACTCGCCGTACTCGTCCGCCGCGGAGCCGACTTCGCGGCGGCCGAGGACGCCGTGCAGGACGCCCTGATCGAGGCCGTACGTCTCTGGCCCGCCGACCCCCCACGGGATCCGAAGGGCTGGCTGGTGACCGTGGCCTGGCGGAAGTTCCTGGATGCCGCGCGGGCGGACACCGCGCGGCGGCGGCGTGAGGACCTGGTCGACGAGGAGCCGGCGCCGGGTCCCGCGGCGACGACGGACGACACGTTGCAGCTCTACTTCCTGTGCGCGCACCCGTCGTTGACGCCGTCGTCGGCCGTCGCGCTGACGCTGCGCGCGGTCGGCGGGCTGACCACGCGGCAGATCGCGCAGGCGTATCTGGTGCCCGAGGCGACGATGGCGCAGCGGATCAGCCGGGCGAAGCGCACCGTGTCGGGCATACGGTTCGACCAGCCCGGCGATGTCGCGACCGTGCTGCGGGTGCTCTACCTCGTCTTCAACGAGGGGTACTCCGGAGACGTGGACCTCGCCGCCGAGGCGATCCGGCTGACGCGGCAGCTCGCCGCCGCGATCGACCATCCGGAGGTGGCGGGGCTGCTCGCCCTCATGCTGCTGCATCACGCGCGGCGGGCCGCCCGTACCGCGCCCGACGGCAGCCTGGTGACGCTCGCCGAGCAGGACCGCGGGCTGTGGGACACCACGATGATCGCCGACGGCGTCGGCATCCTCCAGGCGGCGCTCGTACGGGACCGGCTGGGGCAGTTCCAGGCGCAGGCCGCCATCGCGGCGCTGCACGCGGACGCGCCGGTCGCCGGGGAGACGGACTGGGTGCAGATCGTGGAGTGGTACGACGAACTCGTACGCCTCACGGACAGCCCCGTCGTACGGCTCAACCGCGCCGTGGCGGTCGGTGAGGCCGACGGGGCTGTCCGTGAGGC
>NZ_MDCR01000176.1 GCF_001723055.1 Streptomyces niveus
GGGGCTTGGGTGTTGCCTCTGCTCGCGAGACGGGAGTGGTGGTCTCGGGCTGCCCCTGTCCGCGCCGGGCGGGTGGAGCCTGGGCGGCAGGCTCTCCAAGCGTCCCGGAGTCGGGCCGGGCGGAAACGCGTTTCGCTTGTTCCGTCTGCCCGCCCACCTGCTTCGGCTCCATGCGCCGCTGGCTGGCCTTCAAATAATCTAGGTAATAGGCGTTTTCCGGCAAAGTAGCCTCCTGGTCGCTGGGTCAATCAGACGAGCGCCGCCCTGTGCTCCAACAACGGAGTCAGGGGCGCAACGGTTCACCCGCCCCGCCCCCGCCGCACCCGGGGGCGTCAACCGTGACGGTGTCCCGGTGTCACGCGATCTTCGCGCCGTACACGTGCGTCACCGTCATCGTCATCAGGACGCGGCGGTCGGAGACCATCACCGCCCGGTACTCGTCCCAGTCCGGGTGTTCGCCGGAGGCCCGGCGGTAGTACGCGACCAGGGCCTCGACCTCCGGGCCGTGCGGGTCGGTGCCGGGGCCCGTGAGGGTGACCGGGCCCTCGGCCGTCGCCCAGGACCAGCCGTCCGCGCTGGTGACCTCCAGGGCGGCGCGGGGGTCACGGCGCAGGTTCGTCGTCTTGGCGCGGCCCTCCGTCATCGATACGAGGAGTACGCCGGCCTCCTCGTCGTAGAAGGGCATCACGGGGGACAGCTGGGGCAGGCCGTCCGACTTGATCGTGGCGAGGACGCCGATGCGGCTCGTCGCCAGCAGGGCACGGGGGTTGAAGGTCATCTCTGTTGATCCTGTTCTTCCTGGGACTCGCGGAACTCTTCGACAGCTTCGACCAGCTTCGCGCAAACCCCGCCGCCGTGGCCCTCCGCCACGGCCCGCGTTGAACCGTTCCTCCTCCGGAGTCGTTGCGGTGTGCGGGGCTCGTGCGACGCCACGCCCCGACACCGTAGGGGCACGCGCGGCCCGACAAGGAGTGACATTCGTGAACTTCACCACCCCCCACCTCAGAGCGCGCCTGGCCAAGCGCCCCGTCCGTACGGGCCTGGTGCTGGGAGCCGCGCTGGGCGTCGTCGTCGGTACCGCGTTCTTCGTCGTCGAGTCGCCCGAGATGTCCCTGGCGGCCGACTCGGTGGGCGGCCCGATCACCGGCTTCGCGGGCAAGTGCGTCGACGTGGCCGACGGCAACAGCACCAGCGGCACGACCGTTCAGCTCTACGACTGCAACGGCACCCCGGCCCAGCAGTGGTCCAACCCCGGTGACGGCACCCTGCGGGCGTTCGGCAAGTGCCTGGACATCCGGGGCGGCGGCACCGCCGACGCTGCGGACGTGCAGCTGTGGGACTGCAACGGCGGGCCCGCCCAGCAGTGGGTGGTCAGCCAGGCCAACGACATCGTCAACCCGGCCGCGAACAAGTGCCTGGACGTGCGCGCGTACAACAGCGCCAACCGCACGCCGCTCCAGATCTGGCCCTGCCAGGGCGCCGAGAACGAGAAGTGGTACCTGTCCGGGGGCGGTTCGCCGGCTCCCGAGCCGGACGTCCCGCCCACCGGCGAGGGCGGTGGTGAGGATGAATCCACCTCGGGATTCGTCGTCAGCGAAGCGCAGTTCAACGAGATGTTCCCGAACCGGAACGCCCTCTACAACTACGAGGGGCTGAAGGCGGCGCTGAGCGCCTACCCCGCCTTCGCCACCTCCGGCGACGACACCGTCAAGAAGCGGGAGGCCGCCGCCTTCCTCGCGAACATCGGCCACGAGACCGCCGGTCTGCTCTACTCCGTCGAGCAGAACACGGCGAACTACCCCGCCTACTGCGACGCCGCCCAGCCGTACGGCTGCCCGGCCGGCCAGGACGCGTACCACGGCCGCGGCCCGATACAGCTCAGCTGGAACTACAACTACAAGGCCGCGGGCGACGCGCTCGGCATCGACCTGCTCAACAACCCGTCCCTGGTGGAGACCGACGCCGCCGTCGCCTGGAAGACCGGCCTCTGGTACTGGAACACCCAGACCGGCCCCGGGACGATGACCGGCCACGACGCCATCGTCAACGGCGCCGGATTCGGCCAGACCATCCGCACCATCAACGGCGCCCTGGAGTGCGACGGCAGGAACCCCGCCCAGGTGCAGAGCCGGGTGGATTCCTACCAGCACTTCACCCAGCTCCTGGGAGTCGCGCCGGGAGACAACCTCTCCTGCTGATCTGAAAACCCCCTCCGCACCCCCTCCGCACCCCCGTGCGCACCGCCCGACGCGATGCCACGGGGGTGCGTCGCGTCCCGGCGGCACCGGTCCGGGTGAATACGCCCTCCGTGCCGGTGGATCTCTCCCACGTATGGGCTACTTTTGAATCTCCGGAGCGGGGCATTAGGTTAGGCTCACCTAAGCGATTTGGCCGTTCTGTCCTGTCAGGAGGGCCCGATTCCCCACCCCCCAGCCGAGGTTGAAACTGTCGTGTCCGTCCAGTTCCCGCCCTCCGCCGCGCCGCTCGCCGCCCACCCCGTGGACGTCCTGCCGGCCCCCGTCCGCACCCGACTGCTGGAACTGGCGCGCGGCGCCGAGCCCGTGTCGGCGTACGTGTACGACGGAGCCGTCGCCGCCGCGCGCGCCCGGGAGCTGCGGGCCGCGCTGCCCGAGTGGGCCGCCGTCTACTACGCGGTCAAGGCCAACTCGTACCCCGGCATAGTCGGCGCGCTCGCCCCGCACGTCGACGGCTTCGAGGTCGCCTCCGTCCATGAGCTGGAACTCGCCTTGGAACATGTGGAGTCGGGGGAGATCCCCGCCGTCGTCGCCGCCGGGCCCGCCAAGTCCGTACCCGTCCTCACCGCCCTCGTCCGCGCCCGCGTCGAGGCCGTCAACGCGGAGAGCCTGCTCGAACTCCACCGCGTCAGCCGTATCGCCGTCGCCGAAGGCGTCACCGCGCGCGTCGCGCTGCGCGTCAACCCGGCCGACATCCCGATCAGCGGCTCGCTCCACATGGGCGGCGCGCCCTCGCAGTTCGGCGTCGCCGAGCCCGACGTGCCGGACGTGCTGCGCGCCGCGCGCGAACTCCCCGGCCTCGACATCGTCGGCTTCCACATCCACGCCGCCTCGAACAATCTCGACGCCGACACCCATGCGGCGTACCTTCGTTGGTGCGTCGAGTGGAGCGTGGCCACGGCCGCCGCGACCGGCGTCGAGCTGCGGCACGTGGACATCGGCGGCGGCATAGGTGTCGCCTTCGAGGGCGAGACGCCCTTCGACATGGCCCGGTTCGGTGAACTCGCCGCCCTCGTCGAGCCACCCGTGGGGGTGAAGGTCGTGCTGGAGCCCGGCCGGTTCCTGGTCGCGGACTGTGGCTGGTACGCGGCCGAGGTGACGGACGTCAAGGCGTCGTACGGCGAGTGGTTCGCCGTACTGCGTGGTGGAATCAACCACTTCCAGCTGCCCACTTCCTGGGACATCGTGCACAACGTCGCCGTGCTGCCGGTCGACGCGTGGGAGGCCGGCGAGGAGTGTCCGAGGCCCGTCGCGGAACGGACGCGTGTCACCGTCGTGGGCGAGCTGTGCACACCGGAGGACACCCTGCTTCGGGACGTCTTCGTCGAACGGGTACGCGCCGGTGATCTCGTCGTCTTCCCCAACGCGGGTTCCTACGGATGGGAGTTCGCCATGCACTCCTTCCTGGGGCACCCGGTCGCCGGGCGTCATCTGCTCGCGTAGGCCGTTCACTTCTCCTGACTCACCACCCTCATACTTCGGAGCCGTTCCATGACCGTTCCCGCCGTCACGTTGCCCGCGTCGTCCGGGCGATCCGCGGAAGCCGCCGCCGACTCCATCCTGGAGCGGCAGCGTGCCAGGGAGTCGTCCGCCCGTACGTACGCCCGTTCCTTCCCGATCGTCCCGGCCCGCGCCCACGGCATGACGATCGAGGGCACCGACGGCCGCCGCTATCTCGACTGCCTCTCCGGCGCCGGAACGCTCGCGCTCGGCCACAACCACCCCGTCGTGCGCGAGGCCATCCAGCGCACGCTCGACAGCGGGGCCCCGCTGCATGTGCTCGACCTCGCGACACCCGAGAAGGACGACTTCACCGACGCGCTGTTCGAGACGCTGCCGACGGCGTTCGCCGACCGCGCCCGCGTGCACTTCTGCGGGCCCGCCGGGACCGACGCCGTGGAGGCCGCGCTGAAGCTGATGCAGACGGCGACCGGGCGGCGCGGGGTGCTCGCGTTCACCGGCGCGTACCACGGCATGACGGCGGGCGCGCTGGCCGCGACCGGGAGCGTGGCCGTCAAGGAGCCCGTACCGGGCGGGGGCGCGGCCGGCGGGGAGGTGACGCGGCTGCCGTACCCGTACGCGTACCGCTGCCCGTTCGGCGTCGGCGGCGAGCGCGGCGCCGAGCTGGCCGCGACGTACACCGAGCGGCTGCTGGCCGATCCGTCGGGCGGTGTCGTACGGCCGGCGGCGATGATCCTGGAGGCGGTCCAGGGCGAGGGCGGGGCCGTGCCCGCGCCCGACGGGTGGCTGCGCGAGATGCGGCGCATCACGCGGGAGCGGGACATCCCGCTGATCGTGGACGAGGTGCAGACCGGGGTCGGGCGCACCGGCGCCTACTGGGCGGTCGAGCACAGCGGCATCGTGCCCGACGCGATGGTGATGTCGAAGGCGGTCGGCGGCGGGCTGCCGCTGGCGGTGATCGTGTACGACCGGGAGTACGACGGGTGGCTGCCCGGCGCGCACACCGGCACCTTCCGGGGCAACACGCTGGCGATGGCGGCGGGCGCGGCGACGCTGCGGTACGTGAGGCGCGAAGGGCTCGCGGAGCGGGCGGCGACGGTCGGCGCGCGGATGTCGGCGCGGCTGGACGGGCTGCGGTCCGAACTCCCCCTGATCGGTGACGTACGCGGGCGCGGGCTGATGATCGGCGTCGAAGTCGTCGACCCCGAGGGGCCGTTGGACTCCTGCGGGTCACGGCCGGTCGCGCCGGAGCTGGCGGCGCGGGTCCAGGAGGGCTGTCTGCGGCGGGGGTTGATCCTGGAGCTGGGCGGGCGGTTCGGGTCGACGGTCCGGCTGCTGCCGCCGCTGGTGATCACGGACGAGGAGACGGAATCGGTGCTGGAGAGGCTGACGGACGCGATCGCCGAGGCGTTCTCGTACGGTGCCGCGGGGCGGGCGGCGTGACGACCGAGGCGCTGGGCGCCGCCGTCGAGGAACTCCTGCGGCCCGTGACCGGTACGGCGTTGTCGGGCGGGGCGGGCGGCGCGGCGGCTCTGGAGCCGCTGGTACGCGAGGTGCTGGGCGCGCTCGCGGAGGGCGCGGCGCGGCGCGGGGGGCCGGTGGCGGCGGCGTCGCCCGCCGATCTCGCGGGGGGTGTGGCGGACACGTTCGGCGCAGCGCGCGGTACGGAGGCGCTCGGGCGGCTCACCGAACTCCTCGCGCACGGCAGCGCCGACCCGGCCGACTCCGCGTGCGCGGCGCATCTGCACTGCCCGCCGCTGGCCGTCGCCGTCGCCGCCGACCTGGCGGTCTCCGCGCTCAACCCGTCCCAGGACTCGTGGGACCAGGCGCCTGCCGCGACCGTCCTGGAAACTCTCCTCCTTGAGGAGATGGCGGGCCTGGTCGGGTACGACCCGGCCGAGGCGGCGGGCGTGCTGACGTCGGGCGGTACCGAGTCCAACCTGATGGGCCTGATGCTGGCCAGGGACCGGGTGCTGGGGGCCGCGACGGGGCGGCAGATCGAGCTGACAGGGGTGCCGAGGGCCGGGGCGGGTGTCGGCCTGGGTTCGGCGGCCGGGGCGCGGCCCCGCATTCTGGCGTCCGCCGCCGC
>NZ_MDCR01000177.1 GCF_001723055.1 Streptomyces niveus
CTCCTCGTCCAACGGCTCCAGCCGACGGCGCACGACCGACAGCCGCGCCGGATAATCCACCGCCCGGCCCAACGGCAGCCCGGGACTGCGCAGTTGCTCGGGCCGGTAGGTCAGCGCCGCGGCGAAGGGCGCGGGTGGCTCCCTCAGCAGCGCGCGCAGCAGCGCCAGACAGTCGTCGTCCGCGTGGTGCAGATCCTCCGCGACGAGCAGGGCGGGACGTGCGGAGGCGAGCAGCGCCTCCAGCGCCTGGCACGCGGTGAGCCGCACCCCCGGCGAAGCCGCCTCCGTACCGCCGGCACGCGGCTCCGGGCCGCCTAGCGGATCGGCGACCACGAAGGCGCCCGACGCCTGGAAGGTCACCACCAGCCGCGCCACGCCCCGCGCCCGGGGCAACTCCAGCAGCCGGTGCACCAGTCTGCTCTTGCCCATCCCGGCGTCGCCCTCGACCAGCACCAGCGCCGGCTCCTGCCCGTCCCCGGACAGCGCGGACGTCAACCGCCGCTCCCACACCTGTTCCCGCACGAGGACCCACTCCTCACGGTCGCCACGCACCGGCCCCGTCGGTGCTCGCTGCCTATCACTCATCGTCATGCCCACATCAGACGTCCCCGGCCCGCACTCCGCTCCCACGTTCCCGCATCGAACGCCCACCCGTCACAGTCGGTCGACGGTGGGGCATCCGGCCGCAAGGCGCAGATGTGCGCGAATTCATGGAACTCGTACGAGGGAATCCCGTTCCACTTTCTGCCCAAGACCCGTCCACAGATGATTTCGTGGCGAATTCTGGTCGTTGGTAGGAGCAGTGAAGCGGAAATGCTCCTGCTCGCTCGCGTCCGGATCCGGTGTGCCACCACTGCGGGACGTGCAGGGGCACTTGCCGGCCGGCGAGACCCCCACCTCAGTCCTTGGAGCCACCCTGTGCCTGTGCCCACCGACGCGATCACCAGCTCACGCACCCCCACCGCCGACGCCGCACTCTCCTTCCCGGCCCAGACCGCCGACGGAGCGGAACACCAGCCCGAACAGCGGCCGGAAATCGTCGAACGCGATCTGACCTTCGACGGATTCCGCTACACCTGCCGCATCGCCCGCCAGGGGCGGGTCGACACCGAGCCCATCGTGATCCTGGGCGGATCGTCCCAGGACCGCCATTCATGGCAGCGGCACGAGAAGTGGCTCACCCCGCTCAGCTCCGTCATCACCGTCGACCTGCCCGGCTATGGGACCGCCGACTTCCTGCCCGCGAAGTACGGCGTCGACTTCCTCGCCGCCGCTGTCCGTCACACCCTCCAGGAACTCCGCATCCCCCGCGTCAACCTGGTGGCCGCCTGCTACGGCGGAGCCATCGGCGTGCGGTTCGCCCAGCACTATCCCCACCTCCTCGAACGGTTGATGCTTGTCGGCATGACCACCGTCATTCCGGCCGACTACGCGGTGGCCATGGAGCGTTGGGACGGCATGATCCAGCGCGGTGAGACGGAGCCCATCGCCCGTGAACTCGCCGACCGCTTCATGTCCCCTCCCGGCACCGGTCACGTACGCAAGAAGGCCGCCGTCGCCCGACTCGTCTACCAGCAGATCGCGGCACAGAACCCCGAGCAGCTGCGCATGTCGGCGGAGCACAACTCCCGGCTGATGCGCCACGAGTGGTACCGCCCCGAACCCACCCCCGCCGTCCCCAGCCTGGTCGTCACCGGTGAGCACGACACCCTGACCACACCCGCCATGGGCCGCACGATGGCCGAGTGCCTGCCGGCGGCCCGGTTCATGACCATCGAGGAGACGGACCACCTGGCCCCGGTGGAACGCATCGCCGACTTCGCCGACCTCATGGCGCGCTTCTGTACCGACCGCCCGCTGGAGGGCCTGTCCTACGCCTCGGAGCCCGAGGTATTCGGCACCCCGCTGCCGGCCTGACCGGTCCGCCCATCCCTCAGCCCTCCCCTCCGCCGACACCCGGCACGATCAGCCCCGATTCGTACGCCGCGACCACCGCCTGGGTGCGGTCACGCAGGGCGAGTTTGTTGAGCACCCGGCTGACGTGCGACTTGACCGTCTCCTCGCTGACGAACAGCCGGGCGGCGATCTCCGGGTTGGACAAGCCCTCCGCGATCAGCCGCAGCACCTCCGTCTCGCGCGGGGTGAGCGCGCTGAGCGACACGGCGGGCGCGGCGGCCGGCTTCCTTCGCATCCGGGCGAACTCCCCGATGAGACGGCGGGTGATCGTCGGCGCGAGCAGCGCCTCCCCCGCGGCGACCACCCGCACCGCGTCGAACAGCCGCTCGGCGGCGACGTCCTTGAGCAGGAAGCCGCTGGCTCCCGCGCCAAGGGCGTCGTAGACGTGCTCGTCCAGATCGAAGGTGGTCAGGATGATGATGCGCGGCCCTTCGCCGTCCCCCGCCGCGGCACAGATCCGCTCGGTCGCCTCGATGCCGTCCATGACCGGCATCCTGACGTCCATCAGCACGACGTCGGGGCGCTGCTCGCCGCAGAGACGCACCCCCTCGGCGCCGTCGGACGCGGTGCCGGACACCGTGAAGTCGCTCTGTGTGTCGAGCAGTCCGGCGAAACCGGCCCGCACCAGCTCGTGATCGTCCACGATGACGATGCGCGTACTCATCGGACGGCCTCCGCCGCCGCGAGGGGCAGTCTCGCCACCACCAGGAACCCGCCGCCGGGCGCGGGGCCCACCCGCAGCTCGCCACCGACCGCGGCGACGCGCTCACGCATGCCCAACAGCCCGTGCCCCGGGGACCGGTCGCCGCCCGTTCCCGGCGGCGGTCCCGGGCCGTTGTCCCTGATCCGCACCTCAAGCACCTCCCGGTGGTAACGCAGTTCGACATCGACGGCCGCCCCCGGCGCGTGCCGACGGACGTTGGTGAGGGCTTCCTGGACTATTCGGTACGACGTGAGCTCGATGCCCGGGTCGAGCGGCGCCACCGGCCCGCTGACGATCAGCCGCGTGGCGGCGCCGGTCGCCCGACGCGCCTCGTCCAGGAGCTCGTTGAGCTGGGTGAGCCCCGGCTGCGGACGGCGGGTGACGGGCGGGGTGCCCGCGTCCTCACGGAGCACGCCGAGCAGCCGCCGCATCTCCGTCAGCGCGGCGCGCGCCGTGACACCGATGTCCGCCAGCCGCTTCGCCCCGACCTCCGGCATGCCGGGGGTGGTCAGCCGGGCCGTCTCCGCCTGCACGGAGATCATCGAGATGTGATGCGCGACGACGTCGTGCAACTCACGGGCGATCCTGGCCCGTTCACCACGCGCCACATGCTCGTGGTGTGTGTCGGCCAGCGCCCTCTCGGTCGCGTCACGCGCCACCTCCTCGGCGCGCGCACGACGTCCGGTGCCGTGCGCGACGGCAGCCGCAGCGAGCACGGCCGTCACCACCCCGTACACCCGTATCTCATTGATCTGCGGGCCCACGAGGGCCGCCGCGACATAGGGGAGCACGAGCACCACCGCCAGGCGGCGGGAGCCGCGACCCGCGAGCCGGTGCAGGACGAGCATCTGCGCGACGAGCCCGCCCACGGTCAACAGGTGGAAACTCACGAGCGACACCACACCCGCGGCTGTGAGACCGACGGTGGCGGCTGTGGCCAGCCGCGTGCGCAGCAGCCCGGCCGGTGTCGTGGTGCTGATCGCGAGCGAGAGCGCGAACGAGAGGTCGGTGTCGATACTTCCCCCGCGCACGAGGGTCTCCCCGCACGCGAGCAGCGCGAGCACCGCACCGGCCGCCGCCTGTCGGTCGGGCGACTCGGCGATCCTCTCCGCCACGCGCTTGATTTCTTGCCTCACGTCCACCATTGTCCCGGCGCCAGGGCTCGTTGGCGTCCCCCTGACCAGCCCTCTTCGCATCCCCCACGCGAGCGATACCGGGCGCGGTTCCTCCCCCGTGCCAGGGGTGCCGAAGTGCGCTCTGTCGCGTGACGACCCGGGGCACCCCCGCTCCCTAGCCTTTCGAGCATGCAGGCAACCATCGAAGTTCAGGAGCTGCGAAAGCAGTTCGGGCAGACCGTCGCGGTCGACGGTCTGTCCTTCACCGTGCGCCCGGGACAGGTCACCGGCTTCGTCGGGCCCAACGGCGCGGGGAAGTCCACGACCATGCGTATGCTCCTGGGCCTCGACGCCCCCGATTCCGGGCAGGCGTTGATCGGCGGACGGCGGTACGCGACGCTGCGCCGGCCACTGACCGAGGTGGGGGCCCTGCTGGACGCGGCGGCCGTGCACCCGAGCCGGCGCGGCCGGGACCATCTGCTGTGGCTCGCGCACTCGCACGGGTTCCCGAGCACCCGCGTCGACGAGCTGCTGGAGCGGGTCGGTCTCGCGTCGGCGGGCCGGCGGCGGGCGGGAAGTTACTCGCTGGGCATGCGGCAGCGGCTGGGGATAGCGGCGGCGCTGCTCGGCGATCCGCCGGTGCTGCTGCTGGACGAGCCGGTCAACGGCCTTGATCCGGAGGGAATCCGGTGGATCCGCGGTTTTCTGCGCGGGCTGGCGCGCGAGGGGCGCGCGGTGCTGGTCTCCAGCCATCTGATGAGCGAGCTGGAGGACTCCGCCGATCATCTCGTGGTCGTCGGGCGGGGCCGACTCATCGCCGACACCTCCGTCGCCGAGCTGCTGGCGTCCGCCTCGGGCGACCGGGTCGCGTTGCGCACGTCCGCGCGCACGGAGGCGATGGGGTTGCTGGCCCGTGAGGGAGCGACGGTCGCGGCGGACGGGCCGCGGTCGCTCACCGTCAGCGGTCTGCCGACCGAGCGGATCGTCGCGCTGCTGACCGCGGGTGAGGTGCCGTTCTCGGAGATCGGCGCCCACCGGGCCACGCTTGAGGAGGCGTATATGGAACTGACCCGTGACGCGGCGGAGTTCCGCACGGTCGAGGCCCACACGGACACAGAGACGGACACGGCGAACGAGACGGAGGAAGCGCGCTCATGACCACTCCCACCGTCACCCCCTACCGCTCCCCGCTCCCGCCCGCGCGCGACGGATTCCCGCAACTGCTGCGCGCCGAGTGGATCAAGCTGCGCACCGTACGCAGGTGGAGCTTGGCCCTCCTCGCGACCGTGCTGGTCACGGTGGCGGTCTCGGTGCTCTCCGCCTTCAGCGGCGGCAGCGACGTCAAAGGAGACCGCCCGCCACCTCCTGTGGGGCCGGCCGGCGCCATCGTCTCCGACAGCTTCCCCTTCGTGCACCAGAAGCTGACCGGCGACGGCAGCATCACCGCCCGGGTGTCCCTGCTCGGTGGCCGGGAGGGACGCCCGGCCGAGGCGTGGGCCAAGGCCGGGGTGGTGATCAAGGAGAGTACGAAGCCGGGATCGTCCTATGCGGCGGCGATGGTCACACCAGGGCACGGGGTCCGGCTCCAGTCCGACTTCACGCGGGACACCGCCGGTGGCGCCGTGTCCCGTGACCGACCGCACTGGCTGCGACTGACCCGCTCGGGCGACGAGTTCACCGCGTACGAGTCGGCCGACGGCTCGACGTGGACGAAGGTCGGCACCACACGGCTCGCGGGACTGCCGGACACCGCCCAGGCCGGGCTCTTCGTGGCCACGCCCGGAGAGACCATGGTGCAGCGGCAGTTCGGCTCCACCTCGGTGGGCGGGCGTCCGGCGCGAGTCACCGCGGCCTTCGACCGGGTCACGGTGGACGGCGGGGGAGGCACCTGGCGTCAGGACGTCGTCGGTGCGGTCGTCGGCGCGAACGGAGACCCCAAGGGGACGCCGGACAGTTCGACGGAGAAGTCCGGCACCTGGACGCTGACGGGCTCCGGCGACGTGGCGCCCCACACGCCGGAGGTCGACATCACCCAACAGTCCCTCAGCGGGGCCCAGATAGGGCTGATTCCGCTGGTGGCGCTGAGCGTGCTGTTCATCACCGCCGAGTACCGGCGCGGCATGATCCTCACGACGCTGACGGCCAGCCCGCGCCGGGGCAGGGTGCTCGCCGCCAAGGCGGTCGTCCTGGCCGGGGTCGCCTTCGTCGCCGGCCTTGTCGCCGCCCTGCTCTCGTTCCTGGTCAGCGAGCCCGAGTTGCGCGACCGGATGCCCAACCCCCTCTTCTATCCGGACATGGCCCTCACCGACGGGCCCGTGCTGCGGGCCGTCGTCGGTACCGCCCTGCTGCTGGCCGCCGTTGCCGTACTGGCCCTGGCCGTGGGCGCGCTCCTGCGGAACACGGCCGCGGCCGTCACGTTGGTGGTGGTGGTGCTCGTCCTGCCGCTCGTCCTTCTCTCCGGACTGCCGATCGGCGCCGCGCACTGGGTGATGAGGCTGACGCCCCTCGCCGGCTTCGCGGTGCAGCGGACGCTGCCGGAGTACGAGCACGTGGACACCGTCTGCCTGCCCGAGGAGGGCTGTTATCCACAGGGCCCCTGGTCGGGGATCTCCATGCTGTGCGCCTGGGCGCTCGTGCTCCTCGGACTGGCGATGTGGCGACTGCGCCGGAGGGACGCATGAGAGGCGCCCTGCACGCGGAATGGACCAAACTCCGTACGGTGCCGAGCACATGGTGGCTGCTGCTCGCCGTGGCCGCCCTGACGGTGGCGTTGAGCGCGGCGGCCACCGGGACGGTGTCGACGGACCAGTGCCCGTCGCCGGACGCCTGCCACGAGGACACCGTCAAGCTCAGCCTCACCGGAATCTGGCTCGGCCAGGCGGCGGTGGCCGCGCTCGGGGTGCTCGCGATGAGCGGTGAGTACGGGACCGGGACCATCCACGCCACGCTGACGGCGGTGCCCCGCCGGGTCCGGGTGCTCGCCGCCAAGGCTGCGGTGGTGTTGGGGTCCGCGCTGGTCGCCGGGACGGTGGCCGTCCTCGGCTCACTGCTCGCCGGCCGGTTCATCCTCCCCGGCAACGGCTTCAGCGCGGCGCCGCTCTCCCTCACCGAGGGCCCGACTCTGCGGGCCGCCGTGGGCACGGTTCTGTACTTCGGGCTGATAGCCCTGCTCTCGCTGGGCGTGGCCACCCTCGTGCGGGACACGGCCGGGGCGATCACGACGGTGCTCGGCCTGCTCTACGCGCTGCCCGCGGTGGTCGAGTTGGTGGGCAACGAGGAATGGCGGGAGCGGATACGGGAGTGGGCCCCCGCCTCGGCGGGGCTCGCCGTCCAGGCCACAAAGAACCTGGACAGCCTGCCCATCGCCCCCTGGTCGGGCCTCGCGGTGCTGGCCGCCTGGGCGGGGGCCGGGCTGCTGGCGGGGGCTGCGGTGTTCACACTGCGCGACGCGTGAATCCGTCGCCGACGGCGAATGGCACCATCTGATGGCGCCAGGCGACGGGTGTGGTGCCATATGGCGCCAGCGTGCGCCAGAGGCAATGCCCGGTGAGGCATTGAGAGGCTACCGAGGTCGGACAGACGGAGGCAGGCGCCACTTTCACAAATGCGGCGGGCCACATCTCAGACACCCACCGACCTGCGGAGATAGTGGGATGCGGCGAATGGACGAACCGAAGTCGCGCCAAGACTGAGCCAGCGAACCTTGCCATGGCGCCATTCTGATGCCACTATGGCGTTACGGGCTCATCCGGCCCTGTCTATTCATCGCACCTCAGATCGAGCTGGCGTCCGAACCGACGTCAGCCGTCGATCCGGCGTGCCCGTTCCCCGCGAAACGAGGACTCATGGCTGGCCTGAACTCGGCCTCGGCGATCAGTGCTGTTGGGTTGCGTAAGTCGTATGGCGAGAAGTTGGTGCTGGATGGTGTGGATCTGGAGGTGGTGGAGGGGTCGGTGTTCGCGTTGTTGGGTCCGAACGGGGCGGGGAAGACGACGGCGGTGCAGATCTTGTCGACGTTGATCGGTGCGGATGGTGGGCGGGTGCGGGTGGCGGGTCATGATCTGGCACGTGAGCCGGACGCGGTGCGGTCGGTGATCGGCGTGACGGGTCAGTTCTCGGCGGTGGACGGGTTGTTGAGCGGTCGGGAGAATCTGCGTCTGATGGCGGATCTGCGTCATCTGGGGCGTGCGGCGGGTCGGGCGCGTACGGCGGAGTTGCTGGAGCGGTTCGATCTCGCGGACGCGGCGGACGTCTTGGTGTCGACGTATTCGGGCGGGATGCGGCGCAGGCTGGATCTGGCGATGACGCTGGTGGGTGATCCGCGGCTGATCTTCCTGGACGAGCCGACGACGGGGCTGGACCCGCGGAGCCGGCGCACGATGTGGGAGATCATCCGGGGTCTGGTCGCCGATCAGGGGGTGACGATCTTCCTGACCACCCAGTACCTGGAGGAGGCGGACCAGCTCGCCGACCGGATCGCGGTCCTGGACCACGGGAAGCTCGTGGCGGAGGGGACGGCGCAGGAGCTGAAGCGGCTGGTTCCCGGCGGGCACGTCCAGCTGCGCTTCGCCGACCCGGCCGCCTTCCGGGCCGCGGTGGGGGCGTTGTCACACACCCTGGAGGACATACCGCGGGACGAGGACGCGCTGACGGTGCAGGTGCCCAGCGACGGGCGGGTGCGTTCGCTGCGCGCGCTGCTGGACCTGCTGGACGCGCAGTCCGTCGAGGCGGAGGAACTGTCCGTCCACACCCCGGACCTGGACGATGTGTTCCTCGCCCTGACCGGCCGCCCCCGCACACCCGCCAACACCGACACCGACACCGCGACCGAGAAGGCTGTGACCCGATGAGTTCCCTCTCCCACACCCTGGCCGACTCGGCGACGATGCTGCGCCGCAACCTGCGGCACATGCTGCGCTACCCCTCGATGACCGTGCTGCTGGCGGGGATGCCGGTGGTGTTCCTGCTGCTGTTCGTCTACGTCTTCGGCGGCACCCTGGGTGCCGGGATCGGCTCCGGCGGCGGCAGGGGCGAGTACATCGTCTACGTGATGCCCGGGATCCTGCTCATGACGGTCGCCGCCGTCGCCCAGGGAACCGCCATCTCGGTCGCGATGGACATGACCGAAGGCATCATCTCCCGCTTCCGCACCATGTCCATCTCACGAGGCGCCATCCTCACCGGACATGTCGTCGGCAGCCTGATCCAGACCATGATCACACTCACGATCGTCATCGCCGTGGCGCTCCTCGTCGGGTTCCGATCCGACGCGACACCGGTGGAATGGCTCGCGGCGATCGGGGTCATCGCGATGATCGCCTTCGCCGTCATCTGGCTGTCGGTCGCACTGGGCCTGGTCAGCAAGACAGTCGAGAGTGCGAGCAATCTGCCGATGCCGCTGACGCTGCTGCCGTTCCTCGGCTCCGGCTTCGTCCCGACCGACTCGATGCCGACGGGGTTGCGCTGGTTCGCCGAGTACCAACCCTTCACCCCCGTCATGGAAACCCTCCGCGGACTCCTCACCGGAACCGAGATCGGCAACAGCGCCCTCCAGACCGCCACCTGGAGCGCCGGCATCGCCCTCCTCTCCTACCTCTGGGCAAGGAAGCTCTACAACCGCGACCCCGCTCACAAGTGAGTCGGGTGGCGAGGCCGGGCCGTAACTCGGCGGCCCGGGGCGCAGCTCTGCTACGGGTCCGCTACGGATCTACGGTGGCTCGACGGCCCCGAGCGGGTAGCCGGTACAGTGCGAAGATCGCATTAACTCGGATATATGGGGGACTTCATGGCTCTGTTCGGTAACGCGCACACCATCAACCCGGCCACCGCTCAGCAGGACTACGCGCGGCTGCTCGGGCAGGGTGAGCAGGTGCATGCTGCCTATCAGTTGATCCGCGACAGCATCCTCTTCACCGACCGGCGGCTGATCCTCATCGACAAGCAGGGGATAACCGGTAAGAAGACCGAGTACCACTCCATTCCGTACCGGAGCATCACGCACTTCGCCGTGGAGACGGCCGGCACCTTCGATCTCGACGCCGAGCTGAAGATCTGGCTCTCCGGCGGCTCGGTGCCGATCCAGAAGACCTTCACCAAGGGCGTCGACATCTACGAAGTGCAGGCCATCCTCACGCAGTTCGCCGCCCGCTAAAAGCGAGGCGGGGGATCCCCTCAGGGTGTGGGCGGCAGTCCCTTCGGGGTGATCAGCAGGGTCACCGTGCGGTTGCGTGGCGCGTTCGCGGCCGTCGCCGGGAAGGGACCCCGCCGCTGGTCCGCGCTGACCAGGCGGAAGTCCGTCAGCCGCAGGTCGCTGTCCTGCGCCAGATACTGGGCGGCGACCCGTGCGCGGTTCAGCGCGACCACCGAGCCACCGCTCGGCGCCCCGCCCGGCACGGCGACCGAGTGGCCCACCACCGTTGTCTCCACCGGTGTCCCCGCCGCCAGGTCGGCCAGCCGGCGGCCGATCTCCGTCAGCGCCTCGGCGCCTTCCGGGCCGATCACCGAGTCGTAGGGGAACACCCCCGTACGGAAGACCAGTTGCACGTCCCCGGCATGGCGCCGGATCTCCACTCCCGGCATCGCGAGACTCTTCGCCACCTCGTCAAGCGCGCTGTCACGCTGCTCGGCGTCGGCCGCGCGGTCCCCCTCGATCGCCGCCAGACGCGCCTTGAGCTCGTCGGCCCGACGCGACTCCTCGCTCAGCCGCTCCGAGCCGTTGTCGGCCTCGGCCACCGCCCCCGAGCCCCCGCCCTCGCCACCGTCGATCAGCTTGACGGCGCCGCCGATCAGCGCGACGCCCACCACCGTCGCGGCCAGCGCCCCGGCGATCACCGCGACCCGCCCGGTGTGGACGACCGGGCGGGCGTGCCGGCGTCCGGCGGCGATCTTCGCGAGCGTACGGCGGCCGGCCGCCGCGTCCGGGTCGTCGGGCGCGAGCGCCTCCACCCGGGACCAGCACGCGTCGGCCTCGGGCAGTTCACCGCGCTGGGCATGCACCTTGGCGCGGAGGTTGAGGGCGGCGACCGCCGTCGCCCGTGCGCGCCGCCGA
>NZ_MDCR01000178.1 GCF_001723055.1 Streptomyces niveus
CCCGCCGCACCGTCTATCTGGCGCTGTGGGTGCCCAACGGTCTGGTCGTCGGCTGTGAGTCCCTGTACGTGTCCTATGCGCCCGACCGCGCGGGGCTCCTCTTCGCCGCCGGTGCGGCGGGCATGCTGACCGGGGACATCCTGATCGGCCGGTTCGTGCCCCGCCGCTGGCGCTCGCGTCTGACGGTCCCGCTGTTGCTGCTGCTCGCCGTGCCGCACCTGTTCTTCTTCCTCGGCCCGGCGCTGCCGGTGGCCGTCGTAGCCGTCACGCTGGCGACGGTCGGCTACGCGGCGAGCCTGATCTCCCAGGAGCGCCTCATGGCCCTGACGCCGGACGAGCTGAGCGGGCACGCGCTCGGGCTGCACTCCGCCGGCATGCTCACGATGCAGGGGGTGTGCGCGCTCCTGGCGGGGGCCGTCGCCGAGCGGACGTCACCGGCGACGGGCATCACGGTGCTGGCGGCGGCCTCGGTCGCGGTGACCCTGATGCTGGCGCGGGGGCTGCGGCGGGCGGAGGAGCCGGTGCCGGAGGCGGTGGTTGTCGCCCGTACGCGTGCAGCTGACGCCGTACCGCCGTCCCCGGGCGATCCGGTGGGTACGGATCCGGCATGAAGTACTTGGTGCGCGACAAGATCTTCGCCATCGGCGACGACTACTGGATCGAGGACGAGCAGGGCCGCCAGGCCTTCCTCGTGGACGGAAAGGCGTTGCGGCTGCGCGACACCCTTGAGCTGAAGGACCCTCAGGGGCGCGTTCTGGTCACGCTCCGTCAGAAGCTGCTCAGCCTGCGGGACGCGATGACGATCGAGCGGGACGGCGAGCCGCTCGCCACCATCCGTAAGAAGAGGCTGTCGCTGCTCCGTAACCACTACCGCGTCGCCCTGGCCGACGGCAGCGAACTGGACGTCAGCGGGCGGATCCTGGACCACGAGTTCGCGATCGAGTACGACGGCGAGCTGCTGGCGCACGTCTCGCGCCGGTGGTTCCGGGTGCGCGAGACGTACGCCGTGGACGTGATCAGGGACGACGCTGACACGTCGCTGCTGATCGCGGTCACGGTGTGTGTGATCCGGATGGCGGAGAAGGAGCGCGACGACGGCTGAGGACGCGCGTCGTGGCCCGTCAGCGGCGGGGCGCGGTCACACCCAGCAGACGGTCCTTCAGGACCGGGAACTGCTCGCGCGTCGTCGCGACCTTCGCCGGGTCGAACTCGACGCTCAGGACCTCCTCGCCCGTCCCCGCCTCGGCCAGCACCTCGCCCCAGGGGTCGACCACGATGCTGTGGCCGGACTGCTCCACCCCGGCGTGCGTGCCGGCCGTGGAACAGGCGAGCACGTACGCCTGGTTCTCCACCGCGCGCGCCTGCGCCAGCAGCGTCCAGTGCGCGCGGCGGCGGGCCGGCCAGCCCGCCGGGACCACGAAGACCTGCGCGCCCTCGTCGAGCAGCCCGCGGAACAGCTCGGGGAAGCGCAGGTCGTAGCAGGTGGCGAGGCCGAGCACGGCGTCCGGCAGGGCGACGGTGACCAGTTGGTCGCCCGCGCCCATCAGCGTCGCCTCGCCCTTGTCGAAGCCGAAGCGGTGGATCTTGCGGTACGAGCGCGCGAGGGCGCCGTCGGGCGAGATGACGAGCGCGGTGTTGTAGAGGTCGGGGGCGCCGTCCAGGACGGCCTCGGGGGCGCGTTCCACGAGGGATCCGGCGTGCAGCCAGACGCCCGCGTCGCGGGCCGCGTCCGACATGGCCCGGAACGTCGGACCGTCCAGCGTCTCGGCCTCGGCGGCGAACGATTCGTACGCGAAAGCGCCCACCGGCCAGAGCTCCGGCAGAACCACGAGGTCGGCGCCGCGCTGCTGCCTCACCAAGGAGGCCGCGCGCTCCCTACGGGAATTGACCGATTCGTCCGGGTCTACTGCGATCTGGATGAGGGAGGCGCGCACACTACCACCGTCCTGGCATTCGAGCCTTCTACACGGGCCTACGATCGTCACACGAAAGCACTGCCGGGGTGCCAACGGGCAGCGTAACTTAGGCTCTCGAACCTCCCACGCAGCACGCAGCCCGCCGCCCGCATCCAGCAGCCCAGCCCGCTAACCGCAGAACCGTCGAGGGGTCCCGTGACCGTCCATCCCAGCCTTCAAACCTACGCCGATGCCTGGTCCCACTCCATCGAAGCCATAGCCGAGCTGGTACAGCCACTCGTCGAGGGTGAGTGGAACCGGCGCACGCCGTGCCCCGGCTGGTCGGTGCGGGACATCGTCTCGCACGTCATCGGGCTGGAGACCGAGATGCTCGGGGATCCACGGCCCATCCACACGCTGCCCCGCGACCTGTTCCACGTGCAGAGCGAGATCTCCCGCTACATGGAGATGCAGGTGGACGTACGGCGCCACCACACCGCTCCGGAGATGACCTCCGAGCTGGAGTACACGATCATCCGCCGCAACCGTCAGCTGCGGAACGAGAACCGCCAGCCGTCCACCATGGTCCGCGCCCCGCTCGGCACCGAGCAGACGCTCGAACAGGCCATGCGGAACCGCGCGTTCGACATCTGGGTGCACGAGCAGGATCTGCGGACGACGCTGAGCAAGCCCGGCAGTCTGGACTCGCCCGGCGCGCTCGTCACCCGCGACGTACTCCTCGAAGCCCTCCCGAAGGTCGTCGCGAAGGACGCGGGCGCGCCGCCGAACACGGCGATCGTGCTCGACGTGCACGGCCCCGTCGAGTTCCTCCGGACGGTCCGGGTCGACGCGGACGGCCGCGGCACGATCGACGGCTCGCCCTCGCTCGGCCCCGCCGTGACGCTGACGATGGACTGGGAGACGTACTTCCGGCTGGCGTGCGGGCGGGTACGCGCCGCCGCGGTGCCGGACCGGATCAAGACGGACGGCGACGGGCAGCTGGCGGCGGCGATCCTGCGGGAGTTCGCGGTCACGCCGTAGCGGCTCCCGCCGCCCCGTGGCTCACGCGGGTACGTGCACGGCCTCCACCCGGCTCGCCACCAGCCGCTCCCGCTCGCGCCGCGCCGTGCGCGCCCGCAGCCGCAGGATCTGTGTGATCCCGAGCGCTTCGAGGACGAAGACGGACGAGAACGCGACGCGGTAGTTGCCGCCGGTCGCGTCGAGCAGCACGCCGACCGCGAACAGTGTCGTCATCGAGGCCATGAAACCGCCCATGTTGACGATGCCGGAGGCGGTGCCCTGACGGGCCGGCGGGTTCGCGGGGCGGGCGAAGTCGAAGCCGATCATCGACGCGGGTCCGCAGGCGCCGAGGACGACGCAGAGCGTGATCAGCAGCCACATCGGCGCGTGGGGGCCCGGGTAGGCGAGGGTCGACGCCCACACGAGCGCGGTCACACCGACCGTACCGAGGGCGAGCGGGGCCCTGGCGGCGTGGTGGCGGGCGATGATCTGCCCGTAGACGAGGCCGATCACCATGTTGACGAGGACGATCAGCGTCAGCAGATCACCCGCCGTGGCCCGGGACTGCCCCTGCGCCTCGACGAGGAACGGCAGGCCCCACAGCAACAGGAAGACCATGGCGGGGAACTGGGTGGTGAAGTGCACCCAGAGCCCCAGCCGGGTGCCAGGCTCCCGCCACGACTCGGCGATCTGCTTCCGTACATAGGTCGCGCCGGCGTGCTCGGCGGGCGGCGGCTCGTGGCCCTCGGGGTGGTCCTTGAGGAAGAACAGCATCAGTACGAGGACGACGACACCGGCCATGGAGCTGCCGACGAAGGTCGTCGTCCAGCCGAGGTCGCTCAGCAGCCGGGCGATGACGAGGGTGGAGACCAGATTGCCCGCCATCCCGAAGAGCCCGGTGAACTGGGCGATCAACGGGCCCTGGCGGGCCGGGAACCAGTGGGCGCCGAGGCGCAGTACGGCGATGAAGGTCATCGCGTCGCCGCAGCCGAGGAGCGCGCGGGCGGCGAGGGCCATGCCGTAGGTGGGGGCGAGGGCGAAGCCGAGCTGGCCGAGGGTGAAGAGCGTCACGCCGAGGGTGAGGACCCGGCGGGTGCCGAGCCGGTCGACCATGAGGCCGACGGGTATCTGCATCCCGGCGTAGACGAGGAGTTGGAGGATCGAGAAGGTGGAGAGGGCGGAGGCGTTGACGTCGAAGCGGTCGGCGGCGTCGAGTCCGGCGACGCCGAGGCTGGTACGGAAGATGACGGCGACGAAGTAGACGGCGACGCCGATGCTCCACACGGCGACGGCGCGCCGGCCGCCGGGCGGATCACCGGGCAGGCCGGGGGCCGGGCGTCGCCCGGATCCTCCTCCGGCCGAGGCACCCTCCCGCCCGGAATCTCCTCCCGCCGACGCGCCGTCGCGCCCGGATCCTCCTCCGGCCGACGCGCCGTCGCGCCCGGAACTTCCTCCCGACGAGGGCGCGCTCACCGGCCCTCACCCCGGATGAGCACCTTGACGCGGCCGACGTGGGCGCGCACGCACCGCGCGGCGGCGTCGGCGTCGCCGGCCCGGATGGCTTCGAGCAGTTCACTGTGCTCGGTGATGCTGGTCCGCACCCGCTCGGGATGCGCCTCCATGACGGCGACGCCCATCCGCAACTGCCGGTCCCTGAGCTGGTCGTAGAGCTTGGACAGGATCTCGTTGCCCGCGTTGCGCACGATCTCGGCGTGGAAGCACCGGTCGGCGACGGCCACGGCGGCCAGGTCACCCTCGTCGGCGAGGCGGCGCTGCTCCTCGACCAGTTCCTCCAGGCGCGCGATGAACGCCGCGGACGCGGGGACGGCCTTGCGGGCGGTGAACTCCTCCACCAGCAGGCGCGTTTCCACGACGTCGGCGATCTCCTGCGCGGAGACGGCGAGGACGAGCGCGCCCTTCTTGGGATAGAGCTTGATCAGCCCCTCGACCTCCAGCTTGAGCAGCGCCTCACGTACGGGCGTACGGGACACCCCGACGGCCTCGGCGAGTTCGCCCTCCGTAAGGAGGGTGCCGCCCTCGTAGTGCCGGTCGAGCACGCCCTGCTTGATGTGGCTGTAGACACGGTCGGCGGCGGGTGGCTGTCTCACGGGAACGACGGGTGCGGCAGGCATGCGCACAGCTTAGATACAACAGGGATGCGACGGGGATTCCGTCCACATCGCGAACACATCGCGAAACGTCGAAGTTTCTCGGGCGTGTCGTACATCCATTTCGCTCTTTCAAACGTCTTTCTGTGGACTCCCTGTTTACCAACGGGGTCCCAATTCACTTCAGACCAAGGCAATTGCGACATCGGAGTCTTCCTTTGATAAGCAGCTTCCCGGGCGTACGCCGAAACGCTCGCCGTTCCACGGTCGTAGCCCTCACCGCCGGCGCCCTGCTGACGGGCTCGGCCCTGGCCGCCCCGGCGGCCCTGGCGACCGAGACCGCGCCCGCCGCCCAGGCCGCCGCCGCGGTCCCGACCATCTCGGCCAAGGGCGCCTTCCTGCTGGACAGCGACACCGGCAAGGCGCGCTACACCAAGACGGGTGACACCCGCCGCCAGATGGCGAGCACCACCAAGATCATGACGGCCGCCGTCGTGCTCAACACCAAGGGCATCGACCTCAACCGCAAGGTCACCATCAAGCAGTCGTACCGCGACTACGTCGCCCGCGAGGGCGCGAGCACCGCGGACCTGCGCACCGGCGACAAGGTCACGATCCGCCAGCTCCTCTACGGCCTGATGCTCCCGTCCGGCTGCGACGCGGCGTACGCCCTCGCGGACGCGATCGGCACCGGCTCGACCGAGGCCGCGCGCACGAAGTCGTTCATCTCGAAGATGAACGCGAAGGCCACCGAACTTGGCCTGAAGAACACCAAGTTCGACTCCTTCGACGGCATCTCCCAGGCCGGCAACAACTACACGACCCCGCGTGACCTGGCGACCATCGCCCAGTACGCGCTGAAGAACTCCGCGCTCCGCACGGTGGTCAAGACGACGACCATCAAGACGTCGGCCACCAGCAGCACGGGCGCCACGCGCACGTACACCTGGCACAACACGAACCAGCTGCTCGGCTCGTACAGCGGCGCGTTCGGCGTCAAGACCGGCACGGGCACCGCCGCCGGCCCCTGCCTGATCTTCGCGGCCACCCGGAACGGCAAGACGCACATCGGCGTCATCCTGAACGGCACGGACCGCTACACCGACGCGGCGAAGCTGCTCGACCACTACTCGGGCGTTTCGACGGCGAAGACGATGAAGCTGCGCCAGCTCCCGGCGGGCGCTCAGCGCGACTGACCCCCCTGCGGGATGCGGTGAAGGGGCGCGGCCACCGGAGGGTGGCCGCGCCCTTGCGTTCGCGGACCGGGCGGCGGAGGCGACCCGGCCCGCCGCTGTAGCCTTCCCCGGTCAGGCAGAACGATCGCGGAACGCACGACATCGCGGAACGACGAGGAGCACGGGTGGCCGGTCAGCGGATCACAACCCGCAACGCCCGCTTCCAGCAGTGGCACGCGCTGCTCGCCAACCGCAACAAGCGCAAGCGCCAGAACGAGTTCCTCGTCCAGGGCGTACGCCCCATCACGATGGCCGTCGAGCACGGCTGGACCGTACGCGCCCTGCTGTACGACGCGAGCCGCCCGCTCTCGCGGTGGGCCGAGGAACTGCTGCGCGACATCCGTACGGACCGCGTCGCGATGGCCCCCGAACTCCTCGCCGAACTCGGCGAACGCGCCGACGGCGCGCCCGAGGTCCTGGCCGTGGTCGAGATGCGCCCGGACGACCTGAGCCGGATCACCGTCCACGACGCCTTCCTGGGCGTGCTGTTCGACCGCCCCACCCAGCCGGGCAACATCGGCAGCATCGTCCGCTCGGCGGACGCGTTCGGCGCGGACGGCCTGATCGTCACCGGCCACGCGGCGGACGTCTACGACCCGAAGGCCGTACGCGCCACGACGGGCTCGCTGTTCGCGCTCCCCGTCGTCCGCAGCCCCTCGCACCACGAGGTCGGCGAATGGCTGGCGGCGGAACGCGCGCGGGGCCGCCCCGTCGCGGTCGTCGGCACGGACGAGCACGGCGATGCCGACGCCGACGCGTTCGACCTGACCCGGCCCTCGCTGCTGCTGATCGGCAACGAGACGAGCGGACTGAGCGCGGGCTGGCGGGAGTTGTGCGACCACGTGGTGAGCATCCCGATGTCGGGCTCGGCCAGCTCCCTGAACGCGTCGAACGCGGCGACGGTGGTGCTCTACGAGGCGGCGCGCCAGCGCCGCCGGGCCGCGCGAGGATCCGCCAAGCGGGGCGCGCCGGCGGGCCCCCGGGAATAACCTCGTGGGATGACGACCGACGACGGCGCGGCAACGGCCCGACAGGCGGCCATCGGAGGCGCCTTCGTCCACGTGGGAGGCCGCGCCATCGCCGTGGTCTGCTGGGCCTCCACCCCGATCCTGCCGGCCCTGGCCGTCTTCGACGGTCTCCACTGGGCCTGGTCGCTGTTCTCGCCGCTCATGGCCCTGAGCGGTCTCGTCATCTGGTCCGACGCGGTCAAGACCAAGCGGGACACAGCACGGCTACGGAAGTCCGGCCGGCCGGCGGTGGCGAAGATCATCACCGCGAAACGCGTCAACCCCGGCGACGGCACGGCGGACGTCTCCGTACTGACCCTGCGCATAAGCGGCGCGGGCGTCCCACCCTTCGACGCGACCTACACCTGCTACCACGACGAACGCTACCGGGCCGGAGCCAGCTTCAAGGCGGTGGTGGACCCGTCGGACAACCTCTTCACGCTGAAGCCGCTGTGAGCCGCCGCGACGACCGGGCGGCGCTCAGGGCCCGCTCCGGGTGGTCCTGACCGGGCTCCCGGGCTTGTCCAGCCATGTCTCCTGGCGCCCCCGCGCCGTGACCGTCAGGCCGAAGCGGGTGAGGGGTGGGCGGCCGTGGGTGTCCCACCAGGTGCGGGCCGACGTGATCTCGTCCCAGAGGCGGCGGGTGCCCCATTGGCGGACCGCGTCCGGTGCGTCCCACGACTCGTAACGCACCGACGCCCAGGAGCCGTTGCCGTCCGACAGGGCGATGCGGTAGGTGGCCGCCGGGTTCGCGGTGTCCCAGGTGTGGACGTAGCGGGCGTCCGGGACGTGGAGGCCGATCGTGAACGCCACGTCCGCGTTCGACAGGGCCAGATCCGGGTCCATCGCGGACGGGCCGCGCTGATCGGGCTCCGTGGGTGGGAGGGTGACGGCGTGCGGGCGTTGGGCGCGCATCCACATGAAGCTGACGTTGGCCACGAAGCGGCCGTACGAGGGGGCGCCGGGCTCGCCCGTCACCAGGCGCAGCAGGCCCGCGTTGGCGTACGGGGTGCCCCACGGCGTCACGATCGTCGCGCCCGGGCGGGTCTGTTCGATCCAGGTGCGGGGGACGCGGCGGACAGCCGCCGTCGAGTGGATGCGGTCGTACGGCGCGGACTCGGGCCGGCCCGCCAGGCCGTCGCCGACCACCAGCCGCGCGGGTTCGAGCGCGGCGGACCGCAGGCGCAGCGCGGCCTGCTCTGAGACGCGGGGGTCGACCTCCACCGTGGTGACGGCCTCGCCACCGAGTCGGGCCGTCAGCAGGGCACTTGTCCAGCCCGTGCCCGTACCGATGTCGAGGACCCGCGCGCCGTCGGTGACATCCAGATGCCCGAGCATCGACGCCACCAGCGAGGGCTTGGAGGCGGACGACGTGGGGATGCCGGGGCCGCCATCGGCGCCGTCGTCCAGCTGCGTGACGACCACCCCGTCGGCGTCGACCAGCGCCCACCACGTCTCGGGTTCCCCGGCCCGGGTCACCAGCCGGTGGCCGGTCGGGGATGTCTCGTCCGGCGCCCATACGGCCTCCGGCACGAACACCGCACGCGGGGCGCGCTCGAACGCGCCCCGCCATCCGTCCGCCAGCGCACCGGACTTGGTCAGGCCGGAGAGCAACCTCGCGTAGCCGTCGCCGTCAGTCACTTCTTCGGCGGAACGGGCCTGGTCCACTGGCCGTCCGACTCCTTCGGCGTCTGCTTCTGATCCCCTTCCGTACCGCCCTTGCCGTCACCGTGCTCGCCCATGGGTGGCTCCCCTCGCTCCCGGACCGACTGCGGTCGGTCACCAAAGCAGGTATACCCGCTTCGCTCCGTAACCACAGGAGCGCACGGAAGCATCCGGACCGAACGGGGCGCACGGCTGTCAACGACCGGCGCGCGGAACCGTCACCGCCAGGGTCCCGGCCGGGCCGCCGACGCGGGTCCAGGTGCCGGTACGGGGGTCCCAACGCCGCACCGACGTACGGTCGTCGGTCAGGACGAACACCTCACGTCCGGCCACCCGGACCTCCGCCCCGGCCGGGCCGATGTCGTGCCACGCGTCCTTCGCGTAGTGGCGCAGCCGGGTCCCCGTCGGGTCGGTGGAGAAGAGCCCGGCGGCGCCCGCGAACAGGGCGCCCGCCGGTCCCGCGGCCCAGGTCCATCTCTCGTCCGCGTCAGGCGTCTCGGGAGCCAGCCAGCGGGTGACCATCGCGCGGTCGGGCGTGAGGCCGTAGAGATGCCGGTCCGTGAGCGCGAAGTCCGCGCCCGCCGTGCCCACGAACTCCCATTCGCCGGGGCGCCCGGCGTACTTGAAGATCCGGCCGTCCTTCGGGTTCGTCGCGAACAGGCCCGGCCCGCCGCCGTACAGCCTGCTCGCGGGACCGCCCACCCAGGTCCATGACGTACCCCGGCCGTCCCAGACATGGACCGAACCGCGGTCCGGCGCCAGGCGGTAGACACGCGTACCGCTGATCGCGAAGTCGGCGCCCGGCTCGCCGACTTGGTGCCAGCGGCCGGGGCTGCCGCCGTACGCGAACAGACCGTCGCCGCGCACACCGGTCGCGAACAGACCGGCGGGTCCGGCCCACAGGCGCTTCGCGGTGTCGCCGATCCGGGTCCAGTCGCCGGCACCGGGGCCGTCCCACTGGAGGACGCCGTCGCCGCCGGGGCCGATCGCGAAGACCCCGGTGCCGGTGAGCGGGGCGGCCCGTACGGGGGGTGAACCGTCCGGCGAGGCGCCGCCGGACGGCGGTTTGCCGCCGGCCGAGATGTTCTCGTCCCCGGACGGGAGCAGGGCGACCAGCAGCAGGAGGGCCACGACGGCGACCGCCGCCGTGACAGTCAAGCCGACCGCGAGGCGGTGGCGCCGGCGCCGCGGTGCTCTATCCGTAGGCGGACTTGGAACCGTGCCCGGAGCGCCGGGCTCGGGAGCCGGCTCGGGCGCCCCCGCCGCCGCGTCCACCACCGTGACGACCACCGCCGCGTCCACCGCCGCCGCGTGCAGCCTCCGCGCCGTCCGCGTACGGCTGACACGGGTCGCCTCGTCCGGCGTACGGTCCGCCACCAACCGCTCCAACAGGTCCAGCGGTACGAGCTTCTGGCCCGAGCGGTACTCCCCCCACATGGTCTTGCCGACGTGATACCGCTCCGCCAACTCCCGCAGCGTGACCCCGTCGGTCACCTCCAGCACGAACGACGCCAGCGCGTTCGCCTGTTCCGTACGGCCCCTCGGCGCGCCCTGCCGTCTGCCGGCTCTGCCCGCGCTTCCCGCCCCGTCCGTCGTGCCACCACCAGTCATCACGGCCCCCCTAGCCCAGTGAGATCCCAGCAGCTCGATTGTCCGCGGACAACTGATTGTCCGGACTTCCCCCGCGATTTCCGGTCGAATCATCCGGACAATCACCGGTCGCGCCAGCCTGGTGTCACGGGCCTCACCGCCCGCCTCCACCAGGAGACACGACGAGAGGAGACCGATGAGACTCGCGTTCGCCGGGGCACTCGCCCTGCTCGCCACCGCACTCGTCACCGTGCCGGCGAGCGCCGACGGCCCGGCGGAGGTCGCGGCCCCCGCGCAGACCGCACCCGCGCAGGCCGCCCCCGCCCAGTACCAGATCGGCACCTTCAACATGGCGGGCGGCAACGCCGAGCACGGCACCAAGGGGGACGAGGCGCCGGAAGCACTGGCGCGCAGTGTGCGCGACCGGATGCCCGCCGTCGTGGCGTTCCAGGAGGGCTGCGGCGACTGGACCTTCGCGCTGGGGAACAAGCTCGGGGCGCAGGGGTACGACGTGTTCATGAGCCCGGTCCTCCAGCGCGCCGGTGGTCCCGACGCCGAGTGCCGGCACCCGAATTCGTCCGGCTTCGGCAACGGGCTGATCACGCGTAAGGACATCGGCTTCGACCCGGACACCTACCGGGAACACGAGCTGACGAGGAACGCCGCGGTGGACCCGGCGCGCAAGGATCTCAAGGAACAGCGGGAGATGCTCTGCGTCAGCGCGCCCGCGCGGCAGTTGGTCGCCTGCTCGGTCCATCTGACCCACGACGACCGCACGTTGCGCATCGCGGAGGCGGCGGAGGCGCGGCGCGTCCTGGCCTTCGAGTACGCCGGGTACACGCAGCTCGTCGGCGGTGACCTGAACGACGATCCGCTGTCCGCCGTGGCCGACCAGTTCTACGACTCCGGTTACGGGTTCGGGGCGCGGGGCGGGCTGAAGGAGAGCGACAGCATCTGCGGCAACGAGATCACCCCTCTCTCGAACATCTACCGGGCGCCCTGCCGGCTGGGTGAACGCACCCACGGCTCCGGCAAGATCGACTATCTCTTCGTCTCCCCGCAGGTCCACGTCCGGTGGGCCGACGCCACTTCGGCGAACCACTCCGACCATGTGCCGCTGTGGGCCGAAGTGACCCTCTGACCATCAACCATCACCAGCACAACTCGCTTTCCAACAAGGAGGAACCATGCCGTTCAGCGACGACGAGATCACCGAGATCGCCTTCCGGGAGCAGCGGGAACGCGACCGCCAGCACCAGGAGATGATGGAGCGCCAGGAGGCCGAGCGGCAGGCGCGCTACGCCGAGGAGCAGGCCCGCAGGGCCGCCGAGCAGCCGCACTCCGGGCCCACCTGGTAGGTCCCGCGAGCGCCCTCCTGAAGAGGGCCGCACAGAGGGCCGCACAGACGGAAGGGTCGCAACCCACGGGGGTCGCGACCCTTTCCCGCGTCCGGGGCGCTCAGCCCCAGGTGATCAGCCGCTTCGGCTGTTCCAGGATCGCCGCGATGTCCGCGAGGACCTTGGAGCCCAGTTCGCCGTCGACCAGGCGGTGGTCGAACGACAGCGCCAGGGTGGTGACCTGGCGGGGCTTCACCTTGCCCTTGTGGACCCATGGCTGGAGCTTGATCGCGCCGACCGCCAGGATCGCGGACTCGCCCGGGTTGAGGATGGGCGTGCCCGTGTCGACGCCGAAGACGCCGACGTTGGTGATCGTCACCGTGCCGCCCTGCATGGCCGCCGGGGTCGTCTTGCCCTCGCGGGCCGTGGACACCAGTTCGCCCAGGGACTCGGCGAGTTGGGGCAGCGTCTTGTCGTGCGCGTCCTTGATGTTCGGGACGAGCAGACCGCGCGGGGTGGCCGCCGCGATGCCGAGGTTGACGTAGTGCTTGAGCACGATCTCCTGGGCGGCCTCGTCCCAGGTGGCGTTGACGTCGGGGTGCCGCTTGATGGCCACCAGCAGCGCCTTGGCGACGAGCAGCAGCGGGTTGACCCGTACACCCGCCATGTCCTTGTCGGACTTGAGCTCCTCCACCAGCCTCATCGTGCGCGTCACGTCGACCGTCACGAACTCCGTGACGTGCGGCGCCGTGAACGCGCTGCCCACCATCGCCGCCGCCGTGGCCTTCCGTACGCCCTTCACGGGGATACGGGTCTCCCGGCCGGCCACCGCGGGAGCTGCGGCCACCGGAGCCGGTACGGGCTCCGCGACCGGAACGGCCTGCGGCGAGGGCGCCGGCGCCGTCGCCGCGTGCACGTCCTCGCGCGTGATGATCCCGTCCGGACCCGTCGGCGTGATCGTCGCCAGGTCCACGCCCAGATCCTTGGCGAGCTTGCGCACCGGCGGCTTCGCCAGCGGGCGGGACAGCGCGGCGGGGGCCGGTACGCCGTTCATCTCCGCCTGGATCGCCGCGGTCGCCGCGCCCTGCTCGGGAACGGCCGCCGCCCCTCTGCGCGGACGCCGCTTCGTGGACGCCTCCGAGACGCCGTAGCCCACGAGCACCGGCTGGCGTCCCTTCGGCTCGGCGGCCTCGGCCTCGGGCTCGGGCTCCGTCGCCGGCGCCGCGGCGGCGGGCGCCTCCGACGGGGTGCCCGGCGCCACGTCCACGGTGATGATCGACGCGCCGACGTCTACGGTCGTGCCCTCGTCGAAGCGCAGCGCGTGCACCACCCCGTCGTAGGGGATGGGCAGTTCGACGGCCGCCTTCGCCGTCTCCACCTCGCACACGACCTGCCCGTCGACGACGGTGTCGCCCGGCTGTACGTACCACTTGAGGATCTCGGCCTCGGTGAGTCCCTCGCCCACGTCGGGCATCTTGAACTCTCGATAGCGAGCAGAAGTGTCAGCAGTCATGGTCACGGCACTCCTCAGTACGCGAGCGAGCGGTCGACGGCGTCGAGCACTCGGTCCAGGCCCGGAAGGTACTCCTCCTCCAGGCGCGCCGGCGGGTACGGGGCGTGGAAGCCGCCGACCCTCAGCACCGGAGCCTCCAGGTGGTAGAAGGAGCGCTCCGTGATCCGGGCGGCGATCTCCGCGCCGGCGCCGTAGAACACCGGTGCCTCGTGGACCACGACCAGCCTGCGCGTCTTCTCCACCGACGTCTGGATCGTGTCGAAGTCGATCGGGGACATCGAGCGGAGATCGAGCACCTCCACCGACTTGCCCTCCTCGGCAGCGGCGGCGGCGGCCTCCAGGCAGACCTTCACCATCGGGCCGTACGCCGCGAGGGTGAGATCCGTGCCGGTCCGGGTGACCCGGGCCTTGTGCAGGGGGCCCGGGATGGCCTCGGTGTCGACCTCGCCCTTGTCCCAGTAGCGCCGCTTGGGCTCGAAGAAGATGACCGGGTCGTCGCTCTGGATGGCCTGCTGCATCATCCAGTAGCCGTCGGCGGACGTCGAGGGCGAGACGATCTTCAACCCCGCCACGTGCGCGAACAGGGCCTCCGGCGACTCCGAGTGGTGCTCGACGGCGCCGATGCCGCCGCCGTACGGAATGCGGATGACGACCGGCATCTTGATCTTGCCGAGCGCGCGGGCGTGCATCTTCGCGAGCTGCGTGACGATCTGGTCGTACGCGGGGAAGACGAAGCCGTCGAACTGGATCTCCACGACGGGCCGGTAGCCGCGCAGCGCGAGGCCGATCGCCGTACCGACGATGCCGGACTCGGCGAGCGGGGTGTCGATGACCCGGCCCTCGCCGAAGTCCTTCTGGAGACCGTCGGTGACCCGGAAGACGCCGCCGAGCTTGCCGACGTCCTCGCCCATGATCAGGACCTTGGGGTCGGTGTCGAGTGCGACGCGCAGCGACTCGTTGATCGCCTTCGCGAGGGGGAGTTTCTGTACGGCCATGGCTACTTGCCCTCCTCGACAGCGCCGGCACCTGAGTCCGAGAACGACGCCTCGTACGCCGCGAACTGCGCCCGCTCCTCGTCCACCAGAGCGTGCCCGTCCGCGTAGACATGGTCGAAGATCGCCATGTGGTCGGGGTCGGGCATCGCCCGTACCGCCTCACGCACCCGTCGCCCGAGCGCCTCGCTCTCCTTCTCCAGAGCCGCGAAGAACGCCTCGTCGGCGGCCGACTCGCGCTCCAGATAGGCGCGCAGCCGCAGGATCGGGTCCTTCGCCTCCCACGCCTCGCGCTCCTCGTCGGCCCGGTACTTCGTCGGGTCGTCGGAGGTGGTGTGCGCGCCCATGCGGTAGGTGAACGCCTCGACGAGCATCGGGCCCTGGCCGGTGCGGGCGCGCTCCAGCGCGGCGCGTGTCACGGCCAGACAGGCCAGTACGTCGTTGCCGTCGACCCGGACGCCGGGGAAGCCGAAGCCCTGCGCGCGCTGGTAGAGCGGTACGCGCATCTGCTTCTCGGTCGGCTCGGAGATGGCCCACTGGTTGTTCTGGCAGAAGAACACCACCGGCGCGTTGTAGACGGCCGAGAAGGTGAACGACTCCGCCACGTCGCCCTGGCTGGACGCCCCGTCGCCGAAGTAGGCGATGACGGCCGAGTCCGCGCCGTCCTTGGCCACGCCCATCGCGTAACCGGCGGCGTGCAGCGTCTGCGAGCCGATGACGATCGTGTAGAGGTGGAAGTTGTTGGTCTTCGGGTCCCAGCCGCCGTGGTTCACACCGCGGAACATCCCGAGCAGGTTCGTCGGGTCGACGCCCCGGCACCAGGCGACACCGTGCTCCCGGTAGGTCGGGAAGACGTAGTCGTCGTCGCGCAGCGCGCGGCCCGAGCCGATCTGGGCTGCCTCCTGGCCGAGCAGCGAGGCCCACAGGCCCAGCTCGCCCTGGCGCTGGAGGGACGTGGCCTCGGCGTCGAAACGGCGCGTGAGGACCATGTCGCGGTAGAGCCCGCGCAGGGATTCGGGGGTGATGTCGGCTACGTAGCCGTCGTACTCGTCGTTCTTGACGCGCTCGCCCTCGGGCGTCAGCAGCTGTACGAGCTGGGGCTCGGAAGCCTTCGGCTGCGACGCCGTCTTGGCGCCGGCGCGCTTGGTGCCGCTGCTACGTCGCGGCTTTCGCGCGGCGGCAGTGCTCTCCACGGTCACGTGCGTGCTCCTCCGTCGGTCCGGTCCCCGGGATCCGCCGGGAACCAGTGCGGCTCGCCTGCTTCCGGACGCGTGCACGGGGTGGGTGCGGCCCGGCCGGGACAGGCGTGACAGGTGCCCCGGCGAGCGCCCTGTCACAGGCACGTTACCCAGTGGGTCGCATTCCTGCGAAACCCCTATTGACCTGCGATTTTGCTTGGATATCCAAGTAAATCGCAAAAGTCGGGGACAACCACTGGTCACAGCCTTGCAGGCCGCCGGAACAACGGCACGTTATCCCGGCGGCCCACGACGGGGATAGAGGGAAGTGTGTTTGACTGATCTCGTGCCTGAAAAGGGAAAAATCACCGTATTTCTGCTGGATGACCACGAGGTCGTACGGCGGGGCGTGCACGAGCTGCTCGCCGTCGAGGACGACATCGAGGTCGTGGGCGAGGCGGGTACGGCCGCGGACGCGCTGACCCGGATCCCGGCGACGCGTCCCGACGTCGCCGTCCTGGACGTACGGCTGCCGGACGGCAGCGGGGTCGAGGTCTGCCGCGAGATCCGCTCCAGGGACGACGCCATCAAGTGCCTGATGCTCACCTCGTTCTCCGACGACGAGGCGCTGTTCGACGCGATCATGGCCGGGGCCTCGGGTTATGTGCTCAAGGCGATCCGCGGCGACGAACTGCTGACCGCCGTACGGGACGTGGCGGCCGGCCGCTCCCTGCTGGACCCGGTCGCGACGGCGCGGGTGCTCCAGCGGCTGCGCGAGGGAAACACCCCCAAGGGCGACGACAAGCTCGCGAACCTCACCGACCAGGAGCGCAAGATCCTGGATCTGATCGGCGAGGGTCTGACCAACCGGGTGATCGGCGAGCGGCTGCATCTCGCCGAGAAGACGATCAAGAACTACGTCTCCAGCCTGCTGGCCAAGCTGGGGATGGAGCGACGCTCGCAGGCCGCCGCGTACGTCGCGAGGATCCAGGCCGAACAGCGCTGAGAGCACCACCGGGCAGCAGCGAGCAGCACCGACCGCCGCTGAAACCTGTCGAAGGGCCCCACCCTGCCCGAGTTCCCTAAAGGCCCGATAAGGACGAAGGTCCCCTTCATCCGGGGCGGGCGGCTCTGTTCTGTGGACGATCGGTGACAGAGAGTGGATGGCATGTCCACCGATGATCTGCGCGCGATCGACCTCCTCAGCCGAGTCCGGTACGGGCGGGTGGCCACCAGCATGCGGGCGATGCCCTTCGTGGCCCCCGCACGGCACATCGTCAAGAACGAGAACGTCGTCCTACGCATGCACCGCGGAATGGGATACCACCGCGCGTGCAGCGGGAGCGTGGTCGCGTACGGCGCCGACAACTTCCACACCGGTGAGCCGGATCTCTGGTCGGTCCAGTTCACCGGCACCGCGAGCATGATCAGGCCGACGACGGACGAGCTGGCGCTCTTCGGGCCGGGTCCGCACCATGTCGACGGAGAGCCGTTCGAGCCCGTCTACATGAGCCTGACGCCCCAGTTCGTGACGGTGCACGTCCTTGAGTACGCGACCGGGCAGCCGGCCGAGCAGCCCGCCGAGCTGAGCGGGAGCGGGAGCGTGAGCGGACGGCGACACGATCGCCACGCTGCGTGATCTATCATTTGAAGGGTGCCCTGCTCATCTGCAACGACCGCGACCATGCCCTATGTCGCGACCGCTCCACCCCTGGTGGACCTCCCCTTCGGGCTCCTGCCCCTGGGTGACCTGCTCCGACGCTACGACCACTGCGGCGACCCGCTGGCCTGCCGGCCGGTCGCCCAGGGCCTGCTGAACCGCGGATACCGGCTCACCACCACCCGTGGCACCTACTTCCTCAAGCACCACCTCGACGGCGACCGCGAGTCCATCGCCCGCCAGCACCGCGCCACCCGCCGCCTCCAGGCGCTGGGGGTGCCCGTCGCCCCGCCCGTCCGGGACAGCGAGGGCGGCACGGTCGCCGTCGTCGGCGGCCACTGCTACGCCCTGCACCCCTGGATCGACGGCAGCCACCGCACCGGCGCCCAGCTGACGCCCGCCGCCTCGCGGCACCTCGGGTCGCTCCTCGGAGCCGTACACACCTGTCTGGCAGGGGTCATGGAGTCGGCGACGGACCGGACGGACCGCCTCGCGTACGAAGGGGCGTACGACTCCGCCGCCCCCGCCGACACCTTCGCGCTCATCGACGAGTTACTGGCCCTCGCCCGTGGGCGCACCCCGCGCGACGGCTTCGACTCGCTCGCCGAACACCGGCTGCGCGAGCGCCGCGCCCTTCTGGAGCTGCACGCCCACCACCGGCCGCCGCCGGCCGCCGAGGCGGCCACCGGATGGGTGCACGGCGACTTCCATCCGCTGAATCTGCTCTACCGGGGCACCGACCCGGTCGCGATCGTCGACTGGGACCGGCTGTCCGTCCAGCCCCGCGCCGAGGAGGCGGTCAGGGCGGCGGCGATCTTCTTCGTACAGCCGTCGGGGGAGCTGGACCTGGTGAAGGTACGGGCGTACGCGCGCGCCTACCGGCTCGTGTCCGGGGCCGACACCGCCGAACTGGCGTCGGCCGTCCACCGGGTGTGGTGGGAGCGGCTGAACGACTTCTGGATACTGCGCTGGCGCTACCAGCTGGACGACCGAAGGGCCGACCCGCAGTTTCCTGCGGTGTCGGCCCTGGCGGTGTGGTGGACGCGGAGGTACGAGGAGGTGTGCGAGGCGTTCGCGGGGTGATCAGCCGCCTGTCGCACCCTGCGCGGTGCCCGCCACGACGCCGCCGCCCGGGTCGCCCGCGGCGCCGCCGCCCGGCGTTCCCGTGTTGCCCTCCGTGGTGCCCTCGTTCGTGGCGCCCTCCGGGTCGCCCGTATCGCCCGACGGCGGGGGATCCGACGACGGATCGCCGCTGCCGCCCTCGGTCGTCCCCTCGTCGTCGCCCGGATCGGTCGAGGACGGCGGATCCGTCGGCCGGTCCGTCTCGGACGGCTTCTCGCTCGGGGACGTGTCGTTCGACGGGTACTCCGGCTGCTGGTTGCCGCCCGTGGAGGTGTTCTGGTCGTCGTCGGTCGGCGTGGACTCCTCGTCCGACTTCGACGGCTTGTCGCTCGGGGTGGAGGACGGGCTCTGCGTGGTCTTCTGGTCCTCCTTGTTGCCGCCGGTCGTACCGGTCATGTTGTTCACCGCGTACGCGGCGCCCGCCAGGATCGCGACCACGGCGAACAGCGCGAACAGCCACATCTTGCCGCGCCCGCCGCGACCGTTGCCGCCGTGGTGGCCGCCGTCGTAACCGCCGTCGTTCGGGTTCTGCGGCGGCAGCAGGGGGCGCTGCGTGGTGTCGCCGTGCTGCGGGTGACCGAGCGCGGTCGTCGCGGCGGTGCCCATCGCCGGGGTGCCGCCCTCGTGCATGTCGACGGGCCCGGTGTTCCAGGTGCCGACGTGACTGCCCTGCTGCTGGAGCATCTGCATGCCGTACTGGACGAGGCCGCGCATCTCCTCGGCGCTCTGGAACCGGTCGTCCGGGTCCTTCGCGAGCGAGCGCATGACCAGACCGTCCAGCTCCGGCGGCACCACGTCCGAGACCTCGGACGGCGGGACGGGGATGTCCTGGACGTGCTGGTACACGACGGACAGCGGCGTCTCACCGGTGAACGGCGGGCGCAGCGACAGGAGTTCGTAGAGCAGACAGCCCGTGGCGTACAGGTCGGACCGGTGGTCGACGGCCTTGCCGAGCGCCTGCTCGGGGGAGAGGTACTGCGGCGTGCCCATGACCATGCCGGTCTGCGTCATGGTCGACTGCGCGCCGTGCAGGGCGCGCGCGATGCCGAAGTCCATCACCTTGACCGCGCCGCCGTGCGTGATGATCACGTTCGCGGGCTTGATGTCGCGGTGCACGATGCCGTGCTGGTGCGAGTACGCGAGCGCCTCCAGCACACCGGAGACGATGATCAGCGCCTGCTCCGGCGGCGGCGCCTCGGCGTTGAGCAGCAGATCGCGGATCGTGCGGCCCTCGACCAGCTCCATGACGATGTACGGCACGGTCTGGCCGCCCACGACATCCTCACCGGAGTCGTACACCGCCACCACGGCGTGGTGGTTGAGACCGGCCACCGACTGGGCCTCGCGGGTGAAGCGGGCCTTGGAGACCGGGTCCTCGGCGAGGTCGGACCGCAGCAGCTTGACGGCCACGGTGCGGCCGAGCCGCACGTCCTCCGCCGCGTACACCTCGGCCATACCGCCCCGGCCGAGGCGGTACGTCATCCGGTAGCGGCCGTCTCCGACCAGCCCGCCGACGCCCCATGAGTCAGCGGCATCAGGCACTCCGCCGCCGCCTGCTTCGGGTTCGGGTGCCATCAGTCCTCGCCGTCGTTTCTGTCCGCGTGCCGCCCGCGTGCGCGGGGGCGCGGTGGTGCCTGGAATGGATGGGGGAAGGTTACGGGTCCAGGAGCCGGTACGAATCCTGGCTGACACTGTGCCGGTCACGCTACAGGCTTCGCGCGGCACGCCAATCGGGGATGGAACCGGCCATCAAACCCGGTACGGCTGCGCGCACGCAAATTCCATGCTTGTTCCATGCTTTTCCTGTAACGCTTCCGAGACGCTTGTTGTGCGTAGGGTCACGGAACGGGCACCTGGCTTGACGTGTCACTGCCCTGCGGCAGACTTGGCCCGTAAATCACGGGATCACCGGATCACGCGAGTGCGGGTGCGGATCAGCGCGAGCCACTGACATCACCGCGTCGCCGTGCCGAGGGGGAAGCACAGTCATGAGCCACGACGGCGCACAGGGCCGCTACGCGGGCGGTTCGGTCGCGGGCGGCCGGTACCAGCTTCGTGACCTTCTCGGCGAGGGCGGCATGGCGTCCGTCTACCTCGCGTACGACGCGGCGCTCGACCGGCAGGTCGCGATCAAGACCCTCCACACCGAACTCGGCCGTGAGCAGTCCTTCCGTGAGCGCTTCCGGCGCGAGGCGCAGGCCGTCGCGAAGCTGTCGCACACCAACATCGTCTCGGTCTTCGACACGGGTGAGGACGAGCTGGACGGCTCGCTCATGCCGTACATCGTCATGGAGTACGTGGAGGGGCAGCCGCTCGGCTCCGTACTCCAGACGGACATCCAGCAGTACGGGGCGATGCCCGCCGACCGCGCGCTGAAGGTGACGGCGGACGTGCTCGCCGCGCTGGAGACCAGCCATGAGATGGGCCTGGTACACCGCGACATCAAGCCCGGCAACGTGATGATGACCAAGCGCGGCGTCGTCAAGGTGATGGACTTCGGCATCGCGCGGGCCATGCAGTCCGGTGTCACGTCGATGACGCAGACCGGCATGGTCGTCGGCACTCCGCAGTACCTCTCCCCCGAGCAGGCGCTGGGGCGCGGTGTCGACGCCCGCTCCGACCTGTACTCGGTCGGCATCATGCTCTTCCAGCTGCTGACGGGCCGGCTGCCCTTCGAGGCGGACTCGCCGCTGGCGATCGCGTACGCGCATGTGCAGGAGGAGCCGGTCGCGCCCTCCTCCATCAACCGGTCGATCACACCCGCGATGGACGCGCTGGTCGCGCGGGCGCTGAAGAAGAACCCGAACGAGCGGTTCCCGAGCGCCGCCGCGATGCGCGACGAGTGCGCGCGGGTGCTTCCGCAGGGTCACACCGGCGCGCCGGTGATCGTGCAGGGCGCCCCCTCCACGAGCGGCTCGGGCGTCGGCTCGGCCGTCTTCCCGCCGGTCGACCAGGGCACTCCGGCGCCGCAGGCCGGGATGCAGACGCCGTACCAGCCGGGTGCGTACGGGCCGCCGACTCCGGCGGCCATGCAGAGCCCGGCGCCGATGCAGACACCGCCTCCGACGTACGGCTACCCGCCGCAGCACCACCAGGGCTACCAGACGCCGGCGCCCACGTACCCGATGGGGCCGCACGGTGGCGGCGGCGGGGACGGGCGGAAGCGGAACATGCCGGTGATCATCGGCTCGATCGTGGTCGCGATCGCGGCGATCGGCGGTCTGACGTTCGCGCTGACGCAGGGCGACAACGAGGGCGACGGCGGCTCGGAGGCCAAGCCCAGCGGGTCCGCGGTGGCCGGCCACCGGCCGCCGGAGCGCAACCGGACCATCGACAAGGAGAAGTGCTCGGACGCGTACGAGGACGGGGTGGACCCGAAGAAGGTCCAGGCACCCGACCTGCGCTACAAGGACATCCTCTCCGTCAAGGAGTGCCTGCGGTCCGCCGGGTGGACGTGGACGGAGACCGACGTCAACGACCCCACGCAGGCGGAGGACATCGTGGTCGACCAGTTCCCGCGCCAGGGCTCGGCGGTGCTGCCCAAGGACCAGGAGTTCGAGCTCAAGATCTCCACGGGCAACCCGGAGTAGCCACCGGCCCGGCACGGCCGCCGGCCCCGGCCGGCGGATGACCGCGGCAGTGTACGGCGGCCGTTCGCGCCCGCCGTCGCCGAGATGCCGCTTCTGTCACCACATGTGACGCTGAGTCCGTGATGTCACGGCTCCACGCACGGCTCCGCACCTCCTGCGCGCTCGCGGTCGCGGGCACGCTCGCCTCCCTGTTACTGGCCGCGCCCCTGGCGTACGCCGAGGACCGTGAGCCGCCGCGCGTCGGCCCCTCGCGTACACCGAGCGCGACGTCCTCGCTGGCGGGGAATCAGGCCGGGCAGGGGCGGCCCCGGCCGGGGCGGACCACCGCGAGCCCCGCGTCCTCGGAGCCGGCGGCGACCGACGAGTCGACGGACGCCGCGCCGTCACCGTCCCTGTCATCCCCGAGCACCGGCAAGAGCGCGAACGGAAGGACATCATCCGGTTCCGCTTCGCCGTCTCCCAGCGCCTCCGCGCCACGCTCCGCCGAGCCCAAGAAGGAGAAGAAGCGCGAGAAGGAGAGCGCCCCGAGGACGGAACCCGAGCGGACGCCGGAGCGCCGGGGCGAGGACGACGGAGACGAGGACGTGGCCCTGTCGGACGACTCCGAGGCCTCGGGGAACGCGCCCTACGCGCCCCCCACACCCCCTCAGGACGCCTCCGCGCAGGAGCGGAGCAGCCAGGCGGTCTCCCAGCCGGTCGCCCGCGCCGTCCCCGCGCTGACCCTCGGCATCGGCATGGCGCTCATGGGTCTCGGTATCGGATTTCTGGGCGTACGGCAGCGTCGACACTGACCTCCGGCACCCCGAAAACGGTCTCGCACACCCACTCTGAGCTGCGCCTTCAGCACCCTCGTACATCTCGCGTCACCCTTACGTCCTCCTTACGACGGACGCGTGACGTCCCCCTCAGGGCCCTTGCCGTAGGGGCCATACTCGGTATACATACTCAGTATGTCGATCCGCCACGGGCTGCTGGCCCTCCTCGAACCGGGACCGCGCTACGGCTCCCAGCTCCGTACGGAGTTCGAATCCCGCACCGGTGCCACCTGGCCCCTCAACGTCGGCCAGGTCTATACGACGCTGAACCGTCTGGAGCGCGACGGCATGGTCGTCCAGGACGGTGAGGACGAAGCCGGCCACGCGCTCTACGTGATCACCGACGCCGGTCGCGACGAACTGCGGAACTGGTTCCGCTCTCCGGTCGACCGGACCAGTCCGCCGCGCGACGAGCTGGCCATAAAGCTCGCGATGGCCGTCGGCGCACCCGGGATCGACATCCGGGACGTGATCCAGTCGCAGCGCCACCACACGGTCCAGGCGATGCAGGACTACACCCGCCTCAAGGCCCAGGCCACCGACGTCTCGCCGGACAACCGCGACGACGTGGCGTGGCTGCTCGTCCTCGAACAGCTCATCTTCCAGACCGAGGCCGAGGCGCGCTGGCTCGACCACTGCGAGGCCAGGCTCGTGCGGCTCTCGCTGATGGCCGCGGAGAAGGAGAAGCGGCGGAAGAAGACGGACGGGGAGGAGCGGAGCGCCGATCGGCGTCCGCCGGGGGAGCGGCCGGCGACCGCACCACAGGCCGGTCTCGGCCGCTCCAAGAACCGCTGACCCGACACCCGCGGCACAGAACGAACCACAGAACACACCACGAAGACGAACCACGCCCGCACCACCCACCCCACGTACCAGATCCGTTCTCTAGGGGGATCCACCCATGCCTGACCAGGCATCGCACCCTGTGCTCCAGCTCAAGGAGCTGACCCGCGTCCACGGCAGTGGCGCCACCGAGGTCCACGCCCTGCGCGGGATCAACCTCGACGTGTTCCCCGGCGAACTCGTCGCCGTCATGGGCCCGTCCGGCTCGGGCAAGTCGACGCTGCTCACCATCGCCGGCGGCCTCGACACCCCCACGTCCGGCCAGGTGATAGTCGAGAACACCGACCTCACCACCGCAGGCCGCAAGCAGATCGCCGCGCTGCGCCGCCGCAGCATCGGCTACGTCTTCCAGGACTACAACCTCATCCCGGCCCTCACCGCCGCCGAGAACGTCGCCCTCCCCCGCGAGCTGGACGGCACATCGGCCCGCAAGGCCCGCGCCGAGGCCGTCGCCGCGCTGCGCGAGATGGACCTCGACCAGCTCGCCGACCGCTTCCCGGACGAGATGTCCGGCGGCCAGCAGCAGCGCGTGGCCATCGCCCGCGCGCTCGTCGGCGACCGCCGCCTCGTCCTCGCCGACGAGCCCACCGGCGCCCTGGACTCCGAGACCGGCGAGTCCGTCCTCGCCCTGCTGCGCAGCCGCTGCGACGCGGGCGCCGCCGGTGTCCTGGTCACGCACGAGCCGCGCTTCGCGGCCTGGGCCGACCGGGTCGTCTTCCTGCGGGACGGCGCCGTCGTCGACCAGACCATCCGCAGCGACGCCGCCTCGCTCCTCACGGGCCAGGCGGCCGAGCGGTGAAGAACTGGTACCACTCCTGGCGCGCCGCGATCCGAATAGCCCGCCGCGACGCCTGGCGTTTCAAGGGCCGCAGCTTCCTGGTCCTCGCGATGCTCGCCCTGCCGATCGTCGGTGTGAGCGGCGCCGATCTGACGCAGCGCAGCTCGGAACTGTCCCCCGCCCAGCAGCTCGACCGCGACCTGGGCAAGGCCGACGCCGCCATCCACGACCCGGGTCTCGGCGGCGCCGCGCTCATGCAGAACCCCAAGGGCGACAACTACCAGCCGGCCAAGGAGTACGGCGACAGCGAGCCGTGGCCCGAGGGGAAGACGGACATCACGGCGGCCCTCCCGGCCGGCGCGAAGTACCTCGTCGACACCACGGGCATGGCCAAGCTCAAGACCGCGCACGGGCTGCGCAACACCTCCGTCCGCGAGCTGAAGGCGGCCGACCCGATGGCCGAGGGCATCATGGTCCTCGACCGCGGCCGGTTCCCCCGGAAGCCCGGTGAGGTCGCCGCGACCAACGCGTTCCTGGAGAGCAGCGGGCTGTATGTCGGCTCGAAGCTCACCGCGCGCGGTCTTGACACCACGTACCGGATCGTCGGCGCGTACGAGCTGCCGGACGATCTGAAGGAAGCCCAGGTCAACGCCCTTCCCGGCGCCCTGCTGGCCCCGCTCGACAAGGTCCTGGCGGCGGCGGAGCTGCCCGGCACGGACGCGAGCGACAGCTATCTGGCCACCGTTCCCGGCGGCGCCGGTTTCACGTGGAACATGGTCGAGGAGACCAACACCAAGGGCGTCACGGTCACCTCTCGCGCGGTCACGCTCAACCCGCCGCCGGACTCGGAGGTGGCGCTGTACCAGAAGGACGGATGGTCGTCCCACGGCGACAACTCCTCCGGCAACGCCACCGAACTGGCCATCCTGAGCACCGTCGTCGGCCTCGTGATGCTGGAGATCTGCCTGCTGGCGGGCCCCGCGTTCGCCGTCGGCGCCCGCCGCTCCCGCCGCCAGCTCGGCCTGGTCGGCGCCAACGGCGGCGACCGGCACCACATCAGGGCCATCGTCCTCAGCGGCGGACTGGTCATCGGCGTGGTGGCCGCCGTGGTCGGTACGGCCCTGGGCATCGCCCTGACCTTCGCGTTCCGGCCGGTCCTCGAAGGCGTACTCGGCCAGCGCTTCGGCAGCTTCGACGTCCGGCCGCTGGAACTGCTGGGGATCGCGCTGCTCGCGGTCGTCACCGGCCTGCTGGCCGCGATCGTGCCCGCCGTGACCGCGTCGCGGCAGACCGTCGTCGCCTCGCTCACCGGGCGGCGCGGCATCCGGAAGGCCAACCGGGTCCTGCCGATCGTGGGTCTGACCGCCGTCGTGCTCGGCGCGGGCATCGCGCTGTACGGCTCGGCGGTCTCCGACAAGGCCATCATCGTCGGCGGAGGCAGCGCGCTCGCCGAACTGGGTGTGGTGGCGCTGACCCCCACCCTGGTGGGCCTCTTCGGCCGGATCGGCCGCTGGCTGCCGCTCTCGCCGCGCCTCGCCCTGCGGGACGCCGTACGTAACAGGGGGCGTACGGCTCCGGCGGTGGCGGCGGTGCTGGCGGCGGTCGCGGGCACGGTGGCCGTGGCGACGTACTCGGCCAGTTCGGACGCCCAGTCCGAGGCCCGGTACGAGCCGCGGCTGCCGCACGGCGCGGTCGCGATCCTGTCCCCGGAATCGGCCGTGGACGTCCCGTCGATGCGGGACGACACGCAGAAGCTGCTGCCGACGGACGTACGGGCCGATGTGGACCGGGTCGTGGTCGGCAAGAAGAGCTGCTCCGCCTACGGGGGCGGCGACGACTGCGGACGGTACGAGATCGTCCGGCCCAAGGCGTACGAGTGCCCCCTGTGGATGTACGACGCCTCGGGCGAGGACCCGGCGGAGAAGTACTCCAAGGCGGAGCGCCGCGAGCTCTCCAAGGACTGGCGCTGCCTCCAGAACGACTACGGCATCGGCAGCGAGGGCGGCGAGATCCTGATCGGTGACGACCGGCTGCTGAAGGTCCTGAAGATCGACGACCCGGGCGCGAGCGAGGCGTTGGCGAACGGGCGGGCCGTGTCCTTCGTCAAGCAGAACATCGTCCCCGACGGCGCCGACAAGGGCGCCGGCAAGGGCGGTGCGACGACCGCGGCGACCACCGCCGCCAACAGCGTGGCGGCCCCCCAGGACGGGGCGAACGGCACGATCGGTGTCCGTCTCATCTCGGCGGAGGACGTCGACGAGGCGGACGCGGCGGGCATGAAGGGCGAGGAGCCGCCGGGCACCGTCAAGTCCATCCCCGCCCACCAGGTCGCCGGCGGCCAGAACGCGTACGGCGTGACGATGATCGTGCCTCCGAAGGCGGCCGAGAAGGCGGGCTTCACGACCGTCCCGCTCGGTTCCTTCTTCAGCACCGAGCGGCAGCCGAGCGACGCGCAGGAGCAGCGGCTCAACGGCGAACTGGCCAAGACCGGCAGCGATTCCACGCTGACCATCGAGAAGGGCTTCACCCCCGAGAACAGCGGCACGCTGCTGGCGCTCGCCGTCTTCGCGGGGCTGGTCACCATCGGCGCCGCCGGTATCGCCACGGGCCTCGCCCAGGCGGACGCGGAGCCCGACCTCAAGACGCTCGCCGCCGTCGGGGCGCCGACGAGGGTCCGTAAGGCCCTGAGCGGTTTCCAGTGCGGGGTGGTGGCCGCGATGGGTGTCGTGCTCGGCTCGGCGTCGGGGATCCTGCCCGCGATCGGGCTGCGCTTCACCGAACGCCGCGCGGAGGAGGCGATGTACGCGGAAGCGCTGGACGAGGGCTGGGGCGCCTGGCAGGACGTAACGGCGCCGTTCGTACCCGTCGTCATCCCGTGGGCGACGCTGGGCATGCTGCTCGTCGTGGTCCCGCTCGGCGCGGCGCTACTGGCCGCGCTGGTCACCCGCTCACGGGGCGCGCTGGCCCGCCGGGCGGTGATCTGACCCGGTCCGACGGGGGATGACGGGGGAATCCGACGGGGGACAAGACGGGGGACAACGGGGGAACGGGGCCCGTGGGAGAGCGATTCGCGCTCCCACGGGCCCCACCGCGCGCCGGCACCCGGGTGCGCGACAATGAACATATGGAAATGCCGAGGAACGAACGGTCGCAGGAGAGCAACCCCCACGTTCTCGTGGTGGGACAGGACGGGATGGCGCTCGGCGGCGGCCACGGGGACGACGAGCCGCGCGAGATCCCGGTGACGGAGATGGTCGAGCAGCCGGCGAAGGTCATGCGCATCGGCAGCATGATCAAGCAGCTGCTCGAAGAAGTGCGAGCGGCTCCTCTGGACGAGGCGAGCAGGGTACGGCTCAAGGAGATCCACGCCGGTTCGGTGAAGGAGCTCGAGGACGGGCTCGCCCCCGAACTCGTCGACGAGCTGGAGCGCCTCTCGCTTCCCTTCACCGACGAGGCCATTCCCTCGGAGGCCGAACTGCGTATCGCGCAGGCACAGTTGGTGGGCTGGCTGGAGGGTCTCTTCCACGGGATCCAGACGGCGCTGTTCGCCCAGCAGATGGCGGCACGGGCGCAGTTGGAGCAGATGCGCAGGGCGCTGCCGCCGGGTGCGTCGCCGCACGAGGACGAGGACGGCGAGGACCCGGGCGGGCACGGCGCGATCCGGTCCGGCCCGTATCTCTGAAGTCTCCGTCACCCCAGGGGTCCGGTTGCTAGGTTGATCAAGATCCGCCAAAGCAGCCGAACTACCCGACAAGGTGACCCAGTTGAGCGAACTCAGACAAAGCGGAGAAGCGAATTCCGTAAGCCGTCGCACGCTCCTCAGAACAGGCACAGGGATAGTCGCCGCCGCCGCGAGCGGCGGCTTTTCCTTGCTCTCCGCCCCACCGGCGAACGCCGACGTCCCCACGTCCCAGCGGTTCGTGTTCGACGGGCCCGGCGGTGATCCCGTCCTGCGACGGAAACTCCACCAGCCCTACTGGGCCATGCAGTCCTTCGCGTACGACCATGTCCACGGGCACATCTACTTCGTGCAGACCAAGCCCGGGAGCGACACCGGCGACCTCTGGATGACCCGCACCGACCTGTCGGGCAACGTGCTGGGAGCCATGGCGCTCCACTCGTTCGACCACGGCTCGTCGATGGGGATCGAGCCGGACACGCCCGGAGCGCCCTACGTGTGGATCGCGGGTGACTGGCAGAGCCTGAAGCCCGACACCAAGCCCAACAGCCACAAGATCGCCCGCTTCAAGTACGTCGACGACGGCCTCATCGACTACCACAACCACCAGGGCCGGGTACGGGAGTTCCCGATCGGTCTCGCCGACTTCCTGGACTGCCCGAGACCGTCGATCGACCCGTACACGAACCGGCTGCTCATCCGGTACATGGGGACGCAGAACCCCTGGCGCCTCGCGCTGTTCGACCTCTCCGCCGTCCTCAGGAACGGCATCAGCAACTCCACCCCCGCCCTCGCCATCCGGGCGCTGCCGACCAACGCCCAGCTGGGTCTCAGCGACTCCGACCACTTCCAGGGCGTGACCTCGTACGGCCAGTACGCCTACCTGAGCTACGGCGGCCCGCCCGCCAAGCCCACGGACCCGGCCAAGCCGTCGTATCTGGTCCGCCTCGACATGAACAACGTGGGCGGTTCGGTGGAGGAGGTGTACCGGACGACGGCCGGGAACTCGCTGCCCGGCCGCGAACCCCAGGGAATGGCGATCTGGCGCACGTCGAGCGGTCCGCGACTCGCGTTCGGCTTCTCCGCCAAGGTGGCCACGAGCCCCGACCAGTTCGAGGCGAGCGTCTTCTACAAGAGCCAGCTCACCGGCTAGACGGTGATCGTGTCCGGTCGGTCCTCGTGGGCCCGCGAGGACCGACCGGTCCGTCTCTACGCGCGCGTCAGCAGGATCTTGCCGATGTGGTCGCCCGCCTCCAGCGCCCGGTGCGCCTGCGCGGCGTCCGACATCGGGAACGTACGGTCCACGATGGGCCGCACCTGCCCGGCGCCGATCAGCGGCCAGACATGCTCCCGTACGGCGGCGACGATCGACGCCTTCTCGCCGAGCGGACGCCCCCGCAGCGAGGTCGCGGTGATCGCGGCGCGCTTGACCAGGAGGGCGCCGAGGTTGAGTTCGCCCTTCACCCCGCCCTGCATACCGATCACGGCGAGCCGCCCGTTGACGGCCAGGGCCTTCACGTTCCGGTCGAGATACTTCGCGCCGACGATGTCGAGGATGACGTCGGCGCCCGCCCCGTCCGTGGCCTTCTTCAGCTCGTCGACGAAGTCCTGCTCGCGGTAGTCGATCAGGATGTCCGCGCCCAGCTCGGCACACCGCGCCAGCTTCTCGGGCCCGCCCGCCGTGACGGCGACCCGCGCGCCGACCGACTTCGCGAGCTGGATCGCCATGGTGCCGATCCCGCTCGCCCCGCCGTGCGCCAACAGCGTCTCGCCGGGCCGCAGATGGGCGATCATGAAGACGTTCGACCAGACGGTGCAGGTCACTTCGGGCAGCCCGGCGGCCGTGACCAGGTCCACGCCGTCCGGTACGGGGAGCAACTGGCCCACGGGAACGGCGACCTTCTCCGCGTAACCACCGCCCGAGAGCAGGGCGCACACCTCGTCGCCGACCGACCATCCCGAGCCCTCGGTACCGGGTCCGAGCGCGACGACGCGGCCCGCGCACTCCAGACCGGGGTACGGGGACGCGCCGGGCGGTGGGTTGTAGAAGCCCTGGCGTTGCAGCAGATCGGCACGGTTGACCGCGCTCGCCACGACGTCGACGAGGACTTCTCCCTCGGCGGGTACGGGATCGGGCACGTCGTCCCAGACGAGCGCCTCGGGGCCACCGGGTTCCGGAATCGTGATCGCATACATGGTCGGGAGGCTACCCCCGGTCGTGTCCGCGATACCGGTCCCGGCCCCGGTCCAGCCGGCCTCTCGTTCTCAATCGGTCCTGCTCTGCTCGGGGTTGGGCGGGTCCGCCCGCACGATCGTGATCAGGCGGTCGGTGAGCTGGAGCGGGCTGGCGGCCGGGTCGTCGTACCCCAGCAGCCGGTGCCCGCGCAGGACACTGACCACCAGGTCGTCCGTCTCCCGTACGCTCCGCCCCACCTCGGCCTTTATCACCGGCCGTTCGATGAGGTCGAGGCCGCTGCCCTGCTGGATCAGGTCCTCCATCACCGTGCCCGCGACGGGGCTGAGCACGGAGAGGCCGAGCAGCCGGCCCGCCGCGCTGGCGCTGGTGATCACGGCGTCCGCGCCGGACTGGCGCAGCAGCGGCGCGTTCTCCTCCTCACGCACGGCGGCGACGATCTTCGCCCCCCGGTTGAGCTGGCGCGCGGTCAGCGCGACCAGCACCGCCGTGTCGTCGCGCTGAGTGGCGATCACGATCTGCCGTGCCCGCTGGAGTTCGGCCCGCAGCAGCACATCGCTGCGGGTCGCGTCGCCGATGACACCCACGAAGCCGTCCGCGTTGGCCGCCTCGATCACCTTGGCGCTCGGGTCGACGATGACGATCTGGTCCTTCTTGAGCCCGGTGGCACAGAGCGTCTGCATCGCCGACCGGCCCTTGGTACCGAAGCCGACGATGACAGTGTGGTCACGCAAGTTGGACCTCCAGCGGTTCAGCCGCCACTCCTCCCGGGTGCGCTCGGTGAGGACCTCAAGAGTGGTGCCGACCAGGATGATCAGAAAGAGCACGCGCAGCGGCGTGACCAGCACGACGTTGATGAGCCGGGCCGCGTCGCTGTACGGGACGATATCGCCGTAACCCGTCGTGGAGAGCGTGACGGTGGCGTAGTAGACCGAGTCGAGGAAGTCGACCGAGTCGTCGGCGTTGTCGTGGTAGCCGGTGCGGTCGATCCAGACGATGAAGACCGTGGTGGCCAGCACCCCCAGCGCCATCAGCAGTCGCTTGCTGACCTGCCGCAGCGGCCGGTCCACGATCCGGCGCGGCAGCTTCACCCGGCCGGTGACCAGATGTTCGTCGGCATGACGCGCCATCGCGTCGTGGCCGGGAAGTTTCACGTGAAACACCCGTCGTCGAGAGAGGCGGTGGCGTCGGCCCGGACGGCCCACGGCAGGTCGAGCACGTCCAGCGCGTCCCCGGGCCGCGCGCCGCCGGGCGGTACGACCGCCAGCCCGTCCGCGACCGCGATCCCGCGCAGCATGGCGGGACCGTTGTAGCGCAGCGGCACGAGCCTGCCGTCGCGGTGGACGAAGGGGACGAGACGGGTGTCGTACGGGTGGCCGTGGACCTCGTCCTGTACGGGTGCGCGGTACGCGGGACGGCTCGCCCGGCCCCCGAGCGTCCGCAGCAGCGGCTCGGCGAGCGTCAGCAGGCCGGACACGGCGGCGAGCGGATTGCCCGGCAGGCCGACCAAATGGCGGCCGGAGGCGAGCCGGGCCAGCAGCATGGGGTGGCCGGGGCGTACGGCGACACCGTCCACGAGCAGTTCGGCGCCGGCGCGGGCGAGCACGGGGTGGACGTGGTCGACGGGGCCCGCGGCCGTACCGCCCGTGGTGAGGACCAGATCGGCGTCGGACTCGGTGACCGCCCGGTACAGCGCGTGCGCGTCGTCGGCGACCCGCCGGGTGTCGATCACATCGGCGCCGAGCGCGCGCAGCCAGGGCGCGATCATCGGGCCGAGCGCGTCGCGGATGAGGCCGTCGTGGGGCAGTCCGCGGACGAGCAGTTCGTCACCGAGGACCAGGACGTCGACGGTCGGGCGGCGGGCGGTGAGCAGTTCGTCGTAACCGGCGGCGGCTGCCAGGCCGAGGACGGCCGGGGTCACCACGGCTCCCGTGGGCAGGAGTTGGTCGCCGGAGCGGCACTCCTGGGCGCGTGGGCGGATGTCCTGGCCGTGGACCACGGGGCGTTCGGCGTGGAGATGGCCGGTGGTGTCGGTGCGGGCGTGCTCGCTGCGGATGACGGCGGTGGTGTCGGGCGGGACGCGGGCGCCGGTGGCGATGCGGACCGCGGTGCCGTCGGGGAGCGGGGCGGCGGGGGCGTGCCCGGCGAGTATGCCTCCCGCGCCCCGGGCGGGCTGCTCCGGCTCCGCCTTCCAGGGGCCGGGTCCGGACACCGCCCAGCCGTCCATCGCGGAGGTGTCGAAGGAGGGCAGGTCGGTGAGCGCGGCCAGGGGCTCGGCGAGGACGTGTCCCAGGGCCTGGTCGAGCGGGACGCGGCGGGCGGAGGCGGTGGGGGCGCCACGGCCGGAGCGGGCGGCGACGGTACGGGCGTCGGCCCACGACGAGGCGCGGGCGCGGCGCCGGCCGGCGTCGGGCGCCGGCCCGGCTCCGGCTGTGGACGCGCCTGTGGCCCGTGCGTCGGCGGGGGTGGCCGTGGGCTGCCTGGCGAACAGCGCCAGTACGTCGTCGACCCCGTCGGAGTCGTCGACCTCGCGGTCCTGAGCCGTCATCCGGCGTCGGCCCCCTTGGCCCTGCCGTCGTCCCCGGCCGCCTCGTCGGCCCAGCGCAGCGCGAGCGCCGTGGCCTTGCGGGACGCCTCGGCCACCGCCTCGGGGCCGCCGCCCCCGGCCGCGGCACGGCCCGCCGCGTACCCGACCAGGAAGGTCGTCAACGGGGCTGCGGGCCGTGCGACACCGTGCGCGGCGTCGCGGGCGAGATCGAGGAGGACGGTGATGTCGACGTCGAGCTCGAAGCCGAGTTCGTCCTTGACTGCGGTGATCCATTCGTCCAGCACGGTCCCATGCTCCCTGATGCGTGCCCGCGCCGTGGAGACGTCTTCCCAGGTGTCGCAGTCGAAGGACGCGAGCGGGTCGGCGTCCGCGGCGACGCGGGCGAGGTCGAGTTCATGCGTCAGCAGCCGTAGCGGCAGCCCGGCGAGGCTGCCGTACTCGGTGGCGAGGAGGGCGATCTCACGGCGCAGCGGTTCCGTGCGGTACGCGGCGACCAGCGGCTGGTCCCGGCCGTCGGGGTCGGTGAGCAGCGCGCCCTCGCGTTCGGCGTCCGCCGCGAGTACGTCCAGGAGCCTGCCCGTCGTCTCCCGTGTCAGGAACGGCAGATCGGCCGACAGCACGAGCACGGTGTCCGCCTGGACGTGCCGCACGCCCGCGTCGAGCGCGGCGACCGGCCCTCCGCCGGGCGGCTCCTCGCGTGCCCAGTGCACGGGCCGCACGGTGGCGCGCCGGCCCCCGACGACCACGGTCCGCCCGGCCCCGCCGCACGCGGCGAGCACCCGGTCGAGCAGGGCCCGGCCACCGACGCTGACGGCGGGCTTGTCCACCCCGCCGAGCCGCTTGGCGGCACCTCCGGCGAGCACGATGGCGTCATGGGCGCTCATGGTCATGACTGAAGTATGGTCCGCGATCGCGCGTCGGAACGTATGCGATGTACGACCGTGATGTTGGAGGGTGCCGGGCGGGGCCGGGGCGGCGGCCCGGCACCCTCCTCCCGCCTACAACGTCCGCAGCAGGACCGCCGGTTGTTCCACGCAGTCCGCCACATACCGGAGGAAGCCGCCCGCCGTGCCCCCGTCACATACCCGGTGGTCGAACGTGAGCGAGAGCTGCACGACCTGGCGTATCGCCAGCTCGCCGTCGTGCACCCACGGCTTGGCGACGATGCGGCCGATGCCCAGCATCGCGGCCTCGGGGTGGTTGATGATCGGCGTGGAGCCGTCGACGCCGAACACGCCGTAGTTGTTCAGCGTGAACGTCCCGCCGGTCAGATCGCCGGGGGTCAGCGTCCCCGTCCGTCCCGCCTCCGTCAGCCGGGCGAACTCCGCGCTCAGCGACTCCGCCGAGCGGTCCTGCGCGTCCCGTACGACGGGGACGACCAGCCCGCGCTCGGTCTGGGCGGCGAACCCGAGATGGACGTCGCGCAGGCGGACGATCTCCCTGGCGTCCGTGTCCACCGTGGAGTTGAGCTCCGGGAACCGGGCGAGGGCGGCTGTGCAGATCCGCGCCAGCAGGGCGATGAGGGAGATCTTCGGGCCACCCGCCGCGTTGGCAGCGGTCCTGGCCGCCATCAGCTCCGTCGCGTCCGCGTCGACCCAGCAGGTCGCCTCCGGGATCTCGCGCCGGCTGCGGCTGAGCTTGTCGGCGACGGCGCCGCGTACACCGCGCAGCGGTACGCGCTCGGTGACGGCCCCGGTCGCGGCGGGCGCGGTCGTGGGCGCGGGTGCGGCCGGTGCCTGTACGGCCTGCTCCATGCGCTCGATGGCCAGCTCGACGTCGCACCGCAGGATCAGCCCGTCCCGCCCGGATCCGTCCAGCGCCCGCAGGTCGAGCCCGTTCTGCCGGGCCAGCCTCCGTACGAGGGGCGAGATGACCGGCACGGGCCCGGCACGGTCCGGTACGGCCTCGGCAACCGCGACGGGAGCCTCGACCGGAGCCGTGACGACCGCCGTCGCGGGGCGGACCCGGCGCCGCCTGGCGGCCGGCGCGCCCGTGCCGTAGCCGACCAGCACGTTCCCCGACGTCTCGCCCGGTCCGCCGTCGGCGGCCGGCGCCGACTCCGCCTCCGGTGCCGGCTCCGACGCGCCGACGGCCACCGTCAACAGCGGTGCGCCGACGGGCAGTTCCGTGCCCTCCTCGCCGTACCGCGCGGTGACCACGCCCCCGTAGGGGCACGGCACCTCCACCATCGCCTTGGCCGTCTCGACCTCGACGACGGGCTGGTCGATCGCGACGACGTCGCCGACCGCCACCAGCCAGCGGACGATCTCCGCCTCGGTCAGCCCCTCACCGAGATCCGGCAGCTTGAATTCGAGCACCTGGGCCATCAGCTGTCCGCCTCCCACTGAAGCCGCGCGACCGCGTCGAGGACCCGGTCCACACCCGGCAGATGGTGCTGTTCCAGCATCGGGGGCGGATACGGGATGTCGAATCCGGCGACCCGCAGCACCGGCGCCTCCAGGTGGTGGAAGCACCGCTCGCCGATCCGGGCGGCGATCTCCCCGCCGGGCCCGCCGAAGCCGTTGGACTCGTGGACGACCACCGCGCGGCCCGTGCGCCGTACGGACGCCATGACCGTCTCGTCGTCGAAGGGCACCAGCGAGCGCAGGTCCACCACTTCCAGGTCCCAGCCCTCCGCGCGCGCCGCCTCCGCCGCCTCCAGACACACGGTCAGGGAGGGGCCGTAGGTGACCAGCGTGGCGCTCGGTCCCGTACGCCGCACGACGGCGCGGCCGATCGGCTCCACCGTGGCCGGCGCGTCGGGTGACCACTGCGCCTTCGACCAGTACAGCCGCTTGGGCTCCAGGAAGACCACCGGGTCGTCGGAGGCGATGGCCGCCCGCAGCAGCCCGTACGCGTCGTCGACCGTCGCGGGGGTGACGACATGGAGGCCCGGCGTCGCCATGTAGTACGCCTCGGAGGAGTCGCTGTGGTGCTCGACGCCGCCGATCNNGCCGTACCGAGGATGCCCGCCTCGGCCAGCGGTGTGTCCGTACAGCGGTCCTCGCCGAACTCGGCGGCGAGTCCGTCGGTGACCCGGAAGACCCCGCCGAGCGCCCCGACGTCCTCACCGAGGATGTGCACGGTCGGGTCCTCGGCCATCGCGTCACGCATCGCGCGCCGCAACGCCTGCGCCATGGTGGCCGGCTTCGCCGCCTTCGCGGTCCCGGCTGCCCTGGAGGCCACGGTGGTCATCGCGCGTCACCCTGTCCCGGTGCGTCGTCGTGCGTCTGGGCCGCGTCCAGCTCGGCCCGCAACTGGGCCGCCTGCTCGCGCAGTTGCGAGGTCTGCTCCGCGTAGACGTGCGCGAAGAGGTCCATGGGGTCCAGCTCCGGATCGGCGTTCATTCCCTCGCGCAGACGGGCGGCCATCGCGTCGGCGTCGTCGGCGGCCTTCCTGATCCCGTCCTGGTCGAGCAGCCCGCGCTCCGTCAGCTCGTGCTCCAGGAGGCGGACCGGGTCGTGGGCGCGCCACGCCTCGACCTCGCCGTCGCCTCGGTAACGCGTCGCGTCGTCCGCGTTCGTATGAGCCTCGATGCGGTAGGTCACGGCCTCGATGAGCGTGGGGCCACCGCCACTCCTGGCCCGCCGTACGGCCTCGGAGAGCACCGAGTGCACCGCCGGCGCGTCGTTCCCGTCGACGAGCCGTCCCGGCATCCCGTAGCCGACGGCCTTGTGCGCCAGTGACGGCGCCGCGGTCTGCTTGGCGAGCGGGACGGAGATGGCGAAGCCGTTGTTCTGCACGAGGAAGACGACGGGCGCCTGCCATACGGCGGCGAAGTTCAGCGCCTCGTGGAAGTCGCCCTCGCTGGTGCCGCCGTCGCCGACCAGGGCGAGCGCGACCACGTCGTCACCCTTCAGGCGCGCGGCGTGCGCCAGCCCTACGGCGTGCGGCAGCTGCGTGGCCAGGGGCGTCGAGAGGGGCGCGATGCGGTGCTCGCGCGGGTCGTACCCCGTGTGCCAGTCGCCGCGCAGCAGCGTGAGCGCCTGGACGGGGTCGAGGCCGCGCGCCACGACGGCGAGGGTGTCGCGGTAGCTGGGGAAGAGCCAGTCCTGCTCCTGGAGCACCAGGGCCGCGGCGACCTCGCAGGCCTCCTGACCGGTGCTCGACGGGTAGACGGCCAGTCGGCCCTGCTTGGTGAGGGCGGTGGCCTGCGCGTTGAACCGACGGCCGCGGACCAGCTCCGCGTACAGCCGCAGCAGCAGCTCGGGGTCGGCGTCCGCCGCGGCTTCCGTACCCAGTACGCGGTACGGCTCGCGGTCGGGGAGCAACGGGGCGGGGTCCGTGCGGGGCTGCCACGGCGGGGGCGGGGTGGACCGGTGGACGACGGCACCCGGGGGCTCCTGGACCGTCGTGCTGCTCTTCTTCAACGCGTGCACCTCCTCGGGGAGCGGGGCATGGGCGGCGCGGGAATGTGGTGCGCCTCACCTACCGATTGTTCGGTTGTCGCGCCAATTTGGCTACTGGCGCCTTCAGCCTGTGGACAAACGGTTCTGCACAGCCTGAGATGGGCACAGGACGTCCAAGAGTGGAGAGGTGGGGGACATGACGGCTGAACAAATGGCCGAGGACTGGGAGCGGACCGGGCAGGAGCCCCCGCCCCGGCCGCTGGACGCGATCGACCGCGACATCCTGCGGATCCTCCAGACGGACGGCCGGGCCTCGATACGGTCCGTGGCCGAGCGCGTCCATGTCTCGCGCGCCAACGCGTACGCCCGGATCAACCGGCTCATCGAGGACCGCGTGATCCGGGGGTTCGGCGCCAGGATCAACCACGAACGCGCAGGTCAGGGAGCCTCCGCCTACATCACGCTCAAGATCGTGCAGAACTCCTGGCGGACCGTGCGCGAACAGCTCCAGGAACTGCCGGGCGCCACGCACATCGCGCTGGTCAGCGGCGATTTCGACGTGCTGCTGCTCGTCCACGCGCCGGACAACCGGACGCTGCGGGAGCTGGTCCTGACCAGGCTCCAGTCGATCCCCGAGGTGCTGTCCACCCGCACCCTGCTGGTCTTCGAGGAGACCGACCTCGACCCGAAGGCCCCGCCCGCGCCCTGAGACGGGCGCCGGGCCGGGGCCGGAGGGTGAGCGCTACGAGGATTCGGTACGCAGCCCGTCGAAGGCCATCCGTACGACCGCCTCGGCCACCTGGTCGCTGTCGTAGCCGCCGGCCGCCTGCGGCCGGTACCACTCCACCAGCGAGTTGATCATGCCGAAGAGCAGCCGCGTCGCCAGCCGGATGTCCATGTCCGCCCGGAGGTCGCCGTCGGTCGCCGCGGCCTTCAGCAGATCGGCGACCCGCTGGTCGAACTCGCGCCGCCGCTCCATGGCCCAGCGCTCGGTCTTGGTGTTGCCCCGCACCCGCAGCAGCAGGGTGACGTAGGGCAGCTCCGCCATCAGGACCTCGACGGTGCGGCGCGTCACGTACTCGACCTGCTCGATGGCCCTGCCGCGTCCGGCGCCCGGCTCGTCGAGGATCCCGAAGAGGCCGTCGATGGCGCGGCTGACCGCGCGCCGCAGCAGTTCCTCCTTGCCCGCCACATGGTGGTAGATCGAGGACTTGGAGATCCCGGCGGCCTTCGACAGATGCTCCATGGACGTGCCGTCGTAGCCGCGCTCGTTGAAGACGCCGACGGCGACGGTCAGCAGGGTCTCGGGGGTGTACGTGTCGCGCTTGGCGGTCGTCATGAGCCCGCTCCTTCCGACGCGGCCTCGGCGGCGGCGCGGCGGCGCAGCGCCTGTGAGGCGGCGTACCGGCCGGTCGGATACTCCTCGTGCAGCCGCTCCAGCAGACGCAACGTCCGCCCGGCCCCCAGTTCGGCGCCCCAGTCGAGCGGCCCGCGCGGGTAGTTCACGCCGAGCCGCATCGCGGTGTCGATGTCCTGCGCGGACGCGACGCCGCGTGCCTCGGCGTCGAGAGCGAAGTCGACGAGCATGGCGACCGTACGGGCCACGATCATGCCGGGGACGTCGGCGATCACGCTGACCTGCTTGCCGAGCGCCTGGAAGAGACCGGTGGCCGAGCGGACCGACTCCTCGGCCACCGACGCGGACGGCGCCAGGGCTATCCGGGTCGCGGTGCGGTAGTCGAGCGCGAGGTCGAAGTGGATCAGCGGCGGCCGGGAGTTGTCCGCCGCCCGGCCGTCCGTGAGGAACAGCCGGGTGCCGCAGGGCAGTTCGAGCCACCCGGGACGGCCCGGATCGGCGTCCTCCTTACGTATGACGTCGATCCCGGCCTCCTCGATCAGCCCGGGCAGCGCCGCGGCCACGGCCAGCCCGCCGTGGACGACGACGGACGACGGCGGGTCGGCGGGCGGCGCGGTGTCCGGTACGGGGGCGGGGGCGCCGTCCTCGTAACCGAACCAGCCCCGGCCCGACTTGCGGCCGAGCCGGCCCGACTCCACGAGGCGCCGCTGGGCGAGGGAGGGCGTGAACCTCGCGTCCTGGAAGAAGGACTCCCAGACCGAGCGGGTGACCGCCTCGTTGACGTCCTGGCCGATGAGGTCGGTCAACTCGAAGGGGCCCATCCGGAAGCCGCCGCACTCGCGCAGGACGGCGTCGACGGTCGCGGGGTCGGCGGCCCGCTCCTCGTGCAGGCGCAGCGCCTCGGCGTAGTAGGGGCGGGCGACGCGGTTCACGACGAAGCCGGGGGTGTCGGCGCAGCGCACCGGGGTCTTGCCCCACGCCGCCGCCGTCGCCCACGCGCGCGTGGCGCTCGCCTCGTCCGTCGCGTGGCCGCTGACGACCTCGACCAGCGGCAGGAGGGGCGCGGGGTTGAAGAAGTGCAGCCCGACGAAGCGGCCGGGGAGGCGCAGGGCGCCGGCGACGGCCGTGACGGAGAGGGAGGAGGTGTTGGTGGCGAGCAGACAGTCGTCGCCGACGATGTCCTCCAGCGCCGCGAACAGCTCCTGTTTGACCGTCAGTTGTTCCAGGACGGCTTCGACGACGAGCGCGGCGTCGGCGAGGTCGGACAGTTCCGCGGCGGGCAGGAGCCGGGCCTTGGCGCCGTCGCGGTCCGCCGCGTCCAGCCGCCCCTTCTCCGTCAGCCGGTCCAGCCTGGCTCCGACGGCCTCCGCCGCCTGCTGGGCGCGGCCTGGCAGGGCGTCGTACAGGCGCACGGGATGGCCGGCGACAAGGGCCACCTGGGCGATCCCCTGCCCCATCGTGCCGGTGCCGACCACCGCGACGACCCGAGAGCGCTCGATTGCAGTCATGAACACGATCCTCCTGTATGGGCGTGCGCCGCGGTACGGGACCTCCCCAAGGCGGCCGGTCCCCGGCGGCGATCAGCCGGAACTGACCGGAACGACACGGTCCGCGCCGACGGCCCTGTCGGCGGGGAGGACGGCCGGGGAGGCGGCCGGAAAGCGTGGGTTTTCCACAGCCCCCCTTGTCCCGACCGATCGTTCGGTTACTCTAACTCTGTCTGTTGCCCGTGTCCCCCTGTCGCTCATGTCCCCTGTCCCGCCCAGCTCGAAGAGGAGTTGGTCAGTCATGGCCGCCCAGCTCAGCACCCAGCAGCTCACCGAGAAGCACCGGCCCACGCTCGACCAGGCCCTCGACGCGATTCGCACGCGTGCCTACTGGTCGCCGCACCCCGAGCACCCGAAGGCGTACGGCGAGAGCGCGCCGGCCGACGGACTGGCCGCGTTCAAGGCCCTGCGCGGCACCCGTGTCGACCTGGACCAGCCGGGCACCGACGGCTGGACGGGCGGCGAGGTCTCGCCGTACGGGCCGGAGCTCGGCGTCGAGTATCCGCACGCCGACATCGACGTCCTGCTGCCCGCCATGCGCGCGGGCATGAGCGCCTGGCGCGCCGCGGGACCGGAGACACGCGCGCTGGTCAGCCTGGAGATCCTGGCCCGCGTCAGCGCCCGCACCCACGAGTTCGCCCACGCCGTGATGCACACCAGCGGGCAGGCGTTCATGATGGCGTTCCAGGCGGGCGGACCGCACGCCCAGGACCGCGGCCTGGAGGCGGTGGCGTACGCGTACCGGGAGCAGACCGGCACGCCCGACGACGCCGACTGGTCCAAGCCGCAGGGCAAGCGGGACCCGCTGGAGCTGCGGAAGTCCTTCACCGCGGCGCCGCGCGGCATCTCGCTGCTGATCGGCTGCAACACCTTCCCGACGTGGAACGGCTATCCGGGCCTGTTCGCCTCGCTGGCCACCGGCAATCCGGTCCTCGTCAAGCCGCACCCGCGCGCGGTGCTGCCGCTCGCCCTCACGGTGCAGGTGGCGCGCGAGGTCCTCGCCGAGACCGGCTTCGACCCGAATCTGGTCGCGCTGGCCGCCGAGCGCCCCGGCGAGGGCATCGCGAAGACCCTGGCCGTACGGCCCGAGATCAAGATCATCGACTACACCGGGTCCACCGCCTTCGGCGACTGGCTGGAGACCAACGCCCGCCAGGCGCAGGTCTACACGGAAAAGGCCGGCGTCAACACGGTCCTGGTGGACTCCACCGACGACTACAAGGGCATGCTCGCCAATCTGGCCTTCTCGCTCTCGCTCTACAGCGGCCAGATGTGCACGACCCCGCAGAATCTCCTGATCCCGCGCGACGGCATCACGACGGACGCGGGCCCGAAGTCGTACGACGAGGTGGTCGCCGATCTGGCGGCCTCGGTGAGCGGCCTGCTGGGCGACGACGCCCGTGCGAACGGCCTGCTCGGCGCGCTGGTCAACCCGGAGGTGAAGGGACGGCTGGACGCCGCCGACTCGCTGGGCGACGTCGCGCTTCCCTCGCGCGAGATCGTCAACGCGGACTTCCCCGACGCGGTGGTCCGCACCCCGGTGATCGTCAAGGCCGACGGCTCGCGCAAGCAGTGGGACGCGGCGGAGGGGGGATCCGGCGCCGAGGCCCCGTATCTCGCCGAGTGCTTCGGCCCGGTCTCCTTCGCGGTCGCCGTGGACTCGACCGAGGAAGGGCTGGAGCTGCTGCGCCGTACGGTGCGCGACAAGGGCGCGATGACCGTCGGGGCGTACACGACGTCGCCGGAGACCGAGCGCGCCGTCGAGGACGTCTGTCTGGAGGAGCTGGCCCAGCTGTCGCTGAATCTGACGGGCGGCGTCTATGTGAACCAGACGGCGGCCTTCTCCGACTTCCACGGCTCCGGCGGCAACCCGGCGGCGAACGCGGCGCTGTGCGACGCGGCGTTCGTGGCCAACCGCTTCCGTACGGTGGAGGTCCGCCGCCAGGCGTGAGCCCCGCAACAGGCCCTAGGGCCCGGCCGCCGTGCAACGGCGACCGGGCGCAGGTCAGTTGGGCCCGCCCCAGTGGAACAGGGTCATGGCCACACTGGTGGCGAGGTTGTAGCTGGAGACCTGGGGCCGCATCGGCAGCGCCAGCAACGTGTCGGCCCGCTCCCGCAGTTCGACGGAGAGCCCGTGCCGCTCGGAGCCGAAGGCGAGCAGCGCGTCGTCGGGCAGGGTCACCGTCCGGATGTCCTCGCCGGCCGGATCCAGGGCGTACAGCGGCCCCGGGGGGAACGCGTCGGGGGACAGCCGCTCCACGGCGGTCGCGAAGTGCAGCCCGGCGCCCGCGCGGACGACGTTCGGATGCCAGGGATCGAGATCCCCGGTGGTCACCACGCCCGTCGCCCCGAAGCCGGCCGCGAGCCGCACCACCGCCCCGACGTTCCCGAGGTTGCGCGGATTGTCGAGCACGACGACCGGCGAGCGCCGGGGCGCCGCCGCCAGCGCGGCCAGGTTCTCCGTACGCCCGCGCCTGACCGCCAGGGCCACCACCCGCGTCGGATGCACCTTCGGCACCAGATCCCGCAGCTCGTCGGCCGGCACCTCGACCACCGACCGCCGCAGGGTGTCGGTCAGATCGTCGGCGAGTTCGGCCGCGAGGGCGAGCACGGACTCCTTGTCACTGGTGACGGCGAGCCGTACGTCCGCCCCGAACCGCAGCGCGTGCTTCAGCGCGTGGAAGCCGTCGAGCACCACGGCGCCGGGGGCGCTCTCGTGCCACAGCCGCAGGGCGCTCGTGGGATCGAGGTCGTTCATCGCCCCACCGTAGGCCGTCACCGGACGAGCGGGGTGTCCGCGCCGGCGTCCTTCCGGCGCTGGTCCGGCACGGTGCCACCACCGCCGTCGCCGTCCCCGTGCTCGCCCTTGGCCGCGCCCGCGCCCGCGTCGCCGGCGTCCTCGTACGCCGAGCGCGCCGTCAGCCGCTGCCGTCCGCGCGTCGCCGTGGCGCCGACCCAGAGCAGGAAGGCGGTCGGCAGGAAGACGGCGTCGGCGGCGATCATCGCCAGCGAGAAGAACGGCAGCCCGAGCAGGACGGCGATCCCCGCGTGCTCCAGGATCATCGCCACCAGCAGGACGTTCTTGATCCGCCGGTTGAAGACCGTGAACGGGAACGCGACCTGCACGATGACCGTGCCGTACGTCAGCAGCAGCACGATCACACCGCTGGACGCCAGGATGTCGGACAGGGCGGGCCAGGGGGCGAAGTAGTCCAGGTGCAGCGGGTAGTACAGCGCGGTGCCGTCCTGCCAGCGCGAGCCCTGGACCTTGTACCAGCCCGCCGTGGCGTAGATCAGACAGACCTCGACCATGATCACGACGAGTGCGCCGTTGTGCGCGAGGTTCGCGATGACATCGAGCAGCGCGCGCGGCTCACTCCTCGGCGCGTAACGGTTCACCGCCCACCACAGCCCCTGGGAGAGCCACAGCGTCCACAGCAGCGTCGTCACCCACCACTCGCCGCCGGGCGAGTCCAGCAGGGTGCCGAGCAGGCCCACGCCGAGCACGGCCCACAGGACCGGTCCGACCCGGTCCACCGGCGCCTTCCCGCCGGACGCCACGACGCGCGCGGCGCGGGCCTCCCGGCGTGCGTCGAGCGACCAGACCTGGCCGCAGCGGGTGAGCACCAGGTAGATCGCCATCAGGTGGATGACGTTGTCGCCGCCGTCTCCCATGAAGATGCTGCGGTTCTGGAGGGACAGAACGCCCACCATGAAGAGCACGGACATGGTGCGGGTGCGCCAGCCGAGCATCAGCAGCGCGCTGGACAGGACGGCGACGGCGTACACGATCTCGAACCAGAAGCCGCTGTCGGACCACATGAGTGTGGTGAACGCGCCGTTGCCCGCTATCAGCTGCTGCGCGAGGTCCCAGCTCCACGGGCTGCCGGGTCCGTACAGCTCACGGCGGTTCGGCAGTTCGCGCAGCAGGAACAGGAGCCAGGCGGCGGCGAAGCCGATCCGGACGACGGCGCTCTGGTGCGGGCCGAGGGCCCGGGCCGTGACGTGCTGGAGGGCGAGCGCGGCCTTGCGGCCGAGGGGGGACTCGTGGTCGGGGCGGGCGGGGCCGACGGGGCCGGCGACGTGGCTCATCCGCTGGCCTCCGTACCGCCGCCGTGGTTCCGTACGCCTTCGGACAGGTCGTCGGGCGTCACGGTCCACCAGGGGAAGACCCGGTAGGCGGGCTTCGTGTTGGTCTTCTCCTCGCTCCAGGGCGGCGCCTCGACGAGCCGGGTGGCGGACCTGAGCTGGAAACGGTCGACGGGGCCGCCGAGATCGTGCGACTCCAGACGCAGCATCGCTATCCGGCGTATGTAGCTCTCGGAGAGCTGCCCGCGCAGACCGTTGGGGCGGGCCTTGTCGTCGTGCGAGTTGACGTAGAAATCCCAGCCCCGGCGCAGCTCGTTCTGGTCGACATGGCTGGGGAGGGGGTTGCCGCGGATCGCCGCGCCGTCCTCGGCGCTCAGATTGATCCAGCCGGTCGTGTGGCGCGATCCGTCCGCCTTGCTGATCTCGGCGCGGACCTCGACGGCGACGTTCTGCTGGAGGGGGTTGGGCGCGAAGAGCTTCCAGTTCTGCTCGAACTCCGGGAAGACCCAGTCGCCCACCTGCTCGCCGTACCTCTTGGAGACCGTGTTGTCGGGCGCGACGTGCAGGAACACCATGGCCACATGGACGACGGCGACCAGTGCGACCACCGCGAGGGCGAGCGCGGCGACCACCTGGTACGGAAAGGAGAGCCCCGCTATCCCCCGCGAGGGGCCGGGTGGTGGACTCGGTGGTCGACCCGGTGGTGGCGCCGGATTCTCACCCTTGTCGTCGTACGAATCCATCCGCCCCGATCCCCGTCTTTCCACAGTCGGTTATCCACAGGGTTGACACCCTACGGGCCGCCGACCGACCATTGAAGTCCATGAACCGAACGATCGGTCGGTAGGGGGCCCGGATGACGGCAGTGACCGCGGGGACGGCTGTGGAGGCAACGATGGAGACGACGGCAGCGGCGAGGGAGGCGGCGTTCGACACCGCCGTGGCCGCCGACGAGCGCATCGAGCCCCGCGACTGGATGCCGGAGGCCTACCGCGCATCGCTCGTCCGCCAGATGGCCCAGCACGCGCACTCGGAAATCATCGGCATGCAGCCGGAGGCGAACTGGATCACCCGCGCGCCCTCCCTGCGGCGCAAGGCGATCCTGATGGCCAAGGTGCAGGACGAGGCGGGACACGGGCTGTATCTGTACAGCGCGGCGGAGACGCTGGGCACGAGCCGGGACGAGCTGCTCGACAAGCTCCACGCCGGCCGCCAGAAGTATTCGTCGATCTTCAACTATCCGACGCTGACCTGGGCGGACGTCGGCGCCATCGGCTGGCTGGTGGACGGCGCGGCGATCACGAACCAGGTGCCGCTCTGCCGCTGCTCCTACGGACCGTACGCCCGCGCGATGGTCCGCATCTGCAAGGAGGAGTCGTTCCACCAGCGCCAGGGGTACGAGTCCCTGCTCGCCCTCAGCCAGGGGACCCCCGCGCAGCACGAGATGGCGCAGGACGCGGTGAACCGCTGGTGGTGGCCGTCGCTGATGATGTTCGGCCCGCCGGACGACGAGTCGGCGCACTCCGCGCAGTCGATGATCTGGAAGATCAAGCGCCACTCCAACGACGAACTGCGGCAGCGGTTCGTCGACATCTGCGTCCCCCAGGCCGAGGCACTCGGCCTGACACTCCCCGACCCGGACCTGAAGTGGAACGAGGAGCGGGGACAGCACGACTTCGGGGCGATCGACTGGAACGAGTTCCGGGAGGTCCTGAAGGGCAACGGGCCCTGCAACGAAGCGCGGATCAGCCAGCGTCGCCGTGCGCACGAGGAAGGTGCCTGGGTGCGCGAGGCGGCGACGGCGTACGCGGCGAAGCACAGCGGCGATGACAGTGGCGGCGGCAGCGACGCCGCGGGAGAGGTGACGGCATGAGCGGTTCGACCCAGTGGCCTCTGTGGGAGGTGTTCGTGCGGTCCCGCCGTGGTCTGTCGCACACGCACGCGGGAAGCCTGCACGCCCCGGACGCGGAGATGGCCCTGCGCAACGCGCGCGATCTCTACACCCGGCGCAGCGAGGGCGTGTCGATCTGGGTGGTCCCCTCCGCCTCGGTCACGGCGTCCTCACCGGACGAGAAGGACTCGTTCTTCGAGCCGGCCGGCGACAAACCGTACCGGCACCCGACGTTCTACGAGATCCCGGAAGGGGTGCGCCACCTGTGAACAGCACCCCGACGGACACGGACCCCGGTACCGGCGCCGGTCTCGGCGCCGAGACCGCGACCGCGGCCCTCGCGCTCGCCGACGACGCGCTGATCCTGTCGCACCGGCTGGGGGAGTGGGCGGGCCACGCGCCGGAGCTGGAGGAGGACGTGGCCCTCGCCAACATCGCGCTGGACCTGCTGGGCCAGGCCCGGATCCTCTACACCCTGGTGGGGGACGAGGACGAGCTGGCCTATCTGCGCGAGGAGCGCGCCTTCCGCAATCTCCAGCTGGTCGAGCAGCCGAACGGCGACTTCGCCCACACGATCGCCCGCCAGCTCTACTTCTCCACCTACCAGCGGCTGCTCTACGGCCGGTTGGCCACCGGGGACGGCCCCTTCGCCGCCCTCGCCGCCAAGGCCGTGAAGGAGGTCGACTACCACCAGGACCACGCCGAGCAGTGGACGCTGCGCCTCGGTGACGGCACCGCCGAGAGCCATGAGCGGATGGAGCGGGCCTGTACGGCGCTGTGGCGGTTCACCGGCGAGATGTTCCAGCCCGTCGGGGACGGTGACGGGCTGGACGGCGTCGACAGGCAGGAGCTGGCGGAGAGTTGGCTCTCCTCCGTCACCGCCGTGCTTCGGCGCGCGACGCTGACGGTGCCCGAAGGGCCACGCTCCGGGGCATGGACGGCGGGCGCGGGACGGCAGGGTCTGCACACCGAGTCGTTCGGCCGGATGCTCGCCGAGATGCAGCACCTGCACCGCAGCCACCCGGGGGCGTCATGGTGACCGGCACGGGCGGACCGACCGCGCTGGAGAGCGAACTGCGCGCGCTCGCCGGCTCCGTCCCCGACCCCGAACTGCCGGTCGTGACGCTGGAGGAGCTGGGCGTGCTGCGCGCCGTCCATGTCTCGGGACCCGGCAGGGTCGAGGTCGAGCTGACCCCGACGTACACCGGCTGCCCGGCGATCGAGACGATGTCCACGGACATCGAGCGCGTGCTCCACGAGAACGGGATACCGGACGTCTCCGTCGTCACGGTGCTCTCCCCCGCCTGGTCGACGGACGACATCAGCGCCGAAGGCCGACGCAAACTCGCCGAGTTCGGCATCGCCCCGCCCCGCCCGCACAGCACGGACGGACCGGTGCCGCTCACCCTCGCCATCCGCTGCCCGCACTGCGGCTCGACGGACACCGAACTGCTGAGCAGGTTCTCCTCCACCGCCTGCAAGGCGCTGCGCCGCTGCTCGGCCTGCCGTGAACCGTTCGACCACTTCAAGGAGTTGTAGATGTTCCATCCGCTCCGCGTCAGCGAGGTCGAGCGGCTCACGGACGACTCGGTGACCGTCACCTTCGCCGTGCCGCCCGAGCTCGACGAGACGTTCCGGCACACACCGGGCCAGCACATCGCGCTGCGCCGCGTCGTGGACGGCGAGGAGATCCGTCGTACGTACTCGATCTGCGCGCCCGCCGGCGAGCGCCCGGTGCTGCGGGTGGGCATCCGGCTGGTCGAGGGCGGTGAGTTCTCGACGTACGCCCTGAAGGAACTGACCGTGGGAGACACAGTCGAGGTCATGGAGCCCACCGGCCGCTTCCTGCTCGCGCCGCGCGCCGGGCACTTCGCCGCGATCGTCGGCGGCAGCGGCATCACCCCGGTGCTGTCGATCGCCTCGACGCTCCTGGCACGGGAGCCGGACGCCCGGTTCTGTCTGATCCGCAGCGACCGCACGGTGGCTTCGACGATGTTCCTCGAAGAGGTCGCGGACCTGAAGGACCGTTATCCGGACCGCTTCCAGCTGGTCACGGTGGTGTCCAGGGAGGAGCAGCAGGCCGGGCTGCCCTCGGGCCGGCTGGACGAGGAGCGGCTGGCACAGCTGCTGCCCGCGCTGCTCTCGGTGGACGGTGTCGACGGCTGGTTCCTGTGCGGGCCGCTCGGTCTGGTCAAGGGCGCGGAGCGGGCGCTGCGCGGTCTCGGCGTCGGGCGCAAGGTGATCCACCAGGAGATCTTCCACGTCGACGACGGCGCGCTGGGCGCGGCCACGCCCGCCGCAACATCGGGCGCCGCCACCGGAAGCACGCTCACCGCGACGCTCGACGGCCGATCCGGCAGCTGGCCCGTCCGCGAAGGCGACTCCCTGCTGGAGACCGTGCTGCGCAGCCGGGCGGACGCGCCGTACGCGTGCAAGGGCGGCGTCTGCGGCACCTGCCGGGCCTTCCTCGTCTCGGGCGAGGTGCGGATGGACCGCAACTTCGCCCTGGAGCCGGAGGAGACGGAAGCGGGTTACGTGCTGGCCTGCCAGTCCCATCCGGCCACCGCCGAGGTCGAGCTGGACTTCGACCGCTGACAACGGCCCACGTGCGCCGCCGGGCCCGCCTCCCCTGGGCGGCCGGGCCCGGCGGCGCACGGCGTCACGTCACGGGCCCGCCCAGCACCGCGATCTCCAGGCCGCGCAGGCGCTCGGGGTCGGCGATCACCTCGAAGGCCGCGATCCTGTCGCCCTCGACGGTGCAGGTGAGCGCGTAGAGGAGCCGGCCGTGCGGCGCCACGACCACGCCGACCGCCCCGTTGACCAGTGCCGTCTCCGCGGACCGCGACCTGCGCCCGAAGTACACCGTCTCCCGCGCCACCTCCCGCGCGCCCCGGACCTCGGTGGCCGCGCCCCCGGGCAGCGCCTGGGGGTCCGCCCGGCGTACGACGTCGGGGGCCAGCACCGCGAGCAGCCCGTCGAGATCGCCGCCGCGCGACGCGGCGAGGAAGGCGTCGACAACCGCCCGGTGCCGGTCGAGTTCGGCGGCGGGGACATCAGTGGTACCCCGCACCCTCTGCCGTGCCCGGCTGGCGAGCTTCTTCGTGGTGACCGGTGAACGGCCCACGAGAGGCGCGATCCGGTCGAACGGCACCGCGAACATGTCGTGCAGGACGAACGCGACCCGCTCGGCGGGGGCGAGGGTGTCCAGTACCACCAGCATCGCCCGGCCGACGGAGTCGACCAGCACCGCCTCACCCTCGGGATCGCCCGCCGCCCGCTCGTCTCCGGCGCCCCACGGCCGGTCGGGGACCCGCTGCCCCACCGGGTCCTCCCGGCGCGACGTACGGGAGCGCAGCATGTCGAGACAGATCCGCGAGAGGACCGTCCGCAGCCAGGCGGCGAGATTCTCCACCTCCGCGCCGTCGAACCGGCTGAGCCGCAACCAGGTCTCCTGCACGGCGTCGTCCGCCTCGGCGAGCGAGCCGAGCATCCGGTGGGCGACGGCGCGCAGATGGGTGCGGTGGGCCTCGAACCGCCGCGCCAGCTCGTCCTGGGCTTGCCCCTGCTCCTGCTCCTGCGGATGCCTCAGCCGCCGCTCCCGCTCGTCCATCGGTTCAGGTCACCTTTCCTCGCTCCGGCCCGTCCATTGAATGACGTAGCCGAACCAACAGAAGTGACGGAGCGATCCCGATGACCACACACACGCCTTCCCTGCTGCATCTCGACTCCAGTGCCGACGACGCGGGGGAAAGCATCAGCAGACAGCTGACCGCCCTGTTCGCGGAGACCTGGCGCGCGCTGCACGGCCCCTCCGGCCACCGGCACCGCGACCTGGCCGCCGATCCCGTACCGCTGGTGTCCTCCGCCTACGCCACCCTCGGCCGGCGGGTGGAGGGGCGCGGCACCGTCGCGCCCGCCGAGGTGGCGGCTCTGGCCGAGAACGACGCCGAGCGGCGGGAGTGGGCGCTGACCCTGCCACTGATCAAGGAGCTGCTCGCCGCGGACACCGTGCTGATCGGCGTCCCGATGTACAACTTCTCGATACCGGCCTCACTGAAGGCCTGGATCGACCGGCTGACGTTCCCCGGCGCGTACGTGGACCCGGACACCGGAAGCAGCCTGCTGCGCGACACACGGGTGGTCGTCGTCACCGCGCGCGGCGGGGGATACGGCCCCGGCACTCCACGGGAGGCGTACGACTTCCAGACGCCCTATCTGCGTACGTACTTCGGCGAGCTGGGAGTGGCCGACAAGAACCTGTGTTTCACGCACGCCGAGATGACCCGCTCCGGCGACGTCCCGGCGCTGGCCGGCTTCCAGGAGATGGCGGTCCACTCCCTCGCGGCGGCCCGCACCGCCATGACCGACCTGGCCACCTCGGCGCACCACCGATGACGGATCGTCAGAGCACGAACGCCGCAGTGCCGTTGTCGGTGACCATCGGACGGCCGGCGCCGTCCCAGGCCTGCATCCCGCCCTCGACGTTCGCCGCGTCGATGCCCTGCTGCACCAGATACTGGGTGACCTGCGCGGACCGGCCGCCGACCCGGCACATGACGAAGGCCCTGCGGCCGTCGGCCACGGCCTCGGTGACCTCGCCGAAGCGCGCCACGAAATCGCTCATCGGAATGTGCAGCGCGCCCTCGACATGGCCCGCCGCCCATTCGTCGTCCTCACGGACGTCGAGCACCAGAGCGTCGGACGGTACCGCCGCGACATCCACCGCGGGCAGCTGGGCGAAACTCATGTGATGTGCCTTCTCTCGTACGGATGTGTCTGCCGGTGCGACAGGTACAGCCGGTGCACCGGATGCGTCGGATACAGCCTCGCGCACGCGACGCGTTACTGCTGCGCCAACCTGGCCAGTTCGGACTCACGTCCCGAAACCTCGGCGAGCAGTTGCTCGGCGATCTCCTCCAGCAGCCGGTCGGGATCGTCGGGCGCCATCTGAAGCATCGCGCCGATCGCGCTCTGCTCCAGCTCCTGCGCGACGAGCGTCAGCATCTCCTTGCGCTGGGCCAGCCACTCCAGCCGGGCGTACAGCTCCTCGCTCTCGCTCAGGCGCGGCTCCTTCGGCGCGGGCCCCGCCGCCCACTCCTCGGCGAGCTGCCGGAGCAGCCCCTCGTCGCCACGCCCGTAGGCCGCGTTCACCCGGGTGATGAACTCCTCCCGCCGGGCCCGCTCGGTCTCGTCCTGCGCGAGATCCGGGTGGGCCTTGCGGGCGAGATCGCGGTAGAGCTTGCGCACCTCGTCCGTCGGCCGCACCCGCTTCGGCGGCTGCACCGGCTGGTCGGTGAGCATCGCCGCGGCCTCCGGCGACAGACCGTCGGAGTCGAGCCAGTCGTGGAACAGCTCCTCGATCCCCGGCATGGGCTGCACCATCGCCCGTGCCTCACGCGCCTTGCGCAGATCCTCCGGGTCGCCCGACCGCGACGCGCGGGCCTCGGCGATCATCGCGTCCAGCTCGTCCAGCCGCGCGTACATGGGGCCGAGCCGCTGGTGATGCAGCCGGGAGAAGTTCTCCACCTCGACCCGGAACGTCTCCAGCGCGATCTCGAACTCGATCAGCGCCTGCTCGGCGGCCCGCACGGCCCGCTCCAGCCGCGCCTCCGGCCGCTGGGCCCCCGCCCCGTCCGCGGCGCCCGCCGTGGCATCCGGTCCGTTCCCGGCATCCGTCGTCGCGGCTGTCGCGGCATCCGGCACATCTGGCACGTCTGGCACGTCCTGCTCGTCGTCGTTACGGATCGTCGGCTCCCGGAAGGCGTCCTGCGTCACCCGTCCAGCCTACGGGCGAACGCACCCCGCTCCTCCACATCCCTGGCGCCACGCCCCCGGGCGCCCCACGGATGCCGGGCCTCGCCCCGCGACACCGCCGCCCTCAGACGCCGAGCTCGGCGGCTATCCGTCCGTTCCTGACGGCCGTCACCAGCTCGGCGTGATCCGCCTCGGTCCGGTCGGCGTACGCGACGGCGAAGGCCGCGACCGACTCGTCCAGCTCCTCGCTCTTGCCGCAGTAGCCCGCGACGAGCCGCGGGTCCACGCTGTGCGCGTGCGCCCTGGCCAGCAGCGCGCCGGTCATCCGCGCGTAGTCGTCGACCTGGTCGGCCGGGAGCGCGGCCGGATCCACACTGCCCTTGCGGTTCCTGAACTGCCGCACCTGGTACGGCCTGCCGGCCACCGTCGTCCAGCCCAGCAGGTTGTCGCTGACGACCTGCATCCGCTTCTGCCCGAGCACCACCCGGCGCCCCTCGTGACCCACCCCCGCCGTCCCGAACCCGGCCGCCTCCACGAATGGCAGCAGCGCCGACGCCCGCGCCTCCTTCACCTGGAGCACCAGCGGCTCGCCCCGGTGATCCAGCAGCAGCACCACGTACGACCGGGTCCCGACGCTGCCCGTGCCGACCACGCGGAACGCCACGTCGTGGATCGCGTACCGCGCGAGCAGCGGCAGCCGGTCCTCCGAGAGCGTGCCCACGTACTCACCCAGCCCGGCGGCGACCGCCGAGGCCTCCTCGTCCGGCACCCGCCGCAGCACGGGCGGCGCGTCGACGAACCGCCGCTGCGCCCCCGCACCGCCGCTCCCGTCGCCGTCCACGATCTCGGTCGACTTGGCGGCGAACCGCGCGCTCGTGTTCTTACGCGCCTTCTCCGACACCCGCTCCAGCGTCCCCACCAGATCGCGCGCGTCCGTGTGGGAGACCAGCTCCTCGTCGGCGATCGCGTTCCACGCGTCCAGGGCCGACAGCTTCGACAGCAGCCGCATCGTGCGCCGGTACGCGCCCACCGCGTCCTGAGCGCCGCGCCGGCACGTCTCCTCGTCGGCCCCGGCCACCCGCCCGGCGAGCACCAGCGAGGTGGCGAGCCGCTTGACGTCCCACTCCCAGGGGCCGACGACCGTCTCGTCGAAGTCGTTGAGATCGATGACGAGGCGGCCTCGCGCGTCCCCGTACAACCCGAAGTTCGCCGCGTGCGCGTCACCGCAGATCTGCGCGCCCGCGCCCGTCACCGGCGTACCCACCAGGTCGTACGCCATCAGTCCTGCCGCGCCCCGCAGAAAGGCGAAGGGCGTCGCGGCCATGCGACCCACCCGCAGCGGCGTCAGCTCGGGCACCCGGTCACGGTTCGACTCCTCGACGGCCCGCACCGCGTCCGGCCGCTCGGCCGAGAGCACCAGCGAATCGTGCGAGGACCTCGGCACCCGCTCCCGCAGTGCCTTCCCCGCCTCCTTGGGCGTGCTCCCCGCGTCACCCGAAGCCTCGCGCCGCGCGAAGCCCGGCACCACCGGAATGCGCGCGTCCGTCACCACCGAACCGGCCTCACCCATGGCGCGCCGCCTCCCCCGAACTCGACCAACATCAACTGGCCACGACGGTACCCCCGCACCCCGACAGCCGTCTCCCCCTGTGGATAACCCTCCGACCTGCCGACTCCCGACGCCCCGTCGGTCCCGCCCACGGCCACCGGACAAGGCCGCCGGACAAGGCCGCCGGACAAGGCCGCCGGACGGAACCTAGGCCGGACCGTGGTCCCGCTTCGGGCAGCTGTTCTCGCCGGCCAGGTGCTTCTCGGCCCACCGCCCCAGCTCCTCCAGCGCGGGCTCCATCGCCGCCCCCGCGTCCGTGAGCCGGTAGGCGACCCGCAGCGGCGGCCCTTCCTCGACCTCGCGCACGACCAGCCCGGCCGCGGCCAGCTCCGTGAGCCGGTCGGACAGCATGCGCTCGCTGATGCCGGGGATCGCCCGCCGCAACTCCGCGAAATGCACGGCGCGTTGCATGAGAACGGACACGATCAGCCCGGTCCATCGCTTGCCGAACAGCTCGAAGACACGCGTCATCCCCACATCAGCCGGCTTGCACGGGTTTCCGCTTGCCTCCATGGCGTCAGTGTACTGGGGCAGCCATGAGTCCCTAATGAAAAGTAAGCTACTGTGCTATCCATAGGTACGAACGAATCCGCTCTCCCCACCCATGGAGATCCTCATGGCCACACTGCTGCACCTCGACTCCGCCGTCTCCCCGCAGGGATCGGCCTCCCGCGACGTCACCGCCGCGTTCGTCGACGGCTGGCGCGAACAGCACCCGAGGGGTGAGGTCGTCTACCGCGATCTCGCCGCCGCCCCGCTGCCGCACCTGGACATCGCGGCCGTCGCCGCGGGCGCGGAGAACGCGCTGCGCGCCGAACTCGCCGCCGAACTGGCCGCCGCGGACGCGGTGCTCATCGGCGCCCCGATGTACAACTTCACGATCCCGTCCACCCTGAAGGCCTGGCTGGACCACGTGATCATCAACGGCCACAACGCCGGCGAGGACAGCCCGATCAAGGGCAGGCCGTTCACTGTCGTCGCCAGCCGGGGCGGCTCGTACGCGGCGGGCACCCCGCGCGAGGACTTCGAGTTCGTCCAGAACTATCTGGAGAAGGTGCTGAACGGCATGTTCGGCGTCGAGGTCGACTTCATCGTCCCCGAACTGACCCTGGCCCACTCCGTGCCCGCGATGGCCGACCTCATCCCGCTCGCCGAGGCCTCCCGCGCGAAGGCGCGCGAAGAAGCGGCCCAGAAGGCCAAGTCCCTGGCCGCCCGCCTCGCCGCCTGACCGGGGCACATACGCGTACGGCCGCCCCGCGGCACAAGCCGCCGCCGTGGATGTCCTGTTCACCAGGACCGACGATCAACAGAACAGGGCTCGCCCCGTGACGTAGGTCACGGGGCGAGCCCTGCCGCATGTTGCCGAGCCGAACCGATCGAGCGACCGAAGAACCGACCAGCGAGATTGGTGAGATCGGCGAGATCGGCGAGATCGGCGAGAT
>NZ_MDCR01000179.1 GCF_001723055.1 Streptomyces niveus
TGAGCCGCCTCGTCGAGGCGGGCGTCGCGCTCGCCGCGACCTCCAACACCCTCCCCGGCAAGCTCGGCGAGGGCCGCTTCGCCGCCGCGGACTTCATGCGGGAGATCCAGGGGCTCTCCGCACGCTTCCGCCCGCTGCGCATCGACGGTGAGGACTACCGGCACCGGGGACTGCCCGAGGCCCCCGCCCCGCTCACCACCAAGCAGGTGACGCGCGCCGCCCACACCACCGAGGGCGCGAGCCTGGACGACTTCCCCGCCCTGCTCGCCCACCTCGCCACCGTCCACCCCAGCCGATACGGCGCGCTGACGGAGGGGCTGCGCGTCGCCTGCTTCACGGACGTGGGCCCGGTGCCCGACCAGTCGACGGCGCTGCGGCTCGTCGTACTCGCCGACCGCCTGTACGACCGGGAGATACCGGTTCTCGCCTCCGGGCTCCCCTTCGACCGGCTTTTCAGCGACGAGATGCTGAACGGCGGTTACCGGAAGAAGTACTTCCGTGCGATCTCACGTCTCACGGCGCTGGCACGGGACGCAAAGGGCCTGCGCGCCGAGTAAGTTCGGAGCCGTAACGATGTGCGGTGCGCGAGAGGCGTCCGATCAACTCTCGCGTGCCCGATACAGAAGGGTTCCCATCACCATGGCTACCACGCGCCAGGCACACACCGTCTGGGAAGGCGACCTCCTCAAGGGCAGCGGCGTCGTCACCTTCGACTCCTCAGGCATCGCCGAGCAGCCGGTTTCCTGGGCCTCCCGCGCCGAGCAGGCGAACGGCAAGACCAGCCCGGAGGAGCTGATCGCCGCCGCTCACTCCAGCTGCTTCTCGATGGCCCTGTCGAACGGTCTCGCCAAGGCCGGCACCCCGCCGACCAAGCTGACCACCCAGGCCGACGTCACGCTGGTGCCCGGCACCGGCATCACCGGCGTGCACATCACGGTGGTGGGCGAGGTCGAGGGTCTGGACGAGGCGGGCTTCGTCAAGGCCGCCGAGGACGCGAAGGCGAACTGCCCGGTCAGCCAGGCGCTCGCGGGCACGAGCATCACGCTCACCGCGTCGCTCGCCTGATCCGCGGTCTCTGATCCCGCGGTCCCTGATCCGCGGTCCCTGATTTCTCAGGACACGTCAGGCGACACATAAGGCTCCGTGGCCCGCACAGTTCACGTGTGCACTACACCCGTGATACACACGTGCGGGTCACGTTCCTGTCCGCCAACAGGGAGTTGCCTCATGTCCGCAACACGACGTCAGGTCCTGGCCACCGGAGCATCGGTCGCCGGAATCGCGTTCACCGGAGCGGTGTCGGAGCTTTTCGCCGGCACCGCCGCCGCACAGGAAATGGGGCGCAGCGGCTACGGCCCGCTCGTACCCGACCCGGACGGCCTGCTCGATCTGCCCAAGGGTTTCCGCTACCGCGTCCTGTCCAGAACGGGCGACGAGCTCCGTTCGGGCGAGGGCCAAGTCCCGAGCAATCCCGACGGCATGGCGGCCTTCGCCGGCCGCCGCGGACGCGTTCATCTGGTCCGCAACCACGAGAACCGGGCCACCGCGAGCATCGGCGTCCCGACCGTCGACGGCCTGACGTACGACCCTATGGGCAAGGGCGGCTGTACGGCGCTCGAACTCGACGGCCGTAACAACGTGGTCGGCGAGCGGGTCGCCATCGCCGGCACCGCCGTCAACTGCGCGGGCGGGCCCACCCCCTGGGGCACCTGGCTCACCTGCGAGGAGACCGAGGACAAGGCCGGCACCAACGGCTACACCAAGGACCACGGGTTCATCTTCGAGGTCGACGGCGCGGATCCGCACCGCAGCGGGGCCGTACCGCTGAAGGCGATGGGCCGCTTCCAGCACGAGGCGATCGCGATCGACCCGCGTACGGGTGTGGTGTACGAGACGGAGGACGCGTTCGACAGGCCCTTCGGTCTCTTCTACCGCTTCCTGCCCGAGAAGCCGCTCGGCGGTCTGGGATCACTGCGCGCGGGCGGCACGCTGGAGGCCATGCGCGTCCCCGGCGTACCGGACCTGTCGGTCGTCCAGGAGCCCGGCGCGAGCTTCGACCGTGTCGAGTGGGTGCCCGTGCCCGACACCCAGGCGAAGGAAACGCCCATCCGGCTCCAGGACTTCGGCAAGAAGGGCATCACACACGCCCAGAAGCTGGAGGGCTGCTACTGGGGCGACCGGTCCGTGTACTTCGTGTCGAGCTTCGCGAAGAGCGCGGAGGGCTCGGCGGCCGACCACTACGGGCAGGTGTGGAAGTACGAACCGCAGCGGCGCCGGCTCACCCTGGTGATCGCCTTCGGTCCGGACACCGACATCCAGCTCCCCGGGGAGTCCCCCGACAACATCTGCCTCGCGCCCAGCGGTGGCCTGATGGTGTGCGAGGACGGGGGTGGCGCGCAGCACGTGTACGGGCTGACGCGGCACGGCGAGCTGTACGAGATGGCGCGCGGCGCGCAGAACATCGGGACGCCGGAGGAGCCGGAGTGGGGTGAGTTCGCGGGGGTCACGTTCGCGCCGGACGGCGACACGATGTACGTGAACTGCTACACGCCGGGGACGACGTTCGCGGTCACGGGGCCGTGGCGTTAGGTGCCTGACCGGTTGTGCTGAGAAGCGCCGGGCGGGCTGTTCGGCCCGTCCGGCGCCTCGGGGCACAGCGGGCGTCGGGTGCGGTCAGTGGTCGCGCCCGGCCTCCACACCGTCGTTGCCGGTGTCGCCTTCGCCGCCCGCGTCGCCCGTGCCGGTGCCCGAGCCGCCCGCGCCGATCTCCGCGCCGCCCACCGCCGCCAGCGCCGTCGTCACCGGCTGGAAGAACGTCTCGCCGCCCGACGTGCAGTCACCGCTGCCGCCCGACGTCAGGCCGATCGCCGTGCCGTCCGCCGTGAACAGCGGGCCGCCGCTGTCACCGGGCTCGGCGCAGACGTTGGTCTGGATGAGGCCGCTGACGGAGCCCTCCGCGTAGTTCACGGTCGCGTTGAGTCCGGTGACCGAACCGTCGGCCAGCCCGGTGGTGCTGCCCATCCGGATGACGTCCAGACCCACCGCGGCCTCGCCCGCCTGCCCGATCGGCAGGGTCTGGCCGTTACCGAGGTCCACCTCACTGGGCGCGTCGGTGGCCGGGTCGTCGTAGGTGAGGAGCGCGAAGTCGCCGTCGCCGGGGAAGGTCGCGGCCTGGACCGTACCGACGGGCGCGCCGTTCTGCGCCTCGGACCACTGCTCGGCGGCGACGCCGCAGTGCCCAGCGGTGAGGAATCCGGGCGTGCCGTCCTGGGTGGTGACGTTGAAGCCGAGCGAACAGCGGGCGCCGCCGCCGAAGATGGCGTCGCCGCCCTCCAGGAAGGGCTTGAACTCGCCCGCCGACTTCTGGATGCGGGCCACGCCCTCGCCCAGCGAGCGCACGGTCGACTCCAGGGTGTCCCAGCGCTCGCCGGTGACCGTGGTGTCGGCGGTGACGAGGACCTGGTTGGTCCGGGGGTCGACGGCCCACGCGGTGCCGGGGATGGTGGCGTCCCGGGTCAACGTGCCGGTGGCGGACCGGAGTTCGCCCATGCTGTTCCGTACGTTTCTGGCCACGGCGCCGGAGGCGCGCACCCGCTCCGCCGACTCGTCGCCGCCGCTGCCGCCACCGTCGGCGACGTTCACCACGACCTGCTTCTTGGCGGCGTCGTAGTACGCCCCCGCGTAGTCGTCGCCGAGCTGTGAGGACAGCCGCGCGACGAGTTCCGGCGCCGACGCGGCGCTGACCGTCCTCGGGTTCTGTCCCGCGCCGCCGCCCGCGCCGTCGTCCGTGCCGGACTGTGACGCGTTGGCGTTCGGCAGCAGGATGGCCGCAGCGGCGACACCCACCGCCCCGGCTCCCGCGAGTACGGCCTTGCCCTTGGAAATTCGCCTGTGACTCAACTCGTCGCCTCCTGTGGGGGATTACGGAGTCCGACCCCTTGATACGGGCGGTACGGGAGTTGTGTTCAGCGGACCGGGCCGCCGGCACGCGAGGGCCGGCCGGACAACAGCCCGGCCGGCCCCTGACGTAATCAGAATCGACGGTCCGTCAGCCGCTGATCTCGATCTTCTTGTTGCTCTCCGACGACTTGGCCGGCCTCGCCGCTACCTTGGCGGGCGGCTGCTTCGAACTCGCCTTCTGCGACAGGCTCTTGAGCAGTTCGCCGATGTCGACGCCGGTGGTGGACGTCAGCAGTTCCATGCCCTGCGCGACGTTGTCGGTGACCGTGCGCGAGAGCTGGCTCGCGCCGTCCGTGGAGATGACCGTCAGCTTGTCGATGGCGCTCAGCGGCTCGGACGCCTTGGAGACGACGGCGGGCAGTACCTCGACGAGCATCTGAAGCACGGCCGCGTCACCGTACTGGGCGAACGCGTCGGCCTTCTTCTGCATCGCCCCGGCCTCGGCGCTGCCGCGCGCCGTGATGGCGTCGGCCTCCGCCTCACCCTCGATACGTACGGCCTCCGCGAGCGCCGCACGGCGCAGCTTCTCTCCCTCACCGGTGAGCCGTGACCGCTCGGCGTCCGCCTCGGCCTCCTTGACCTGTGCGATCCGCCGGGCCTCTGCCTCCTGCTCGGCCTGGTAGCGGGCGGCGTCGGCCGGCTTACGTACCTGGGTGTCCAGTTGACGGTCCGTCAGTGCCGCTTGGCGCTGCGCCACCTTCTCCTGCTCGCCGAGCACCTCCTGCTGGCGCGCGGCCTCGGCGAGCGGGCCCGCCGCGTTGGCCTTGGCCTTGGCAGCCTCGGTCTCGACCTTGATCTCGGCCTGCTTCAGATAGAAGGTCCGCTCGGCCACCGCGATCTCCTCGGCGGCCTTGAGCCTGGCCTGCTCGGAGGCGCGCTTGGCGATCGCCTCCGCGATGTCCGCCTCCTGCTTGGCACGGGCGGCCTCGGGCCGGCCCAGGTCCTCCAGATAGGAGCCCTCGGTGGTGATGTCCTGGATCTGGAAGGCGTCCAGGATCAGGCCCTGCCCGGAGAGGCTGGCCTCGGCCTCCTCGGCGACCTGGCCGGCGAAGGCGGCACGGTCGCGGATGATGTCCTCGACGGCCATCCGGCCGACGATGGCGCGCAGCGCGCCGGAGAGCACTTCCTGGGTGAAGCCGACGATGCCCTTCTGCTGCCGCAGGAACCGCTGGGCGGCGGCCCGGATGGCGTCCTCGTTGCCGCCGACCTTGACGATCGCGACACCTTCCAGGTGCGCCTTGACGCCGCGCAGGGTCACCGCGCCCCGTACGGCGACGGGGATGTGCCGGCTGGAGAGGTCGAGCGTGAACTTCTGCTGGACGAACGGGACGACGAACACGCCGCCGCCGACCACCACCTTCTGGCCGCTGTTGTCGGTGCTGACCCGGCCGGTGACCGGGTCCGTGGAGGACTTGCCCCGGCGGCCGGTGATGATGAAGGCCTCGCTGGGGCCCGCGACCTTGTAGCGGGTGATGACGACGAGAGCGAGCAGGACGAGGAGTACGACGACTCCCGCCACCGCGATGATCACTGGACTCATTGGGTTGCCCCCTGTTGACGTACGAGTTGTGGACGCCGCACCTGTGGGACGCCGGTCGCCGCGCGGCGGTTCGGCGGTTCGGCCGCTCGATGTGCCGGTGTGTCAGCGGCGGGGATCAGCGTTCGACAGGCCGGACGCCGACCGAGGTGGACGAGAGCGTCGACTCCACCCAGACCTCGGCGCCCCGCGCCAGGGGCACCGCGCTTTTCGCGGCGAACTTCACCGGCTGCCCCGCCACCCGGAGCATCACCTCGCCGTAGCCGTCGACGGGAATGGCCGTGACCACGGACCCCGACGTACCGACGAGGTCGGCCCCGCGCGGCGTGGCGTCCGTCTGATCGCGCATCAGCACCCGGCTGAGTCTCCAGGCCAGCCAGCCGGTGACGGCGCCGGCGACGGCGCCCACGACGACGGCGGGACCGACGCCGAGGTCCGTCGTACCGAGCACGATCGCCCCGCCGAAGCCCAGCATCGCGACGAATCCCGCCACGACGGGCAGGGACAGCAGCCCCGCGAACAGCCCGTCGAGGACTCCGCCGAACAGACCTTCGAAGATGCCGTCGAAGATCAGGGCCACCGCCAGCAGGACCACACCGGCGATCCCGAGACCGAGGAACACATCCATGGGTCGTCCCTCCCCCGGCTCTCGCCGGTCCCCCAAGAACCCTTGAATGGGAGGAGATTTTCTCACGGTCCGTCAGGGCGAGCAGTGCCGCGTTCCGGCAATCTTCGAGCGCCGCAACCGCATGATGAACAGTTAGTCATATATTTTCCCTTTATGCCTACAAATGTTCTGAGACTCGTCGCCGTCGCCGTGCTGGGGGCCACCCTGGTCGGCTGCGGAGCCGACACCGACGCCCGTCTGACGGCCAAGCCCTCCCCCAGAACCTCGGCGCAGCAACCCGCCGGCCCCGAGCGCCCTGCCGTGACACCCGTCTTCCTGCGCGGCGCGGACCCCGGCCGCACGACCCGGGCGAAGGCGGCGCCCAAGACCGTCGCGCTGACCTTCGACGCGGACATGACCGCCGATCAGGGGCCACGCGCGGCCCGGGGCGAGCGCTTCGACAACCCGACCCTGATCACCTCGCTGCGCCGCCTCGAAGTCCCCGCGACGATCTTCATGACCGGCCGGTGGGCGGAGGAGTACCCGTTCCAGGCCAGAGAGATCGGCTCCGACCCCTTGTTCGAGGTCGCGAACCACTCGTACAGCCATTACTCCTTCACGGCGGACTGCCACGGGCTCCCGGTGCTCGGCAAGAAGGACATGGCCGCCGACGTGGAACGTGCTTTCGGCGCGTTCCGTAAGGCAGGAGTACGCCAGGTGGTGCCGTACTTCCGCTTCCCCGGCGGCTGCTACGACCGGTCGACGCTGCGGACCCTGGCCCCGGCGGGCCTGACGGCGGTCCAGTGGGACGTGGTGAGCGGCGACGCGTTCGCGACGGACGCGGACGCGGTGGCCGAACAGGTGCTCGCCGGGGTGCGCCCCGGCTCACTGGTGGTCATGCACTGCACGACGAGCGCGGCACCGGTGACGGACGAGGCGGTCCGCACCATCGTGCCGGCGCTGCGGGAGCGGGGCTACCGCTTCGTCAAGGTGTCGGAGCTGATGAAGGGCGCTAGTTGAACACCCCGTACAGATCCTTCGTCAGCGCCCGGGTCCCGGCCGGGGCCCGGGCGGCTCGCACGTATCGACCGGGCGTCAGCACGTACTCCTGTTCGCGCACCGCCGTCAGCCCGGCCGACACACAGAAGCCGGGTTCGTCCCGGTACTCGTGATAGACCCTGGTGATCTTCGCCAGATCCTCGTCACTCAGCACGCGCTCCGCACTGTCGGCCAACGCGCCCAGGTCGCGGGCATCAATGAAGAGGATCCGACCCCTGCGCTCGGGCGACTTGTCCTTCGTCAGCACCCAGAGGCAGGCAGGGACCTGTGTGGAGCGGAACAACTGCTCCGGCAACGCCACGATGGCGGCCACCAGGTCGGCTTCTACGAGCGCCTGCCGGATCCGTGTCTCAGCAGGCGACCGGGAGAGCAGTGAGCCCTTCTCCAGGACGACGCAGGCGGTGCCCCGGTCGCTCAGCTTGGAGACCGCGTGTTGGAGCCACGCGTAGTTGGCGTTGGTCCGTGGGGGGACGCCGTACCTCCACCGGGGGTCGTCCTCGCTCCCCGCCCACTTCCAGAGGCCGATCGGGGGTTGGGCCATGACGAAGTCGGCCTTGAGGTCCGGGTGTTCGTCGTGGGCGAGAGTGTCGCCCCATCGATCGCCGAGGTCGCTCACGACACCGTGGACGGCGAGATTCATTCTGGCCAACCGCCAGGTCCGTTCGTTGATCTCCTGGCCGTAGACCACGGAATCGCCGGAGTCCCCCGGATGCAGGGCCATGAACGTGCCTGCCTGGGCGAGCAGGCCGCCGGACCCGCACGCCGGGTCGTACACGCGCCCGCCGTACGGCTCAAGAATCCCGACCAGCAGCCGGCCGACGGACCGGGGTGTGCCGGAATCGCCGCCGAACCTGTCGAGAAGGAATTCGTACGCCTCGGCGAGCACGTCCGGCGCGGGCCTCTCCTCGGTGCCGGTGAAACGAACGCGCCCGATGAGGGCCACGGCTTCGGCCAGGCGCTCTCGGTCGGCGGTGCCGTCCCGGAAGACCGCCGGCAGGGCGCCCAGCAGTGAGGAGTTCGCCAGCATGATCGCGTTCATGGCGTCGTCGATGGCTTGGCTGATGCGGCGGGTGTCCTTGAGAGCGTTGATCCACTGCCAACGGGCGCTCCTGGGAACCCAGATGACGGGGGCATCCGTCGACTCCCGGTCCTCCAGCAGCTCTTCGACGTGGTCCTCGTCGTACCCCTCCGTAACAAGCCGCGCCCTCAGAGCGGAGCGATTCCCGGCGAACGCGTCGGAGACGTACTTCAGAAAGATCAGGCCGCCGACGTACTCCGGGAGATCCATCACGTCGACCGAGCCGCGCAGCCTGTCCGCGGCCTCCCACGCGGCATCCTTGATCTCCTGCATGGCGGGCGGACCGTCTCCTTCGACCGTCGGTGCGGGGCCTTTCGAGGTTATGCCCAAGCCGGTCGAAACGCCCCGCGGAAGCGGTAACGTGACGGGTCATTAGCTCGTGAACCGGGCACGGAGCACACGGGGCGAAACGGGGAGTCGGCATGGCGAGTATCGGTCTGGCCGCGGCCATCGAGGAGTTGCGGCAGGAGCTGTACCAGGCGCAGGACCTGGGGGCCGGCCAGCAGTTCGCGTTCGGCGTGGAAGAGGCGGAGTTGGAGCTGCTGTTGGAGCTGCGCAACACCGGCACAGGGGACGGCAAGCTCAGCTTCGGCGTCGCGACCGTCGGTGTCGGCGGTGAGCACTCCACCGTCCGTACCCACAAGTTGACGCTACGGCTGTCGGTCCGGGACCGTGCCGCAGGCGGCACCGACGCCGAGATCAGCGACAGCGAACCCGGCTCCTGGGACGAGGAGTGAGATGGATCCGCGCAGGCTGGCGCTGATTCGCGGGGGCACCGCACAGGAGCGGCGAAGTGTCGGGTCCGGGTATCTGATCGCGCCGCGTCTGGTCCTCACCGCCCGTCATGTGATCGAGGACCGCGACACACGCGCCGAATGGCCCCAGATCCAGATACGGGTGGGGCACCCCGGAGAAGGCAGCTCCGTACGCACGAAAGCGAGCGTCCTCTGGCGGCACCCGCAGGACCTGGACGTCGCGCTCCTGCTGACTGACGACCCGGTGGAGGTGCCCGACGGCCCGGTCCGCTGGGGCCACCCGGTCGGCAAGGCGCCGCTGCGCTACGAGGGGCTCGGATTCCCGCTGGCCACCGCCGAGGAGGAGCGCGAGGTCGAGCATCTTCGGGGAGTGCTGCCCCTGCTGTCCTCGGGCTCGCGCGCACGCTATGTCCTCGACCAGGATCCCGCGCCCGATCACCGGACCGACGGACGGAAAGCCTGGGGAGGGGCCTCCGGGGCCGCCGTCTTCTGCGACGACCATCTCGTGGGTGTGGTGATCGAGGACAACCAGTCCTACGGAAACCGGCGACTGCGCGCCTCCCCGGCACACGCCTTCGTCCAGGAGGGCGAGTTCGAGTCTCTCCTGCGACAGTACGCCGACGGTCCGGCACAACTGGTGAACATCGGCGCGTCGTTGCCCAAGGCCGGGCCACCGGCCGACCGTGCGCCGGCCGAGCAGGCCCTTGAGCTGGCACTGTGGCACTTCCTCGGCGACCCCAAGGTGTGTTCCGTCCACGCCCGGTCGCTCGCCCTGGAGTTGGGCTATCAGGTCCCCGCCGACTACGCGCCCTCCCTGTCCGATCTCATGGCGCTGTTCGCCGGGAACCGTCGCGCGCTCGCGTCGCTCAGCGGCACCCTGGCGCCGACCCTCACCGAGGACACAGCCCGCGACCGGCTGACCGCCCTGCTGACCCGGGCGCGAGCCGCCGGGCTCGGCTCGCTGCTGTCCCTGGCGGAGTACGAGCGCCTCGTGCAGCTGCTGAGCGGCATCTGCAAGGAACGCGCCACGCTGCTGCCCCGCGCCGCGAGCGAGGCGCTGCGCTACGTCTGCCTTTCCGACACCCTCTCCCGCACCCATCTGCCGGTCGACGAACTCGGGCCTTTCGTGGAGGAGTTGGAGGCGATGTCCGACAGCTTGCAGGTGCCGGACGGCACGCCGCAGGTCCCGGCGCTGCTGCGGCTGGTCGAGTACGTGGCAGCCGCCGTGGGCGGTGAGGAGGCGGCGGAGCTGCGCGAGTGGTCCGCCCGGGTGGCCGGCCGCACCGGCATCCACCCGACCGCCCTCGACGAGCGGCGCGCCGACGCGGTCCTGTGGGGAGCGCGGCAGCCGTCGCCGGTGTCGCGGGTGGTCCTGGAGCTGACCGGGGGCCAGGCGTCCTCGGAGGAGCGGTACGTCTGCCGGATCCTCGTCGCCCGCAAGGACGGTACGCGGGCGGTGCTCCACGAGTCGCGGACCGTACCGAAGACACCGGAGGAGATCGCCGTATGCCTGCGTGAGGCGGTGGATTCCGCGGCCGACGAACCCGGCCAGGGCGACCAGGTGCCGTGGGTGACGGTGCTGGTCGACCGGCAGGGGCTGCATCTGGCCGTCGACGAGTGGAACCCCGGGGCGCCCAACGAATTCGTGCCCGACCGGGCGATCGGCGCTGAGTACCGGATGACCTTGAGCTGCCCCGACATGAGCGCGCGCGTGGTGACCCGCGACCGCGATCAGCGGCGCAGATGGCAGAGCGGATACCTGACGCCGCTGGTCACCGACCAGAAGTGCGCGACCGACCGACAGCTGGATCTGTTGCTGAAGACAAGCCACCGTGACGCCGCCCAGGTAGTCATCAACGGGCCTCGCGAACAGCGGATGCGGCTGCTGGAGCTCTGCCTCGCGCGCGGTGTGCCCGTGGTTCTCTGGGACCGCGAGGCCGACGGCTACGCGGACGCGCCGAAGCTGAGCCCGCTCGACCCCCTCGGTCTGCTGGCCGAACTCCCCAAGCGTGTCTACGAGTTCCGGGCCGAGGCCCTGGAACCGACGGCGACGACGACGGCACGCCCCGCCCTGGTGTGGGAGGAAGACAGCGGCCACCCGAAGCCCGAGTCGCTGCGACTGGCGGATCCCCGGATTGGAGTTCAGGTCTCATGACATCCACCGAACCGGGGCCCGCCCCCGACTGGCGGCTGTTCCAGGGCGACGGGACGGCCCGCAAGGTCGCGTTCCCCCAGGCCCCGCCATGGCGCCGGTTCGATCCGGAGGAGCTGTCGGCGGGCGAGAAGGTCTCCCGTCCGCGGCCGTATCTCATCGGCGCCGACGAGGCCGAGATCGTCAACGCCGCCCTCCATCTGCGCCGTCCGCTTCTGGTCAACGGTCATCCGGGCACCGGCAAGTCGTCCCTCGCCCACGCCATCGCGCACGAGCTGACCCTCGGCCGGGTCCTGCACTGGCCGGTCAACAGCCGCTCCGCCCTGCGGGACGCGCAGTACGAGTACGACGCCGTCGGCCGGCTGCGCGAGGCCAACCACCAGCGGGACGCCGGCGACCCGGACATCGGCCGGTACGTCCGCCTCGGTCCCCTGGGCAACGCCCTCGTTCCCCGCGAACGCCCCCGGATCCTGCTCATCGACGAGCTGGACAAGGGCGACGTCGATCTCCCCAACGACCTGCTCACGGTCTTCGAGGAGGGCGAGTTCACGATCCCCGAACTCGCCCGCCTGCCCGACAGCCACCCCCCGGTCCTGGTGCAGACCGACGACCCCGACCACCCCGCGCCCGTCGTACGGGGCCGGATCCGCTGCCGTGAGTTCCCCGTCGTCGTGATCACCAGCAACGGCGAACGCGACTTCCCGCCCGCCTTCTTGAGGCGCTGCGTCCGGCTCGACCTGCCCGAACCCGACGAGCAGCGGCTGCGGGACATCGTGGCCGCCCACCTCGGGGACGACGCCCTGCACGACGTGGACGATCTGCTGGAGACCTTCCTCAGCCGCCGGGCTCCCGGTGAACTCGCCACCGACCAGCTCCTCAACGCCGTCTTCCTGAGAAAGGGAGGCGTCGGTCTCGACGCGGGCCGCCTCCTCGACGCCGTACTGCACGAACTCGGCGGAGCGGTGTGACGGCGTGCTAGGGCGTCTGCGCGACGTACTGGCCAAGAGCGGGGTGACCCTCGCCGACGAGGAACTTCTCGACGTCCTGTGGCTCGCGGGGAACCTGCCGCCGGACGCCGCGCCCCTGGTCCGGGCACGTCCGCCCGCCGCTCCCGAACCGCGCCCTGGAGGCCAGGACGGCAACCGCCCGACGCAGCCCTCGCCCACCACGCCCCCCGAACAGGCGGGCCCGGAGCCGTCGGGGGACTCCGCACCCGGACTCCCGCTGCGGGCGGCGGCGCAGGCGGACGGGCGCGCCGAGCGGAACTCGACGCCTCGCAGAGCGCTCGCTGTGCGGGCTCCCGACAGCCGTCTCCTCGACGCCCGGGAGCTGCGGCTGGGCAAGTCCCTGCGACCCCTGCGACAGCGGTTCCCCGACCATCGGCGCCACGAGCTGGACGTCGTACGGACCGTGGCAGCCATGGCCGACACGGGACTGCCCGAAACCGTCACCCGCCCCGTCAGAACGCGCTGGCTCTCCCTCGCCCTGCTGGTCGACGACGGCGTCTCCATGGTCCTGTGGCAGCGTCTGGCCACCGAGGTGCGCACGCTGATGGAACGCGCGGGGGCCTTCCGCGACATCCGCGTGTACGGACTGGACACCCGCGGCGCCGCTGCTCCACGCCTCAGCACCCGCCCCTACGGGCACAAGGGGCCCTATCAGACGCCCGCGAGCGTGAGCGACCCGACGGGGAACACGCTCGTGCTCGTCGTCAGCGACGGTGTCGGCGAGGCGTGGTGGGACGGCCGTATGCGCGACGTGATGCAGCTGTGGGCGCGCTGCGGCCCGACCGCTGTCGTCCACGCGCTGCCGACCCGCCTGTGGGCCAACTCCGGCATCACGGCCCAGCGTTGGCGGGTCGCCACGCACCGCCGGGGCGGCCCGAACACCGACTGGCACATCACCGACCCGGTCCTGCCGCCCGAGCTGGTGACGTTCGACTCGGTCCCCGTGCCGGTCCTCGAACCCTCGCCCGCCGCCGTCGCAGGCTGGGCGCGGCTGATCGCCTCACCCGGAACCACCGCGCAGCTCCCCCTGTGGAGCGCGGGCCGGCCCGCCACCGGCCGCCCCTTCGCCGATACGCGCCAAGGCGACGTCGCGGACGCCGTCCTGCGCTTCCGGGAGGCCGCGTCACCCGAGGCGTACCGCCTCGCGGCCCATCTCGCCGCGGTGGCTCCCGTCACCCCGCCGGTGATGCGCCTGGTCCAGAACGCGCTCGGACCGCCCACGGACAACGGACACATCGTGGAGGTCTTCCTCGGCGGCCTCATGCGGCAGACCACGGCCGCCTGGCCGACCCATCTCCCCCAGCACCAGCTCTTCGACTTCTCGGACGAGGCCCGCCGTCTCCTTCTCGGCGCCCTCTCCCCACAGGAGCTGCTACGGAACACCCGCTCCGTCACTCGGCAGTTGGAGGCCGCCATCGGCCGCTCCTCGAACTTCCCCGCCTGGGTGGGCCATCCGGACGGAACCGCCGTGATCGCCGACACCGACCGCTCCTTCGGCTGGCTGAAGGAACGCCTGCTGCGACGACTGGGGGTGCCGCCGGTGAGCGCCGGAGCGGGCGGCGCGCCGGAGGCGCCGCCCGTACGCCTGCCGGAAGCGCGGCGCGAGGCCGGGCGTGAGACCGGACGCGAGACCCGGCCCGAAGCCCCGCACGAGGGGTGGCCCCCGGACATTCCGCCGGGCTGGTCGCAGCTCCTGCGCAGCGATCCCCAGCGGCTCGGCTCGTACCGGCTCTACGCCCGCAGCACCTGGGGCTGGGACGACCCGGGCATCTATCTGGCGCAGGACGAGGACGGCACGACGGTGCTGATGCGCACGCCCACCCCGTTGTACTCCATGGACCCCCGGCAGGCACTCGAACTGATCCGCACGGAGGCGGAGTGCCTGGAGCGCATGCGGGGCAGATACGCCCCCCGGCTGCTCGACTGGGACGACGGCCGGCGCCAGGGCATGCCGTGGCTGGCGGCGAGTTATCTGCGCCGGCGGGAGGACGATCCGGGTTCGGGGCCCGCGCCCAATCTGCACGCCTTCTTCGGAGAGCAGGCGGGGTCCGTCGGTGACGCTCTCTTCCGGCGGGTCGGAGGCGACCTGGCCCGCGCGGTGCGCCACGCGCACAACGTCGGCCTGGTGCACGGGACGCTCGCGCCGAGGACCGTACTGGTCACCGACCACGGTGTGCGGCTTGTCGGGTGGATGACAGCGACGCGGGACGGTGTCCACAGCGACCACCGGGAGAAGTACCCGCGCAGCGAGTCATACCTGGTGACAGGAGGGGCCAGCCCCGGTCGCGGTCCGACCAGGGAGAGCGACATCTACTCGACGGGCGCGCTGCTCCTGGCCTTCGCCACAGACCGGTGGAGCGACTTCCGGCCCGACGAGGACGCGCTCGCGAGACTCGCCGCGTCGGAGATCGACCCGCGCCTCGTCGAAGTGCTCTGGGCGTGCCTGGATCAGGATCCCGCGGCCAGGCCGACCGCCGACGAGCTGGTCGACGCGTTCGCGTCGGGTTCCGACGACGAGACCGACCTTGCAGGGTCGGCCGACGACCTGGCTCTCGCCGAGAGCCTCGTCCTCCGGTACCGGGCGTCGGCGCGGCGGCAGCCCGGCCTCCACCGTTCCGAGCTGGCCTCGGCTCTGAAGAACCTCTCCCAGCAGCTGAGCGAACGGGGCAGGCGGGTCGAGGCGCTGGACACCATCACCGAGGCCGTGGAGTTGTACCGGGAACTGGCTGTCGAGCACCCCGCCGCCGGCCGCCCCGACCTCGCCCGGGTGTTGAACAACCTCGCCGTCCGGCTGGGCGATGCCGGCAGGCACGAGGAGTCACTCGCGGCGATCACCGAAGCCGTCCAGCTTTTCCGGGAGCTGGCCGCCGAGGACCCTCACTACTACCGGGCCGCCCTCGGCACCACTTTGAACAACCTCGCCAACCGGTTGAGCCATCTCGGCCGACGGGAGGACGCGCTCGCCGTGATCACCCAAGCGGTGGAGCTCTACCAGGAGCTGGCCGCCGACCAGGCCGACTCCCACCACCCCGAGATCGCCAGGTCGTTGAACAACCTCGCCAACCGCTTCGGTGAGGTCGGCCGGCACGAAGAGGGCCTCGCGGCGATCACCGAAGCGGTCCGGCTCTACAGGGAACTGGCTCTCCAACGCCCCCGGCCGTACATCCCGGCCCTTGCATCGAGCCTGACCAACCTCGCCGTCCGGCTGGGCGCCGTGGGCCGGCGGGAGGAAGCGCTCGCCGCGTTGCGGGAGGGGCTGGAGATACGGCGTGTACTGGCCGAGGAGCGACCCGAGGTGTACGGAGAGGACCTTGAGCAGTCGTTCAGAGTCCAGTCCTGGCTTCTGGACGGGGACGGCGACAGGCCCTAGGGCGTGTCCGCGAAGTCCCGTCTGGCTCACGACGCCTGGCACGCACGCTCTCCCCCGTAGCCCTTCGGGCACGGGAGGTGCCCCCTGCGTTGTCGGACTCGACCGAGTACGGCCGGGCCATCCACAACGCCGATCCTCCGCCTTGCGATCGCACGCACCAGACGCCGTGAGCCCCGCCCTACGGGCGGACGACGCTACTTCGCGGACACGCCCTAGCCCGAGCAGGCCGTCCGCTGCGCCTCGTGCCATTCGCAGACGGGGCACAGCGTGCTGCCTTTGACCGATTCCGGGTACTCGGTCGGCTCCCCGCAGTGCACGCAGTCGGCGTACACCACCGTCCCGCCGCCGGTCGGTTCGTCTCCTATGGCGTCCATACCGTCGAGCGTACTGAACCGCGCGCTCAGCCCCGCCGGGTGCCCAGCACGCAGACCGCCCCCACCACCACGGCCGCCACCAGTACGGCAGCCGCCAGTGGCAGGCCGAGGGTGTGGATCACGCCCGTACGCGAGCCGGTCACCAGGCCGGAGACGGCGGCCTTCGCCGGGGATCCGGTGGTCACCAGCGCCAGCAGTGCGAGGAGGGCCGTCGACGCGAGCGACCAGCCCCGGCCGCGCAGCAGGGGCCGTGAGCACAGCGCGCCGACCGCCGCGCCGGTCAGGAGGCAGACCAGGGCCACGAGCAGACCGGCCGCTCCGGCGGACAGCGGCGCCACGTCCACCAGTCCGTCGGCGCTCCTGCGCTCACTGACGGCCGTGACGATCACCGTGCCGGCCACGCCGAACGCGCCCGCGCACCCCGACGCGGCCAGCAGCGCGGCGAGATGGGCCTGCGGCATGCCCGACGCGGCGGCCGTGACGGCGCGCGCCGCGTCCGGTTCCTGCGTGACGCAGATCCGGACCAGCCACGCGGTGACCGGCAGCAGCGCGGCGGCGGCGACGCCGAGCGAGTCGAGCACCGGCTCGCCGCCCTGGACGCCGACGGCGAGGAAGATCCCGTAGAGCAGCAGCGGGGGCAGCCAGCGCTGCGAGCGCAGCAGCATGGCGGCGTGGTAGCGGAACAGCGCGGTCATGAAGCGGCCTGCCCTGTCGTGGCAGGCTCAAGGCTCACCTCATGGATGTGCCAGGGCGGGCGCGCCGCGAGCAGTGCGCGCAGCAGGGCGTCGGAGTGCGCGGCGGCGACGGTCAGTTGTACGGTCCCGCCGGCGGGACCGCGCTCGTACGTGGGGCCGCCGGGCAGGGGCTCCGGTGGCGCCGCGCCGGGCGGGCCGACGGCCACGATCCGTACCCGTGGCCCTTGTCCGGCCGGGGAGTTCACCCCCGTATCGCGTACGAGGGCGTTGCCCGCCAGCGCGTACACGTCGTCCGCCGCCCCTGCCAGGCGCCGTGGGTCGTGGTCGACGAAGACGACGGTGCCGCCGGCGGCGACGCGTTCGGCGACCGCGAGGTCGAGCTGTGTGCGGGCTGCGGAGTCGAGCCCGGTCCATGCCTCGTCCAGCACCAGCAGTTCGGGCCCGGCGAGCAGAGCCTGTGCGACGGCGACCTTCTGGCTGGTGCCCTTGGAGAGTTCGGAGAGCGCCGTACGGGCGTACCGCGCCGCCCCGAAGCGCTCCAGCCACTCGTCGGCGCGCGCCGCCGCCCGCGCGCCGCGCAGTCCGTGGATCCGGCCCAGGTGGGTCAGATAGCCGGCGGCGGTGAAGGGCAGTGCGACGGGGAAGCGTTCGGGCACGTACGCGGTGCGGCCGGGGCGGCCGGTGACGCGGCCCTCGGTGGGCGAGTCGATCCCGGCGAGCAGGCGCAACAGGGTCGACTTGCCTGTGCCGTTGGTGCCTTCGACGCGGATCAGGCGGTGCGACGGCAGCACCAGGTCGACACCGCGCAGCACCCAGGGGCCGCCGACACCGTAGCGGCGGCCCACTCCTCGTAGTTCCACGCGTGGGTCAGCTCCCGGACGCCTTCACGGGCGTCAGCTCGCTCGGCCGGACGATGACGAAACCCTCGCCCTGGAGCATCAGCTGGACGGCCTCGCCGGAACCGCCGCGGATCATCGAGCCCATGGACTGCGAGCGGTGCAGCGAGGTGTTGAGCTGGGCACTCCAGCCGACGACGGCGTCGGTGTCGACGTACACGGGCGCCTGCGCGCTGACGGGGATGACGATGGGGGTGCCCTCACAGATGATGGCGAGCTTCCCGTAACCGCTGAACAGGCTGTTGAAGAGTCCACCGCCGGTCATGCCGGCGCCCTTCACGGTCTTGATCTCGTAGGAGAGGGTGGCGTCGAAACACAGGACGTTGCGGCCGTTGACCGTGAGCGCGTCGCCCTGGTCGATGTCGACGATGAAGCAGTTCGCCGCCTCGTGGGCGAACCACGCCTCGCCCTGGCCCTTCACGGCCATCAGCGGCAGTCCCTCGCCGGTGACGGCGCGCTTGAGCATGCCGCCGATGCCCTGGCCCTTGCGTTCGAACTGGAGATTGCCGCGGAAGGCGATCATCGACCCCTGACGCGCGTGCATTTCGCCGTTGACGGCGTACTTGACTGATTTGGCGTTCTGGAGGCTCATCCCGGGGGTGGTCGCCTGCTGCGCCATGTTCTCGCTGGCAAAGAGATCGCTCTTCATGCGGAGCATGGTCACCCGGAGGCGCCCATTCCGCCAACAATCGTGCGAGTCGGGGCTGGCACACTTGCGCTGTGAGCAACGACGACACCCGCCAGGAGACGCCCGCCCACGGCTCCGTCAAGGGCCCGGCCGACAGTCCGTTCCGGCATGAGCGGACGGCGCGCGACGAGGCCCCGCAGTTCGTGCTGCCGCTGGTGGTGCGGATCGAGAAGGCGGCGCCGCCGACCCGTACCGACGCGCTGGAGGCCGCTGCCCGCGCGGTGCTCCGCATGCTCGCCGACGAGCGGTCGACGGGCGACGGCGAGTGGGCGCAGGCGATGCGGGACTGGCAGGACGCCCGGATCCGCAAGGTGGTGCGCAGGGCGCGGGGCGCGGAGTGGCGGAAGGCGACGCAGCTGCCGGGGATCACGGTGACCGGCCCGGAGACACCGGCCGTTGAGGCGACCGCCCCGGAGGCACCGGCGACTGAGGCGACCGGCTTCGCCCCGTACGCGGAGGTACGTGTCTTCCCGCCGATCCCGCTGGACGGCTGGCCCAAGGAGCTGGCGAAGCTCCAGGTCTCCGGCACCGACCTGGACGACCCCGGGCCCCCGCCCGCCGCGGCCCCGGCCGGGCCCGTGCTCTGGCTCAGCCCCGACCTCGACATGTCGGCGGGCAAGGCGATGGCGCAGGCGGGCCACGGCGCGCAGCTCGCGTGGTGGGAGCTGTCGGAGACGGACCGCAAGGCGTGGCGGGAGGCCGGTTTCCCGCTCTCCGTACGGACGCCGGACGCCGCGCGCTGGCGCCAACTGACCGTCAGCGGGCTGCCGTTGGTCCGTGACGCCGGGTTCACGGAGATCGCGCCGGGGTCCAGCACGGTGGTCGCCGATCATCCTTCGCTGCGGCGTTGAACGCTGCCGCGCCGGGATTCGTATCTCCCGATACCGCTAAGTAGGTTGAACGACCGGTCAGTGAGCGGTTGATTCGGCAGTGGCACGCGGTGGTACGCGGTGGCACATCGGCCCGGGAGACACTTTGTTGCGACGTATCAACGGCACGGCACTCATCATCGCGGCACTCGTCGCGACGGTAGGGGCGCTCGCCTTTCCTGTCTGGTCGTACGCCGACCGCTCCGGTACGGGGGAGGCGAATCTCGCGGCGTCGAGCGTGGCGACCCAGTGGGGTCCGCTGTCGGCGACCGACCGCGACTTCCTCGTGAAGGTGCGGCTCGCGGGCCTGTGGGAGCTGCCCGCCGGACAGCAGGCGATCGAACGCGCCCCCAGCCAGGCCATCAAGGACGCCGGCGACCATCTCGTGGTCGGCCACTCCGACCTCGACGCCCGCGCGCGCGACGTGGCGGCGAAGCTCGGTGTCGCGCTGCCGAACCAGCCCAACGAGCAGCAGCAGGGCTGGTTGCGGGAGCTGTCGGCGGCCACGGGGGCCGAGTACGACAGGAAGTTCGCCAACCTCCTGCGCAACGCGCACGGCAAGGTGTTCGCGCTGGTGGCCGAGGTCAGACATACGACACGGAACACCCTGATAAGACAGCTCGCGACCGACGCCAACCAGACGGTGCTCGACCACATCACCATGCTGGAGGCCACCGGGCTGGTCGACTTCGACGAGATCGCGAGAGAGGCCGCGGGCACGAAGACCGCCAGCCCCACCGGTCCCCCGCCGCCGAACGGCAGCCTGCCACCGTCGCCGCCGGCCGCGTCGCCGACCGGCGACAGCTCCTTCACCTCCCGGCCGTCCACCCAGCCGGGCGCGCCGACAGCCGTCAACACGAACCGGCCGGCGCCGCCGAGTGCCGAGGAGTCGCCGTGAACGGGGCCCTTGAACGGGGTCGATTCGTCCGGCTCGGGCGGGAACCTCAAATGATGCTCTGAACGTCCCCTCCTCTGGATTCACCGGCTCTCGGCGGGGCCAATACCTCT
>NZ_MDCR01000018.1 GCF_001723055.1 Streptomyces niveus
GTCGCCGCCGGGCTTGAGGAGTATCTGGGCGGCGACCGCTGGTACCAGCAACAGAGCGGCGGCGCCGAACTGCCCGCCGCCGTCGCGTACTTCTCACCCGAGTTCGGCGTCACCGCCGCCCTGCCCCAGTACTCCGGCGGTCTCGGCATCCTCGCCGGGGACCATCTCAAGGCCGCCAGCGACCTCGGCGTACCGCTCATCGGCGTCGGGCTGCTCTACCGCCACGGCTACTTCCGCCAGTCCCTGTCCCGCGACGGCTGGCAGCAGGAGCACTACCCCGTCCTCGATCCGAACGAGCTGCCGCTCAGCCTCCTGAGGGAGGCGGACGGCACGCCCAGCCGGGTCGCCCTCACCCTGCCCGGCGGGCGTTCGCTGCGCGCGTGCGTCTGGCAGGCGCGCGTGGGGCGCGTACCGCTGCTGCTGCTCGACTCGGACATAGAGGACAACGGGCCGACCGAGCGCGAGGTGACCGACCGGCTGTACGGCGGCGGCAGCGAGCACCGGCTGCTCCAGGAGATGCTGCTCGGCATCGGCGGCGTACGCGCCGTCCGTACGTACTGCCGGCTCTCCGGCCACCCCGAGCCCGAGGTCTTCCACACGAACGAGGGCCACGCCGGCTTCCAGGGTCTGGAACGCATCCGTGAACTCAAGGACACCGGGCTCGGGTTCGACACCGCGCTGGAGGCCGTCCGGGGCGGCACCGTGTTCACCACCCACACCCCCGTACCCGCAGGCATCGACCGGTTCGACCGCGAACTCGTCGCCCGCCACTTCGGCGACGACGGCGTCCTGCCCGGCGTCCCCACCGACCAGGTCCTGCGCCTCGGCAGGGAGACCTTCCCCGGCGGCGAGCCGAACCTCTTCAACATGGCCGCCATGGGCCTGCGCCTGGCCCAGCGCGCCAACGGCGTCTCCACCCTGCACGGCGCCGTCAGCCGGCAGATGTTCGCCGGGCTCTGGCCGGGCTTCGACCCGCAGGACGTGCCGATCACCTCGGTGACCAACGGTGTGCACGCCCCCACCTGGGTCGCACCCGAGATCGCGGCGCTCGGCGACAGCGGCGTCGGTGAGGTGCCGGACGCCGACCTGTGGGACGTACGGCGCGCCCTGCGCGAGCAGTTGGTGTACGAGGTACGGGACCGGCTGCGCGCCTCCTGGCACCAGCGTGGCGCCGCCGACGCCGAACTGGGCTGGATCGACGGGGTGCTCGACCCCGACATCCTGACCATCGGCTTCGCCCGGCGCGTCCCCTCGTACAAGCGACTCACCCTGATGCTGCGCGACCGCGAGCGGCTGACGCAGCTGCTGCTCCACCCCGAGCGGCCGATCCAGATCGTCGTCGCGGGCAAGGCGCACCCGGCGGACGACGGCGGCAAACGGCTGGTGCAGGAGCTGGTGAAGTTCGCCGACGACCCGCGCGTGCGTCACCGCATCGTCTTCCTGCCCGACTACGGGATGGCGATGGCGCAGAAGCTCTATCCGGGCTGCGACGTCTGGCTCAACAATCCGCTGCGCCCGCTGGAGGCGTGCGGCACCAGCGGTATGAAGGCCGCGCTCAACGGGTGTCTCAACCTGTCGGTGCTGGACGGCTGGTGGGACGAGTGGTTCGAGCCGGACTTCGGCTGGGCCATCCCGACGGCCGACGGTTCGTCGTCGGACGAGGACCGGCGCGACACGCTGGAGGCGAACGCGCTCTACGCGCTGATCGAGGACCGGGTCGCGCCCCGTTTCTACGACCGTACGGCCGACCCCGCCGCACTGCCGGGGCGGTGGATCGAGATGGTCCGCCGCACCATGACCACGCTCGGCCCGAAGGTGCTCGCGGACCGCATGGTGCGCGAGTACGTGGAGCGGCTGTACGCGCCCGCCGCCCACGCCCACCGCGCGCTGGACACCGAGCGGGCGCGGGAGTTGGCCGACTGGAAGAGCCAGGTCAGGGCCGCCTGGCCGGGCGTCGCCGTCGACCACGTGGAGGCCGTGTCGGCGAGCACGGCGGGCGGCAGCGCCGAGCTGGGCTCGACCCTCGCGCTCCAGGTGCGGGTCACCCTCGGCCAACTCCGCCCCGACGACGTGGAGGTGCAGGCCGTCGCCGGCCGGGTGGGCGCCGACGACACGATCGCCGACGCGCAGATCTTCCCGCTGAAACCGTCGGGCGGGCCCGACCAGGCGGGCCGTTGGGTGTACGAGGGGCCGCTGGCGCTGGACCGTACGGGGCCGTTCGGCTACACCGTCCGGGTCCTGCCCACGCATCCGATGCTCGCCGCCGCCGATCTCGGCCTCGTCGCGCTGCCGACCGAGGCGACGGGGGAGGGCGGGGGCGTACTGATGCGCTGAGCGGTGCTTTCCCGGGGCCCGGTGGACATGGTCCGCCGGGCCCTTCGGCGTGCCCCGCAGCGCATTGGTACATACCTTGACGTGTCCATGTGATGGCCTTACATTCCTCACTCAACAAGGGTTCACAACCCCGCCCGTTGTTCATGTGGGTGAATGGGATCTGTGGACACCCCCCAACCGGAAGGCACCCCATGCGCCCCGGAGTCATCCCCAGAATCCTCGGCCTGTCCGCCGCGCTCGCCGGTCTGCTCGGCGCGGCCTTCATGGCCCCCGCGTCGGCCGGCGACCGGGCCGCGCCGGCGGACACGCCGTCCGCCGTCGCCGCCCCGGCGACCTTCACCCACCCCGGAGTCGGCGTCAGCCGCCCCCAACTCGACTTCGTGCGCGGCAAGGTGCAGGCCGGGGCACAGCCCTGGAAGGCCGCCTACGACCAGATGATGGGGAGCAAGTACGCCTCCCTGTCACGGGTGCCCAAGCCCCGCGCGGTCGTGGAGTGCGGCTCGTACTCCAACCCCAACAACGGCTGCACGGACGAGCGTGAGGACGCGATAGCGGCGTACACCACCGCGCTCGCCTGGTACATCACCCGCGACGACCGTTACGCCAAGAAGTCGATCGAGCTGATGGACGCCTGGTCCAACACGATCCGCGACCACACCAACAGCAACGCGCCGCTCCAGACCGCGTGGGCCGGATCGTCCTGGCCCAAGGCCGCCGAGATCATCAAGTACACGTACACCAGCTGGCCCAACTCGGGCCGCTTCGGCACCATGTTGCGCAACGTCTATCTGCCGGAGATCATCAACGGCTCCAACTCCAACGGCAACTGGGAGTTGAGCATGAACGAGGCCGCGATCGGCATCGCGGTCCACCTGGAGGACAAGGCCGCCTACGACAAGACCGTGGGCCGCTTCCGCAACCGGGTCCCCGCGTTCATCTATCTGCCCTCCGACGGGGCGCTGCCCAAGACCGTGCCCGGCAGCGGACTCGACACCCGCGACGAGATCATCGGCTACTGGCACAACCAGTCCACCTTCATGCAGGGACTCGCCCAGGAGACCTGCCGCGACCTGACCCACACCGGCTACGGCCTCTCGGCCATCTCGCACGTCGCGGAGACCAGCCGTATCCAGGGCCAGGACCTCTACCCGGAGGTGGGCGACCGGCTGCGGCACGCGTTCGGGCTGCACACCAAGTACCAGAACGGCGAGCCCGTCCCCGGCAACCTCTGCGGCGGCAGCCTGAAGGACAACCTCGGACCGATCAGCGAGGTCGCCTTCAACGCGCTGGGCAACCGGCTGGGCAACGCCATGACGAACACCCAGCAGTACACGGAGCGGATGCGCCCCCAGGGCACGAACAACCTGTTCGTCGCCTGGGAGACGCTGACCCACGCCAACAACCCGGCGTGAGCGCCCGGATGGGACCCCGATGCGGCGTCAGGGTCCCATCCATTTCTGGGACTCGTAGTTGTACCCGTACACCCCGCCGCCCGCCGCGCTCGTACGGAACGGCCTGCCGCCGTCGTCTATGCGCGTGACGCCCGTACGGTCCCCGGCCGACCAGCGCACCTCCAGATACCAGTCGCAGTCGCAGCCCATGGTGCTGGCCTCGATCTTCACGACGAGCGGTTCGCTCGACGTCACCTGATAAGGCAGCTTCGGCGCGGGCAGCGGCCCATGCTCGTCGCCCCCGTCGACGGGCCGCACGACCGGCCGCGCCGCGTCGAGGTCGACGGCGAAGACGGCGGGGGTGATCGAGCCGCCGCAGCCGCTGCTCATCTCGTACGCGTTCCAGTCGAGCGGCGCCCGCCGCCCCACCACCCGGGCGAACAACTCCTGGACGACGACCGGCCCCGCGCCCGCCGCCGCGCTCATCGTGGCCTGAGTCAGGCTCGATCTGCCGTGCACCGCGCCGAGCGCCGTCGCCCACTGCCGGGCGTCCTGGGAGTTCGGCGGCGGCGGTACGGCCGCGGGGGCCCGGTCGATCAGATACGTGTGGTCGCAGGCCGACTGCCACTTGTGGCCGTCCGCGCTCCACTCCAGCGCCTTCGCGCTGCCCGCGTCGGCCTCCGGCTCGTCCCCGCCGGGCCGGCCCGCCTCGTCGCCGCTGCCGCCGGCGCCCGCTCCCGTCTTGCCCGAGCCGGGGGAACCGGACGCCGACGACGTCGCCCCGCCGCCGGACTTCGAAGGACTCGCCTTCGCCGACGGGGCGCTCGAACGCGCCGACGGCGAGAGCGAGTCCAGCGGTCCGTCCGGGCCGAGGTCGGTGAGACGCGGAGTGCTGTTGTCGGTCCGCGAGTCGGAGTTTCCGAGGTCGGCCGCGATGACAACGGTGCCACCGAGGACGGTGACGACCGCGAGCGCGGCGCCGACGATCTGGCGGCGGCGCAGCCGTGACGCGCGGGGGCGCGACATGGGCGGGGCGGTGGCGGCGAGGGGCGGTGGATCGGGGTCGTCGTCGTGCGGACCGTCGTCCGTGGGATCGGAGTTGGGGACCGGGGCGAAGGCTTCGGTCCGAACCGTCTCCGGTTCCGGTTCCGGTTCGGGTTCCGCCTCGCGTACGGGCTTCGGCTCCGGCTCGGGCTCGGCGACCGCGTCCCCGCCCCCCTCCGGCTCCTCGCCCTCCTCCGTACGCGCCGAGTGCGCCCGCAGCCACAGCCGGTGCAGCTCCACGCGCTCGGCCGCCGTCGCGCCGACCACCCGTGCCAGCCGCTCCACCGGCGCGTACTCGACGGGCAGCGCGTGCCCGTGGCAGTAGCGGTGCAGGGTCGAGGCGCCGAGGTGGAGTTGGGTGGCGAGCGAGCCGTAACTGCGGTCGGTTCTCTCCTTGAGCGCGCGCAGCCGTTTCGCGAACTCCGCCGTCTCCGCCGGGACCTTCTCCGACCGGCCCATTCCCCGTCCCCCTGCCGCCCACCGCCCGCCACGTCGTTCCGCGGCCATTCCAGGCGCTTGTCGTTTTGCCAGGCCAGAGTACGCGTACGCGTTCCAGGCGTTCCGCGATTCCCGTGGGTTGTTGCCGTCCGATCGAGAGACCGACCAGTCTGGGATCACCGGCCGATCAAGCCGGTGCGAACAGCACAACCAGCACGACCAGGGGGGATCCACCGCATGACCGCAGACGGGACCATGAGAAACAGACCGATACGGCGGGCGCTCACCGCGATCACGACCGCCGCACTCGCCGGCGCTCTCGCACTCTCGGTGTCCGGCAGCGTCCAGGCCGCGCCGAAGGCGACCACACCGGGCTTTCTCGCGGCGAAGGACATGCCGCCGGCCGCGGGCAACTTCTGGACGGCGGGCGGCATAACCGCCGGCGCTCCGGAGACCGACCCGTTCTGCCTGGAGAAGGTGCTGCCCGCCAAGGGCACGACCTGGCACCGCGTGTTCGGCACCGATCTCGACACCGGGGGCGTACAGGTGAGCGTCCGGGCGGCGAGCGACACCGCGGCCAGGAGACTGGCCGCGTCGGCCGAGGCGTCCGTGGCGGCCTGCGCCGCCGACTGGCTGCGCGCCACTCCAGGCGGCACGGCCTCGTGGAACGACTACGGGAGGCTCGCCGTCGAGGACGGTGCCCGGGTCGTCGGCGTCGCCACCTCCGTTCCGGATTCCGGTGCCGACGTACGTCTGCTCGGCATCGGCCGGGACGGCGACACCGTCACGATCGTCGTCTGGAGCCAGTTGGGGAATCTGGGCCAGGCACCGGTCGCGGCGTTCAAGAAGACCACCACCACGGCCGTGAACAAGCTCCGCTAGGAGCCGAGGCCGGGGTGGAGGGCGCGGGCGACGGGGGAAGCGGCGCTCGGACCAGGGGATTGGTGGCAGTGCGGGAGCGGGGGAGCCGTCGCGGCGTGGTCAGCGACGGTGTGTGTCTCCTCACTGTTCACATCGACCACGATCCTCCGGTCCGCGAGCTGGTCGTCTGTGACACAGAGCCGGTGGACGGACACGCGACGTACTTCTTGACCGGGAGTGCGTGCGACAGTCCCGCCGGCCGGTTCCTGGTCCACCCCTTCGGGCGCGCCTTCGAAGGGGTGGACCGGGTCAACCGCCTGATGACACACAGCCGCCCGGGTCCTGAGGACCCGGGCGGCTGTCTGCCGGTTCGGCGCGTCAGCCCGTCATGAAGGGCTCAAGGCTCAAGGGAACGTGAGCTTCACGCTGTTGATACGCCCGGTGTCCTGCGCCGCGACATCCTGGACCCGCAATTTCCAGGCGCCGTTGGCGGCTTCGGACGAGGCGTTCACGGTGTACGTCTCCACGACGTTGTCCGCCGAGTCACCGCTGCTGGCGGCCTTCAGCGGGTAGACCGTCCCGTCCGGGGCGATCAGGTCCACGACCAGGTCACCGCGCCACGTGTGCGTGATGTCCACGCCGACCGGGAGGGCGGCGGGGGCGTTGCCCGTACGGCCGGTGACGTTGACGGTCGAGGTGACCGCCGCGCCGTTGTCCGGGATCGCGACGGCCGCGGTGTTCTCGAAGACCGTGCCACCGCTGCCGCCGGGGCGGGTGCCCACGGCGATACCGGCCCAGGCGTCGGCGACCGACTTGTACTCGGCGCTGGAGGTGCCGTACAGCTCACCGGCGACCGCGAGCGTGCCGGTGCGGGCCGCCGCGTAGTTGGTCGTCGACGTGAACTTCGTGGCGAGGGCCTTGAACCAGATCTGCTCGGCCTTCGCCCGGCCGATGCCGGTCACCGGCAGTCCGTCGGACGTCGCCGAGTTGTAGCTGACGCCGTTGATGGTCTTGGCGCCGCTGCCCTCGGAGAGCAGGTAGAAGAAGTGGTTCGCCGGGCCCGACGAGTAGTGGACGTCGACGCTGCCGATGCCCGAGTACCAGTAGTCCTTGGACGCGCCGTCCTTGCTCGGCTTGTCCATGTACCGCAGCGGCGTGCCGTTGCCGTTGATGTCGATCTTCTCGCCGACCATGTAGTCGCCCACGTCCTGGGCGTTGTTGGCGCTGAACTCGACGGCCGCGGCGAAGATGTCCGAGGTCGCCTCGTTGAGGCCGCCGGACTCACCGCTGTAGACGAGGCCCGCCGTGTTGGCGGTGACGCCGTGCGACATCTCGTGCGCGGCCACGTCGATGGACGTCAGCGGCTTGGCGTTGCCCGCGCCGTCGCCGTACGTCATGCAGAAGCAGCTGTCCTGCCAGAAGGCGTTGACGTAGTTGTTGCCGTAGTGGACGCGCGAGTACGCGCCGACGCCGTCGCCCCTGATGCCGGTGCGGCCGTGCACGTTCTTGAAGTAGTCCCAGGTGAGCGCGGCACCGAAGTGCGCGTCGGCGCCGGCCGTCTCCAGGTTGGACGCGGCGCCGTTGCCCCAGATGTCGTCCGGGCCCGAGAAGAGGGTGCCGGTGCCCGAGGTACCGCGGTTCAGGTTGTACGTCTTGTGGTTGCCCCGCGTCGTGTCGGTCAGCGTGAACGACGGGGCGGTGCCCAGGGTGACCTGGCCGCTGTACTGGGTGTTGCCCGTGCCCTCGTGGACGCCCTGCCACTCGAAGATCTTCTCGCCGGTGGCGGCGTCGGTGACGACGTGCAGCTCGTTCGGGGTGCCGCCCTCCTGGACACCGCCGACGACCGTCTCGTACGCGAGGGTCGGCTTGTCGTCCGCCATCCAGACGACCTTGCGCGGGGCGCGTTCGGTCGCCGCCTTCGTCGAGCCGTCGGCCTTCGCCGCGGACAGCGCCTGCTTCGTGGCGGCGGAGGCCGGCACGTCGGCGTTGGTGTCGACGGACTTGAGGGCGGCCTTCGAGGCCTTGCTGACCCCTTCGGTGGCGCCCGCCTTCGACGTGGCGACGACGAGGTCACCGCCGAGGACCGGGAGGCCGGCGTAGGTGCGCTCGTAGCGGGTGTGCGTGGTGCCGTCACGGTCCTGGACGACATCGCGTACGACGAGCTTCTCCTCGGCGCCGAGGCCGAGTTCGTCGGCCGTCGCCGCCTTGGTGGCGTTGGCCTCGCGTATCAGCTCGGCGCGCTGGGCGGGCGAGAGGGCCTTGGGGAGCGCGCCGGGGTCGGCCTTGCCGGCGACCGGTGCCGCGGGTGCCGAGTCGGGGGCGGCGGCGGCGCTGCCGGCCTGGACTCCGACGGCGAGAAGTGCGGTGACTGCGATCAGAGCGCCGGTCGCGGTGATGCGGCGGCTGGGCGTGGGTCTCACGCGAACTCCTTCTGCGAGGGGGGTACCGGACCACGCTCGGGTGGGCGGCCCGGACAGTGCAGGAGCAAGGTGGAGCACGAGCTGCGGTGCATGAGCCGTGGTGCTGAGTCGCTGTGCTGCTGTGCTGCTCAGAACGGAGAGAGAGTCGCAGGAATCGCGCCTCCCTGTCAGGGGCGCGTCAACAAGTTGGCCGGAAATCGTCCGCTGCGCGAAGTCCCGTGTTCGTTAAGCGAAATCCGCGCCGGTGTTGCGGTGGTGTTACGCGGGCGTACGCCGGGCGACGGTAATGATCTCCGGACTCCCCTCGCCCGGCGGGCCACCGGCCCGCTCGCCGTACCCCTGATCGACGGCCGGCCCCGCCCCGGCGAGGAACATCCCGAGCCGGTCGGCGCCGGGAAAGCGCAGGGTGCTGTCGCCGTGTCGCGGAGCGGACTGCCCGGGGACGTCGAAGGTGCTCGTGGAATCCGCGATCTCCCCATCCACAGACCGGACTTGACGCGTCATCCGCATCGAAGCGGCGGCGCCGGCGGCCACCTCGACGGGTGTCCACGTCGTCCCAGGACTCCCACCCGCGCGCGAGTGGGTCGCGGGTCTCGAAACCGAATTGGCCACCATCGGTCAGAGCCGCGTCCACGGCGGCGAGCGCGCCGCGCGGCTCGTCGTCCCCGAGGAGGACCTGGAACGCGTGCCCGGTCATCACCGCGAAGTCGAACTCGCGCTCCCAGGGCACGGATCCGAGGTCCCCGAGAATCCACTCGATGTCCAATTCCGGCCGCCGACGGGCCTGTTCCGGCATCCCGGCGCGGGGGCGCCCGGCGACCCGCCCCGCTCCCGTACATTTCTTGGCGCCACTGCTCCGTCAGGGCCGCCGAGACCCAGCGGCTGACCAGGAGAGGAACCCATGGAGCCGGAAGCCACCGCCGATCCCCTCACGCGCGTACCCGGAACGGGACGGCCCGTCCCCGAAGCCGAGCCCGAACTCCTGGGGCGGTGGCGGTCGGAGGGGGGTGAGCTGGTCGACCTGCTGACCGAGGTGCGCGAGCGGTTGGGCGGCGTCGCCGCGTTCCGTCTCGGGCCCGCCCCCACTGTTCTCGTCACCGACCCGGAGGCCGTCCGGCACGTACTCGCCCGGTATCCGGACCGGTACGTCAAGCGCTCCCACCGCGCACGGCTGCTGATCGGCGACGGCGTCCTCGCCGCCACCGGCGCGGCGTGGAAATCCCAACGACGCCTCCTCCAGTCCCAGTTCACCGGTCCCGGCATGCGCCGCTACGAACAGCGGATCACCGAGGCCGCCCGGACGACCGCCGCGCGCTGGCGGGAGTACGCCCGTACCGGGCAGAGCTTCGACGTCGGGCAGGAGATGCGGCGCTTCGCCCTGGACGCCATCTGGCGCGCCCTCACCGGCCACGCCCTCGACGACGGCACCGCGCGCGAACTCGACGCCGTGGCCGCCGTCGCGACCGCCCTCCCCACGCTGCCCTCGGATGTCACCGGCTCGCACGACGCCGTCGCCGCCGATCTCGCCCGGATCGACGCCGTCGCCCGGAACGCGGTCGAGGCCGCCCGCGGCGGGGCGGCCGGCCCGGACGGCCCCGGTCTGCTGCGGGTGCTGACCGACGCCGCGGCCGAGCACCCCGAGTACACCGACCGGCTGATCCGCGACGAGATGGTCACCCTCATGGTGGCCGGGCACGAGACCACCGCCACCACCCTGACCTGGCTGTATCTGCTCCTCGACCGCCACCCCGCCGCCCGTGAACAGGCCCTCGCGGCCGGCGAGGAGGGCTCGGAGCAGCGCCGGCAGGCCGTACAGGCGCTGGTCCACGAGACGCTGCGGCTCTACCCGTCCGCCTGGATGCTGCCCCGTCACGCCACCGAGAACGACACCCTCGCCGGATACGCCGTCGAGGCGGGCACCGACATCCTGGTCTGCCCGTATCTCACGCACCGCGACCCCGAACTGTGGCCCGACCCCGAGCACTTCGACCCCCGGCGCTTCACCGCCCCCGACGGCCGGCCCGCCCACCCGGGTGCCTACTTCCCCTTCGGTATCGGTCCCCGCGCCTGCCTCGGGCTGCAGTTCGCGCTCCGCGAGTCGACCGTCCTTCTCGAACACCTGCTGCCGGCCCACACCGTGAACTTCTCCGCCACCCCGACCAAGGCGGTGTACGGCATCACGGTCCGCCCCGACGGCCCCACTCCCGCGACGTTGTTGAACCGTCTCGGCGCTCCGTCCGTTGTGGAGCCCTGAGCGGAGGCCAGTGGAGACCGCGGGCCTGAACCGCGCCGTTTCAAGCCGAAGGATGGAAGATGGCATCGAACTCCGGGCAGCAGGATTCCGGCTCGCGGCGGGACTCCCGGCCCGAGGCGGACACCTACAACTTCGCCGATCTCGTGCGTAGTTCGGGCGCGCTCGATCCTCAGCGTCAGACCGCCGATCGATCGGCTCCCTCGCGGGCCGATGTGGAGGCCCTGCGGCGGGACATGGGTGTGACTGAGGGCACCGGCCCCGGCTACCGCTTCGCCGACAGCGTGCGGGCCACGATGGCGAGTCTGGCGCCCGAGCCCCGTCAGGACGCGCAAGCCCCCACGTCCGGCACCGGTAGCGGCTACCGCTTCGCCGACCTCGTGCGGGCCAGCCTGCCCAGCATCGAGAGGGCGAACTCGGGCGAGGCTTCCCAGCCGTCCGGTCCGGCGGCCGGCACGAGGAACACGGCGCCGGGCAAGTCGTCCAGGAAGGCGGGCCGACAGGGCTGACCCCGGCTGCCGGACATCCCGCGGCTCAGGCCAGACTGTCCCGCCACGCGCGGTGCAGCCCCGCGAACCGGCCGATGCCGCCGATCAGTTCGGTCGGGGAGCCGTCCTCCACGACGCGGCCGTGCTCCATCACCAGCACCCGGTCCGCGATCTCCACCGTCGACAGACGGTGCGCGATCACCACCGCCGTACGGCCGGCCAGCACCGTGTCCATCGCCCGCTGCACGGCACGCTCACCGGGGATGTCGAGCGAGCTGGTCGCCTCGTCCAGGATCAGTACGGACGGGTCGGCGAGCAGCGCGCGGGCGAAGGCCACCAACTGGCGCTGGCCCGCCGAGATCCGGCCACCCCGCTTCCGTACGTCCGTGTCGTACCCCTCCGGCAGCAGGCTGATGAAGTCGTGCGCGCCGATCGCCTTCGCCGCGTGCTCGATGTCGTCGCGCGAGGCGTCGGGACGGCCGATCGCGATGTTCTCGGCGACCGTGCCGGAGAAGAGGAACGCCTCCTGGGTCACCATCACGACACCGCGCCGCAGTTCGGGGGTGTCCAGATCCCGCAGGTCGGTGCCGTCGAGCAGGACACGGCCCTCGGTGGGGTCGTAGAACCGGGCCAGCAGCTTCGCCAGCGTCGACTTGCCAGCGCCCGTCGAACCGACGACCGCGACGGTCTGTCCGGCCGGGAGCGTCAGATCGAAACGGGGCAGAACCTCGCCGCCCGTACGGTACGAGAAGCTGACCGACTCGAACACGACCTCCCGGCCCGGCTGCCCGCCCGTCAGCTCCGGCAGCGGGCGCGGGGACGCGGCGTCTGGCACGGACGGGGTCTGGGCGAGCAGGCCCGCGATCTTCTCCAGCGAGGCGGCGGCGGACTGGTAGGAGTTGAGGAACATCCCGAGCCGGTCGATGGGGTCGTACAGCCTGCGCAGGAACAGCACGGAGGCGGCGAGCACCCCGAGGGCCAGCGTGCCGTCCGCCACCCGGAAGGCGCCCCACAGCACGATCCCGGCGACCGCGACGTTCGCGGTGAGCCGTGAACCGACCACGTAGCGCGCCATCTCGAGGATCGCGTCGCCGTTGGTGCGCTCGTGGTGGTGGTTGAGCGCGTGGAAGTCGGCGTCGTTGGCGCGCTCGCGGCGGAACGCGCGCACGGGCCTGATGCCGTTCATCGTCTCCGCGAACTTCACGATGACCGCGGCGATGGCGGTGGAGCGCTTGCCGAATATGGCACCGGCCCGGTGCTGGTACAGCCGCACCAGCGCGTACAGCGGTACGAAGGAGAGCACGGCGAGTCCGCCGATGCCGAGGTCCAGGTAGAGCAGCATCGCCGAGATGTAGACGAAGGCGAGGATGACCCCGATCAGCTCCTGGAGCCCCTCGGCGAGCAGTTCGCGCAGCGACTCCACGTCCGTGGTCGAGCGGGAGATCAGCCGCCCCGAGGTGTACCGCTCGTGGAAGTCCACGCTCAGCGCCTGGGCATGGCGGAAGATCCGGCCGCGCAGGTCGAGCAGCACGTCCTGGTTGACGCGGGCGGACGCGCGGATGAAGGCGTACTGGAAGACGCCGGCCCCGGCCGCGCAGAACAGATAGCCGACGGCGACCGCGATCAGCGGGCCGTTGTCGTCGGCCCGGAAGGCGGGCACACCACGGTCGATGGCGTACGCGACGAGCAACGGGCCCGCCTGTACGGCCGCTTGCTGGAGCAGCAGGAACAGCGCGGCGACCACGACCCTGCCGCGCCGGGCGCTCAGCAGCGACCGGAGCAGCGCACCGGTGGCGCCGGGCGGCGCGGGCAGCGCGTCCTGGGCGAAGGGGTCTTCGCCCGACGCCGCCTCGACGGGTCCGGGCACGTGGACCGGGACGGCCCGGTCGCCGGCTTCCGTACCGACGCCGGTACCCGCCCGGTCGCCCGTACCCGGGCCGTCGCCGGTGAGCGTGCCCGCTCCCGGCTCCGCCCCCGTACCCCCGCGGTCGTCGGGTCCCGGCGGGCCGTCGGCCGTGGTCGTCGGTGACGACGTCATCGCATGCTCCCCTCGACGGCTTCCGCCCCCGCGTCGCCGGCGGCCTCGGCCTCACCCTCCGCGTCCGCCCCCGACATCAGCCACGCGTACTCCGCGTTGTCCCGCAGCAGTTCGTGATGTGTGCCCACCGCGGTGATCCGGCCGTCCGAGATCAGCGCCACCCGGTCCGCCAGCATCACCGTCGACGGCCGGTGGGCCACGACCAGCGCCGTCGTCTCCTCCAGCACGCGGCGCAGGGCCGCCTCCACCAGCGCCTCCGTATGGACGTCGAGCGCCGACAGCGGGTCGTCGAGCACCAGGAAGCGCGGTCCGCCGACCACCGCCCGCGCCAGCGCCAGCCGCTGCCGCTGGCCGCCGGAGAGGCTGAGCCCCTGCTCGCCGACCTCCGTGTGCACGCCCTGCGGCAGATCGTGGACGAAGTCGGCCTGCGCCACGTCCAGCGCCCGCGACAGCGCGGCGTCGTCGGCGCTCTCGGCGCCCATCCGGACGTTCTCCCCGACGGTCGCCGAGAACAGCGTCGGTTCCTCGAAGGCCACCGACACCAGCTCACGCAGGCGTTGCCGGGGCATCAGCGTGATGTCCTCGCCGTCGAGCGTGATCCGCCCGCCCGTCACCTCGTGCAGCCGGGGCACCAGCGCGGTGAGCGTGGTCTTCCCGGAACCCGTCGCGCCGACGAGGGCCATGGTCTCGCCGGACCTGATGTGCAGGTCCACCCCCGTCAGTACGGGCACGGACCCGGCCTCCGCGTCGGGATACCGGAACGAGACGCCCTCGAAGCGCAGCCCGTCCGACTCCGCGTCCCCGACGGCCGCGGGCCCGGCCGTGTCCGCCGCGTCCGCCGTCTCCTCCTGGGCGTCCATCACCTCGAAGTACCGTTCCGTCGCCGTCGCCGACTCCTGGCTCATCGCCAGCAGGAAGCCGATCGACTCCACCGGCCAGCGCAGCGCCAGCGCCGTCGACAGGAAGGCGACCAGCGTCCCCGTCGACAGATCCCCGTCGGCGACCTGGATCGTGCCGAGCACCAGCGCCGCGCCGATCGCCACCTCGGGGATGACCATGATCAGCGCCCAGATGCCCGCCAGCAGCCGGGCCTTGCCCAGCTCCGTACCGCGCAGCCGCTCGGCCAGTGCCCGGAACGCCAGGGCCTGGCTGCGGTGCCTGCCGAAGCCCTTCACGATCCGTACGCCGAGCACGCTCTCCTCGACCACCGTCGTGAGATCGCCCACCTGGTCCTGCGCCTTGCGCGCCACCAGTGAGTACTTCGCCTCGAAGACCGAACACAGGACGACCAGCGGCACCACGGGCGCCAGCAGCACCAGCCCCAGCGTCCACTCCTGCATCAGCAGAATCAGGAAGCCGACCAGGATCGTGGTCCCGTTCACCAGCAGGAAGGTCAGCGGAAAGGCCAGAAACATCCGCAGCAGCATCAGGTCCGTCGTCCCGCGCGACAGCAACTGACCCGAGGGCCACCGGTCGTGGAAGGCGATCGGCAGCCGCTGGAGATGCCGGTAGAGATCGGCCCGCATCGCCGCCTCGACCCCCGCCAGCGGCCTGGCCACCAGCCACCGCCGGAAGCCGAACAGGCACGCCTCCAGGATGCCGAGCAGCAGCAGATACAGCGCGCCCAGCCAGATGCCGCCCTTGTCGCCGTCCGCGATCGGACCGTCGACCATCCACTTCAGTACGAGAGGGATGACCAGGCCCAGACACGAGGCCAGCACCGCGACGAACGCGGCGCTGAACAGCCGCACGCGCACGGGCCGTACATAGGGCCAGAGCCTGAGCAGTGAACGCACGACGGAGCGCTCGCGGACGGCGGAGCTGTCCTTGGCCGGTACATCTTCGGAGGTGGGCATCACGGGCGAGCCTACGTTTCACCACTGACACTGCCCACCGATTTCCGGCTGACGTGGGCATCAACCGATCGGTTGATATGAGGACGAGCGCGATGGCCGATACCGCTCCACGCCGTTCGGCGAGAAGCTGCGGGCATGGCGATTATCGAAGTCAACGGCCTGCGCAAGGCCTACGGGGGAAAGCCCGCCGTCGACGGTGTCGGATTCACCGTCGAGGAAGGCGAGATCTTCGGGATCCTCGGTCCCAACGGTGCGGGCAAGACGACGACCGTCGAATGCGTGGAGGGCCTCAGGGTCCCCGACGCCGGCACGGTACGGGTGGCGGGACTCGACCCGGTCGCCGACCACCGGCAGGTGACCCAGCTCCTCGGCGCACAGCTCCAGGAGAGCGAACTCCAGCCGAAGCTGACGGTGCGCGAGGCGCTGGAGCTGTACTCCGCGTTCTACGCCAAGCCCGCCGACTGGCGTCCGCTCGCCGCCCGGCTCGGCCTTGACGCCAAGCTCTCGACGCGCTTCGCGAAGCTCTCCGGCGGCCAGAAACAGCGGCTGTTCATCGCGCTGGCCCTGATCGGCGGCCCCCGGGTGGTCGTCCTCGACGAGCTGACCACCGGCCTCGACCCGCGCGCCCGCCGCGACACCTGGAGCCTGATCGAGGAGATCCGCGACTCCGGGGTGACGGTGCTGCTGGTCACCCACTTCATGGAGGAGGCGCAGCGGCTCTGCGACCGGATCGCCGTCATCGACCGGGGGAAGGTCGCCGCGCTCGACACCCCGTCCGGGCTGATCGCGCGCTCGACCGCGTCCACCGTCATCTCCTTCGCACCGTCGCGGGCGCTGCCCGACGAGGACGTGTCCGCGCTGCCCGGCATGGCGTCCGTGGAGACACAGGGTGACCGGATCGTCATCAACGGCACCGACGACACCGTCAACGCGGTCATCACCCTGCTCGCCCGGCACCGCGTCACCGCGCACCAGCTCCGGGTCACCGAGGCGACGCTGGACGACGCGTTCCTGGACCTGACGGAGAACGGCCCCGGGGTCTCGTCCGCTCCGACCACGACCGCCACCACCGAGAGGGTCTGACATGGCCTCCGCCTCCACCGCCGTCCTCAAGACCGAGGCGCGCCTGCTGACCCGCGAGCCCGGGGTGCTCTTCTGGCTCGTCGCCTTTCCGACCCTCCTGATGGTGATCCTCGGGCTGATCCCCGGCTTCAGGGACGCCGATCCCGACCTCGGCGGCCGGCGCGTCATCGACCTGTACGTCCCCGTGGCCGCCCTGCTCGCCCTGATCATGGCCGGACTCCAGGCCATGCCGCCGATCCTGATCGGCTACCGCGAGCGCGGCATCCTGCGCCGTATGTCCACCACGCCCGTGCGGCCCACCACGCTGCTCACCTCGCAGATCGTCCTGCTGGGCGGCGGCGCGCTCGCCTCGGCCGCGCTGGTGATCGCCGTCGGCCGGATCGCCTTCGGGGTGGCGCTGCCGGGGCAGCTTCTCGGCTATCTCCTGGCGCTGGCCCTCGCGACGGTCGGCGCCCTGGCGATGGGCGGCCTGGTCTGCGCGATCTCGCCCACCCAGCGGGCGGGCCAGGCGATCGGCTCCGCGCTGTTCTTCCCGTCGATGTTCACGGCGGGCGTGTGGCTGCCCGTCCAGACGATGCCCGACCTGCTGCGCGACATCGTCAGCTACTCGCCGATGGGCGCCGCGTCCGAGGCACTCGACGCCGCGATGCGCGGCGGCTGGCCGCACTGGGCCGACCTGGGCGTGATGGCCCTGTGGGCGCTCCTGCTGACCGCAGGCGCCGCCCGCTGGTTCCGCTGGGAGTGACCACCGACGGGCGCCCGGCGCCCGTCCCCGGCCCCGGCGGCTCCGGGCCGGGGGCGGGGCAGACTGTGGGGATGACGACAGCCAGGGCGGCGGGCACGCCGATGTCCGTGGAGGAGCGGTGGGAGCAGTTCCACCGGCGGGGCCCGTACGCCCTGCTGGCACTCGCCACCGTGATCTCCGCCCTCAGCGTGGACGCCTTCGGCATGACCCGCGCCGAGCAGTACGCGGCAGGGGTGCTGCTCGTCGCCGCCGTCGCCCTCCAGCTCCGCTGGGGCCGGATGGTGCGCGACCGGCCGCTGCGCGGGAGCGAGCCGTCGACGGCCGGTCTGGTCTTCTACGTCCTGCGGACGGTCATCGCGTTCGTCCTGACCTGGCTCAACCCGCTGTTCTCCATCTACGCCGTCATCGGCTACTTCGACAGCGCCCATCTGCTGCGCGGGCGCGCCGTGCGGGCGGGACTGCTCGTCACCTCCGTCACCATGGCGGGCTCGCAGTCGGGAGGGCTGCCGCCCGACGGCACGCTCCAGTGGGTCCTGTTCGCCGGGCTCCTGCTGCTCAACGGCTCGCTCACGCTGGTCTTCGCCCATCTCGGGCGCAGAGAGGTCGAGGTCGCCGCCGAGCGCGCAGCCACCATCACCCAGCTCGAACAGGCCAACGCCCGCCTGGAACAGGCCCTCGCGGAGAACGCCGGCCTGCACGCCCAGCTCCTCGTCCAGGCCAGGGAGGCGGGCGTCGCCGACGAGCGGCGCAGGCTCGCCGCCGAGATCCACGACACCATCGCCCAGGGGCTGACCGGCATCATCGCCCAGCTCCAGGTGGTCACCGCCACCTCCGACCCGGAGCTGGCCCGCGTGCATCTGACCCGCGCCGCCGCCCTCGCCCGGCACAGCCTCGGCGAGGCCCGTCGCTCCGTGCAGAATCTGGGCCCGACCGCCCTGGACCACGACACCCTCGCCGAGGCCCTGAAGAAGACCGTCGCCGAGTGGGCCGAAAGCACCGGAGTGGACGCCCGGTTCACCGTCACCGGCACCGAGGAACCCCTGCACGACGAGGTCGCGGCCACCCTGCTGCGCATCGCCCAGGAGGCCCTCGCCAACACCGCCAGGCACGCCGGCGCCCGCCGGGCCGGCGTCACCCTGTCGTACATGGGCGACGAGATCACCCTCGACGTACGGGACGACGGGCGCGGCTTCGACCCGCTCGTGCTGCGCCCGCGCTCGGGTGCGAACGGCTTCGGGCTCGACGGCATGCGGGCCCGCGCGGAACGCATCGCGGGCACCGTCACCGTCGAGTCCGAGGAGGGCGGCGGCGGCACGGCCGTCTCGGCTCGCGTACCTTTGGTCCGTCATGCCGCAGCGGACCATCACCCTGATCGTCGTCGATGACCATCCCGTCGTACGGGACGGTCTGCGCGGCATGTTCGAATCGGTGGCCGGCTTCGAGGTGCTGGGCGAGGCGTCCGGCGGCGTCGAGGGCGTCGAGCTGGCCCTGCGGCTGGACCCGGACGTCGTCCTGATGGACCTGCGGATGCCGGACGGCGGCGGGGTTGCCGCCATCGCCGAACTGACCAGGCACGGGGCCCGGTCCAAGGTCCTCGTCCTCACCACTTACGACACGGACTCCGACACCATCCCGGCCATCGAGGCGGGCGCCACCGGCTACCTCCTCAAGGACGCGCCGCGCGAGGAGCTGTTCACTGCGGTACGGGCGGCGGCCGAGGGCCGTACGGTCCTGTCACCCGCGGTCGCCTCCCGGCTGGTCTCGCGCGTACGAGGCCCCGTCGCCGGCAACGAACCCCTCTCGGCGCGCGAACGCGAGGTCCTCGAACTCGTCGCGCGGGGCACGTCCAACCGGGAGATCGCCGCCGAGCTGTTCATCAGCGAGGCGACGGTCAAGACCCATCTCACCCACATCTACGGCAAGTTGGGCGTGAAGGACCGCGCGTCGGCGGTCGCCGTCGGCTACGACCGCAAGATCCTCGGCTGAGCCGGCCTCCTTTTCGCTCTGCCCTGGCCACGGCGGAACCAGGTCGGATGACGCGTGCGCCCATTCGAGGGCCTTGCGGACGTGCTGCGAGCCGGAGGCGGCGTGGAGGGCATGCATTCGGAGCGAGGCGACCTTGGGATCCGTAAGGAGATCAGCCATGTACGCAGTCGTTCGGCGGTACGAAGGGGTAACTGATCCTGCTGAGGCGGCACGCCGGGTGGGGGACGGATTCGTGCCCCTTCTGCGCCAAGTCCACGGTTTCGTGGCCTACTACTGGGTCGACGCCGGAGAGGGAGTGATGCTCTCCACCAGCGTCTACGAAGACCAGGCAGGGGCCGACGAGTCAGTCAGGAGGGCGGCGGACTTCGTACGGGACAACCTCGCGTCACTGCTCCCCCACCCTCCTCAGGTCACCGCCGGCCCGGTGGTGGCTGGTGGGTAGCGACCTCCGCGGCGCCGGGCCCGCAGTGTCCTCGTGCTGCTGACCTGGCGATTCACGAAACTCCGGCCAGAGCCACCTTCGGAGAGCCGCCATCAGCAGCGCGCAGCGCGGGGCGGAGGAGCCACACCGCCCGCAGGACTGCCCCGGCGAGCCTCACCCCCGTACCCGCAGCAGCAGCACCGACCGCGCGGGCACCGTCGTCGGCGTCCCCCCTTCGAGCACCGTCCCCGGCGCCTCCTCCTGGTCCTCCGACGAGGTGTCGACCACCAGCTCGTACGACCGCGCCCACGGCGGCCCCGGCAGTACGAACTCCACCGGGTCCGCGCCCGAGTGGAGCACCGCGAGGAAGCTGTCGTCGGTGATCTTCTCCCCGCGCGCGTCGCGACCCGGGATGTCGCGCCCCGACAGGAACAGCGCGAGCGTCGACGCGGGCGCGTACCAGTCCGGCTCCGTCATCTCCTTGCCGTCGGGCCGGAACCACGCCAGGTCCCGCAGCCCGTCGGGCGCCTGCGCGCGGCCGGAGAAGAACGCCCGGCGGCGCAGCACCGGATGGGCGTGCCGCAGCGCCAGCAGACGCCGGGTGAGCCGGTGGAGGCCCTGGGAGTCCGGCCGGTCGAGCAGCGACCAGTCGAGCCAACTGGTCTCGTTGTCCTGGCAGTACGCGTTGTTGCTGCCGCCCTGTGTACGGCCCAGCTCGTCGCCGGCGACGAGCATCGGCACACCCGTCGACAGCAGCAGCGTGGTGAGCAGGTTGCGCGACTGGCGCCGGCGCAGCGCGTTGACCTCGGGGTCGTCGCTCTCGCCCTCCACGCCGCAGTTCCAGGCACGGTTGTCGTCCGTGCCGTCCCGATTGCCCTCGCCGTTGGCCTCGTTGTGCTTGCGCTCGTAGGTGACGAGGTCGCGCAGCGTGAAGCCGTCGTGCGCGGTGACGAAGTTGACGGAGGCGTACGGCCGCCGGCCGCCCCACGCGTACAGGTCGCTCGACCCGGACAGCCGGTACCCCAGATCCCGTACGTCAGGGGTGGCGCCGCGCCAGAAGTCGCGTACGGCATCCCGGTAGCGGTCGTTCCACTCCGTCCACAGCGGCGGGAACGCCCCCACCTGGTAGCCCCCGTCGCCGACGTCCCACGGTTCGGCGATGAGCTTCACGCGGCGCAGCACCGGGTCCTGCGCGATCACCGCCAGGAACGGCGACAGCATGTCGACGTCGTGCATGGAACGGGCCAGCGCCGCCGCCAGGTCGAAGCGGAACCCGTCGACACCCATCTCGGTCACCCAGTACCGCAGCGAGTCCGTGATCAGCCGCAGGACCTGCGGCTGGACGACGTCCAGGGTGTTGCCGCAGCCCGTGTAGTCGGCGTATCTGCGGGCGTCTGGCTGGAGGCGGTAGTAGCCGCGGTTGTCGATGCCGCGCAGCGACAGCGTCGGGCCGAGGTCGCCCGCCTCCGCCGTGTGGTTGTAGACGACGTCGAGGATGACCTCGATCCCGGCGGCGTGCAGGGCGCGCACCATCCGCTTGAACTCGCCGACCTGCTGCCCCCGGGTGCCGCCCGCCGCGTAGTCGGCGTGCGGGGCGAAGTAGCCGATGGAGTTGTAGCCCCAGTAGTTGCGCAGCCCCCTGCGCAGCAGATGGTCCTCGTGCGCGAACTGGTGCACCGGCAGCAGCTCGACCGCGGTTACCCCGAGCCGCTGAAGGTGCTCGATCGCCGCCGGGTGTGCGAGGCCCGCGTACGTGCCGCGCAGTTCCTCCGGGACGCCCGGGTGGCGCATGGTGAAGCCGCGCACGTGGAGCTCGTAGATGACCGTGTCCGCCCAGGGCGTCTTGGGGCGCCGGTCGTCGGCCCACTCGTCGTCGGGGGCGTCCTCGTGGACGACGACGCCCTTGGGGACGTACGGCGCCGAGTCGTGCTCGTCGCGCACCGTGTCGGCCACCTGCTGCTGCGGCCAGTCGCGCACATGGCCGTACACCTCGGGCGGCAGCCGGAAGTCGCCGTCGACGGCGCGGGCGTACGGGTCGAGCAGCAGTTTCGCCGGATTCCAGCGGGCGCCCGTCCAGGGGTCCCAGCGGCCGTGCACACGGAAGCCGTACCGCCGGCCGGGGCGTACGCCGGGCACGAAGCCGTGCCAGATCTCGTGCGTCAGCTCCGTCAGGGGCAGCCGGGTCTCCACCAGACCGCCTCCCGCGGAAGCGGCGTCGCCGGTGCCGGATTCGGTGCCGGATCCGGGGTCGGTGAACAGGCACAGCTCCACCGCCTCGGCGCCGCCCGCC
>NZ_MDCR01000180.1 GCF_001723055.1 Streptomyces niveus
GAGCTGGCGCAGCGCCCCGTCATGCTCACGCTCGACGGCCGGCGCCGCCAGATCTGGACGACCGCCGACACCGTCGACGGGGCGCTGCGCCAGCTCGGCGTACGCGCGGAGGGCGCCCTCATGTCCGTCTCGCGCTCCTCCGCGATCCCCCGCAGCGGCCTGGCCCTCGACGTCCTGACGGAGCGCACCGTCACCTTCATGGCCGACGGACGCGAACACACCCTCCGTACGAACGCCGCGACCGTGTACGAGGCCCTCGCCCACGCCGGGCTCACCCTGCGCGGCGAGGACACCACCTCGGTGCGGCCCGACAGCTTCCCGCGCGACGGCCAGACGATCACCGTGATGCGGATCACCCGCGACGAGATCGTCCGCGACGAGGCCGTCCCGTACGACACCGAACGCACCCCCGACCCCACGCTCTTCACCGGCACCGAGGTCGTCACCCGCCAGGGCGAGCCGGGCACGCGCCGCCTCACGTACGCCGTACGCGCCGTCAACGGCGTCAAGCAGAAGCCGCGCGAGATCGCCGACAGGATCGTCCGCGCGCCCGTCACCCAGCGTGTCAGGGTCGGTACGAAGCAGCGCCCGGCCTCCGTCGCGGGCGCCGACGGCCTCAACTGGTCCGCCCTCGCCGCCTGCGAGTCGGGCGGCCGGCCGGACGCGGTGGACCCCTCGGGGACGTACGGGGGGCTCTACCAGTTCGACACCGGCACCTGGCAGTCCCTCGGCGGCAGCGGACGGCCGCAGGACGCGTCGGCGGGCGAGCAGACGATGCGGGCGAAGAAGCTCTATGTGCAAAGGGGGGCGAGTCCGTGGCCGCACTGCGGCCGTAGGCTGCACGGGTGAGCACCACAGAGCCCCCCGACCCCGACGCCTTCAGCGCCCTCCTCGGCCCCGCGGACATCCGCGAGCTGGCCGCGGCCCTCGGCGTACGCCCCACGAAGCAGCGCGGCCAGAACTTCGTCATCGACGCCAACACCGTCCGCCGGATCGTCCGTACCGCCGGCGTACGCCCGGACGACGTGGTCGTGGAGGTGGGCCCCGGGCTCGGCTCGCTGACGCTGGCGCTGCTGGAGGCCGCCGAGCATGTGACGGCCGTCGAGATCGACGACATCCTCGCCGCCGCCCTGCCCCGCACCGTCGAGGCCCGGATGCCGGCCCGCGCGGATCACTTCTCGCTGGTGCACGCGGACGCGATGCAGGTACGCGAACTGCCGGGACCCACGCCCACGGCGCTCGTGGCGAACCTCCCGTACAACGTCGCCGTCCCCGTCCTGCTGCACATGCTGGAGCACTTCCCGACGATCGAGCGCACCCTGATCATGGTCCAGGCGGAGGTCGCCGACCGGCTGGCGGCGGCGCCGGGCAACAAGGTGTACGGCGTCCCGTCGGTGAAGGCCAACTGGTACGCGGAGGTCAAGCGCGCCGGCGCCATCGGCCGTAACGTGTTCTGGCCCGCGCCGAACGTCGACTCGGGCCTCGTCTCGCTCGTACGGCGCCCGAAGCCGCTCACCACCACCGCGTCACGCACCGAGGTCTTCGCGGTCGTGGACGCGGCCTTCGCGCAGCGCCGCAAGACACTGCGTGCGGCGCTCGCGGGCTGGGCCGGGTCGGCGCCGGCGGCGGAGACGGCACTGGTGGCGGCGGGGATCTCGCCGCAGGCACGAGGGGAGTCGCTGACGGTGGAGGAGTTCGCACGTATCGCGGAGTCGAAGGGGGAGCACGCGTGAGCGGCAGCGAGGTGACCGTACGGGTCCCGGCCAAGGTCAACGTCCAGCTGGCGGTGGGCGCCGCGCGCCCCGACGGCTTCCACGACCTGGCCAACGTCTTTCTGGCGGTGGGCCTCTACGACGAGATCACCGTCACCCCGGCCGACGAACTGCGCGTCACCTGCGCCGGCCCCGACGCCCACCAGGTCCCGCTGGACACCACGAACCTCGCGGCGCGGGCGGCCCTCGCGCTGGCCGGGCGGCACGGCATCGACCCGCGCGTCCACATCCACATCGACAAGGACATCCCCGTCGCGGGCGGCATGGCCGGCGGCAGCGCGGACGGCGCGGGCGCGCTGCTCGCCTGCGACGCGCTCTGGTCACTGGGGTCGTCCGAGGCCGAACTGCTCGCCATCTGCGCGGAGTTGGGCAGCGACGTACCGTTCAGCCTGCTGGGCGGCGCGGCGCTCGGCGTCGGCCGCGGCGAGCGGCTGACGCCGCTGGACGTCGGTGGCACGTTCCACTGGGTGTTCGCGGTCGCCGACGGCGGCCTGTCGACCCCGGCTGTGTACGCGGAGTTCGACCGCCTCACCTCGGGCACCGACGTCCCGCCCCCCACCGCCGACCCGGCCCTGCTCACGGCCCTGCGCACGGGCGACCCGACCGCCCTGGCCCCCACCCTCACCAACGACCTCCAGCCCGCGGCCCTCTCCCTGCGCCCCTCCCTGGCGACGACGCTCACCACGGGCACGTCGGCGGGCGCACTGGCGGCCCTGGTCTCGGGCTCGGGCCCGACGACGGCGTTCCTGACGAAGGACGAGGAGTCGGCGACGACGGTGGCCGACGCCCTGCTGACGTCGGGCAACTGCCGTACGGCGAGGGTGACTTCGTCGCCGGCGGCGGGGGCGCGGGTGGTGTCGTCGCAGGATCGGGTGAACGGGTGAGCGGGACACAGTCGCTGATCGGTCTGCTCCGGGAGACGGCGGAGGAGTCCGACGGCCTGGTGGAGCTGCGCCCCGGCTTGTCCGACGCCCGGATGGACACCTGGGCGGCGCCGGTGCCGGAGGAGATCCGCGTACTGCTGCGCGCGGTGGGCGGCATCCGGATCGCCTTCGGCCGGTCCAGGACCGACGGCGGCTACCTCTTCACGGACATCGACTTCGACGAACCGCTCAACGAGGGCAAGGCCCCCGGCGGCGGGGACGGCAGTTGGTACGTGGAGCGGGCCGGCGGCCCCGGAACCCACCACTTCGTTCATCTCGACTCGGCGGGCGGCTTCGTCTACGTCGATGTCAGCGCGGGCGGCGACGGTGAAACCAGCACCTGGGGGCCGGTGTTCACTTTCTCGGACGACAACGACACGCGGCGCCTGGCCGATTCACTGCCCGCCTGGGCACGGCGTACGGCCGAATGCCTGCGCGACGCCGTCCGCGAGGCGGACGGGGACGTGACGAAGCTGAATTCCGCCTTCGCCGAGAGCTGGCGGGAGCCCGAACGGTCCGGGCCCGACGTGCTTCCGGTCTCCGCCGCCGAAGCGAGGGCGAGCGCCGACCCGGTCGTCCGGTCCGTGGCCGAGACTCTCCCCGACGACGGGGCCCTGGCCGACTTCCGCGGCGTGGACGGCTGCGCGCAGGTGATCTTCCAGTTCCCGGAGGAATGCCGCTTCGGCCGCGCCCACGGCGGAACCGTACTCACGGCGGTCCCGCTTCCGTACGAGGACTGATGCGCCGCTCTACCGGGGGGCCTCCCGTACGTGCTCGTGCCCGTCCAGCGGGAACGGCGGGCGGGCGGGGAGGGTGCGGCGGTAGGTGTAGCCCGTCTTCTGCGCGACTCGGCAGGAGGCCGTGTTGTCGACCTGGTGGAGCAGTTCGAGGCGGGTGACCCCCGGGAGGGCGTCGAACGCCCACCCGGTCAGGGCCTCCAGCGCGCGCGGGGCGATTCCCCGCCCGCGGGCCCCGGCGGCCGTCCAGTAGCCGACCTCCGCGCGGTGGGCGGCGCCCCGCTTGAGGGCGACGTTGCCGACGAGCCGCCCCTCTTCGAGCACGGCGAAACTGAACCGCTCCCCGGACCGCCACCCGTCCCGCTGGACCTCCAGCCATCGCAGCGCGTCCTCAACTCCCGTGACGGGCAACCGGGTCCACCGCCGGAGCACCGGGTCCCGGTAGACGTCGATCAGCGGCCGGACGTCGCTGTCGTCCCAGGGCCGCAGGTCGAGCGCGGGGTGCCCGGCGGGGGTGGGATCGACGCGGAGTTCGACGGTCAACGCGGTGCGCTCCTATTCGCCTTGCATGTGCTCGGGGATCTCCGGGAACAGGCCCGTCGCCTCGGCGGACGGCACGGTCTCGGAGGCCGGGGGAGGGGTGATCCGCACGGGCTTGCCGGCGTCCAGGATGTCGAGTCTGACGGGCTCGTCGTCGATCTCGAACTCGATGCGCAGCGGCACGGGGGCCCCCGTCACCGGCACGTAGACGGTTGCCTCGTCGCCCTCCGGCTGCTCCACCAGCCCCACGATCCGCTTGCCGTCCTTGGTCTGGGGATTACGCGACTTGACCTTGCTCACCGAATCGGGCACATCCGCGAAGGCCCTGTCCAGATCGCACAGACTCAGCAGCGGGTCGTCCTTCATCTCGGACGCCGACGACACGACGTACTTCCCCCGGGTCTTCTTCGCGACCTTGTCGTGGAGGGCGAGAGCGTCCGGGCCGATCTGCTCGGCGAGCCCGCGCCAACTCGCCAGTGTCGCGTCGTCGTACCGGGACCACACCCGCTCGCCGCCCGAGTGGATGACCTCCGCTGTGCCCTGCCCCATGTATTCGACGGTGCCGACGCAGTTGCCCTTCCGATCCGCGTGGATGTCCACTCCGCCGATCGACGCGAAGTGTCCGTCCACGCGGACCGTGTCGTACCCCTTCAGCGTCTCCAGCGCCGCGGACATCCGCCGGACCTCGGTCCCGCCCTTCCCCGACCCCTTCGCGGGCTCCTCTGCGGAATCACCACAGCCGGATATCCCGGTCATGCCCACACCCACCAACATCGCGCACAGCACCGCCGTACGCCGTCTTCGCTTCCCCACCCCGACACGCCTCTCTTGCCTTGCCTGTGAACTGGCCTGCGAACCTGCCTGGCGTGAACGTTATCCCCGGCTCGGTTGTCAGACCCCTGGGTTAGATTCCGGGCATGACGCAATTCGTACTCGTGGCAGGCGCGTGGCTGGGCTCGTGGGCGTGGGACGAGGTGGTGGCCGATCTGCGGGCCGCCGGGCAGGGCGCGCACGCGCTCACGTTGTCCGGTCTTGCCGAGAAGCGGCGGGATGAGCCCGTCGGGCAGCAGACGCACGTCCAGGACATCGTGGACGCCGTCGAGCGGCTCGACCTGCGTGACGTCGTTCTGGTCGGGCACAGCTACTCCGGCATCCCCGTCGGCCAGGCCGCCGAGCGGATCGGTGACCGGCTCGCGCGCGTGGTGTTCGTCGACTCCAACGTGCCGGCGGACGGGGAGTCGTTCGTCTCCGCCTGGCCCGACGGCCGGGCGGCGGTCGAGGCGTCGATCGCGGAGCACGGCGGCTTCTGGGCACCCCTCACCGCGGAGGAGTACGCGGGGCAGGGCCTCACCGACGAGCAGATCAGCCGCATCGTCACCGGCGCGACCCCGCACCCGGGCGCGACCCTGACCGAACCGGCCAGGCTGGAGCGCCCCCTCGGCGCCCTCCCGGCGACGTACATCAAATGCCTGCTGGACTGGCCGGAACCGAGCCCCGACGTGGCGGAGCTGCTGAAGAGCGAGCACTGGCGCCTGGAGGAGCTGAACACGGGCCACTGGCCGATGCTCTCCGAGCCGCACGAGCTGGCCAGGATCCTGCTCAACGCGACCATGAACCCATGAACCCATGGGGGCGTCACACCACCCGGTGGCGCTTTGTTTTCGCCCGTGTCCGTTCCCGTAGCAGCGACTGGTAGTACGCGGACCGTTCCTCGTCCAGGTCGATGAACTCCACGATGTCCGCCACCGTCTCCGCCTCCTCCGCGCTGCCCGTCAGTCCGATCCACCCCACCACCCAGAACCCCTCACGGCACCTGGCACGGCACTCGTCGCCGAGCTGGGAGTCGCCGCTCGTCAGGCGCCACAGGGTGGTCAGGAACTCGGCCCGTGCCAAGGGCGACAGGTCGCCGGCCAGCGCGGCGAGGAGCACCCCGACCGCGGGGACCGAGGCCTCGAAGAGGTTCGTTTCCCGTTCGAGGTGGTTGGCCAGGGTGTACCCGGCCATGTCACCCGGCGTCCCGGCCTCGATGATCGCCTCGAACATCATCGGCACATGCCCGGCGGGCTCGCCGCAGCCGCACCGCAGGCTGTCCCAGTCGTGCCGGTCCAACTCGGCACGTACCAGAGCGCTGAGACTCACCGACCCGCTTCGCCCGCTTCCCGTGCCGCGTTCTCCAGCCGGCGGTGGTGGGTCTCCCACGCGGTCCGCTCGTCCCAGGGCAGATTCTCGTTGCCCTTACGCAGCCCGGCGTTCCCGTCGATCAGCTCCCGCACGATGTCGGCGTGACCGGCGTGCCGGTCGGTCTCGGCGATCACATGCACCAGGACGCGGTGCAGCGTCACGTCCCGCTGCCCCTCCCGCCACCACGCGACATGACCGCCCGCGCCGAGGGCCAGTTCGTCGATCGTACGGTCCGAGTGCGCCCACACCCGTCGGTACAGCCCCACGATCTCCTCGCGCGACTCGTCCACCGTGGCCCACATGTCCGCGTTGGCCTCGGCCTCGTCCCCGTACCACCCCGGCACCCGCCCCACCTCGAAGAACGGCCGCCCGAACACCTCCCCGAAATACCCGATCTCCACCCCGGCCGTGTGCTTGACCAGCCCCAGCAGGTTGGTCCCCGTGGGTGTCAGGGGGCGGCGGACGTCGTACTCCGACAGCCCGTCGAGCTTCCAGAGCAGGGCGTCACGGGATGCTTGCAGATAGCGGAGAAGGTCCGCCTTCGCGTTCAGTTCGACCATGTCGCACAGTGTTCCACCGGGCACTGACACCCTGCCTCGTCTTTACGGCGTCGCGTCGGCACCCGCGTCGGCACCCGCGTCGGCGAGGCCGCGCAGCAGCTCCGCGCTCGCCGCGTCCGACGGGTAGTAGGACTCGATCGAGATCTCGTCCAGCGTGATGTCCTGGGGCGTTCCGAACGTCGTGATGGTCGAGAACAGGCTCAACTCCCCCTCCTGGAAGCGGAAGATCATCGGAGTCGCCACCTCCGACTCCGGTGGCGGACGCTGCCCGTCCGGCCCGTCCGCCGCGAAGAACTCGTCGTACAGCGCCGCCACCGCCGGATCCCCGGTTCTCGCGATCTGCCGGGACAGGCGGGCGCGCAGGAACGAGCGGACCTCGGCGAGGTTGACGATCCGGGAGGCGAGGCCGCGGGGGTCGAGGCCCAGGCGGACCATGTTGAGCGGCGGGACCAGCAGTTCGGGGTCGACGTACGCGAGGAAGTGGTCGACCGGGGCGTTGGTCATCACCACGTTCCACCGGCCGTCCATGACCAGCGCCGGGTACGGCTCGTGCGCGCGCAGCACCCTGCTTACGGCGTCGCGCACCGCCGACATGTCCGGCTCGTCGAGGGGGCGTTCGCGGTACCTCGGCGCGAAACCGGCCGCCACCAGCAGCCGGTTGCGGTGCCGAAGCGGTACCTCCAGCCGCGCCGCGAGGCGCAGCACCATGTCGGCGCTCGGCCGGGAGCGGCCCGTCTCGACGAGGCTGACGTACCTCGGCGAGACGCCCGCCGCCAGCGCCAGATCGAGCTGGCTCAACTGTCTGCCGTGCCGCCACCCGCGCAGCAGGCCGCCCACCGTCTCCACGGCGCCGACCCTAGCCGCGCGGCCCGGCACGGTCCATGAACCGCGAGTTCATCGACAGGTCCCGTCCGCGTCGCCAGACTCCGACGCATGAGCAACGACGTGAGCAACGACAACAAGGACCTCGTCCTCAACTGCCTTAAGCTGTACGGCGCCGGCGACCTTGACGGCGTCGCGCCCCTCCTGCGCGACGACTACGCGGACCACGGACTGCCCTTCCGGACCACCACGAAAGCGGAGTGGATCGAGGAGGCGCGCAAGCTTCCCCTCGCCGAGCTGCGCGTCGACATCCGCCGGCTCGTCGCGGAGGGCGACCACGTGACGATGTTCTCCCGGCGGTCCCTGCCCGACGGCGCGCTCGACATCGCGGTGGCCGACATCTTCCGTATCCAGGACGGACTGATCGCCGAGCGCTGGGAGATCGTGGAACAGATCCCGCCGAACGCACCGAACCCGGTGGCCACCCTCTGATCCGGCTGACCGAGGAGGCAGACTGAGGAGATGGAGTACTTCTGTTACCACCGCGACCGTTCCGGCTCCCTCGCGCTGCGCGACGAACTGCTGGAGGCGCACTGGTCGTACATGGACGGCTACGCGAAGGAGATGATCGCCCGCGGCCCGACCCTCGCCGCCGACGGCACCCCCACCGGCAGCGTCCACATCCTCGACCTGCCGACCACCGCCGCCGCCCGCGCGTTCGCCTTCGACGAGCCCGGCTACCAGGCCGGTGTGTACCGCGACGTGTCGCTGCGCCGCTGGCGCAACGCGCTGGGGCGCACCATGTGGGAGTTCCCCGGCGGCCCCGAGGACGGCAACCGTTACCTGGTGCTGGGCCTCGGCGCCGGCCCGGCCGTCGACCTCGAAGTGCCGTCCGACCGGGGCGAGTTGATCGCGTACGGGCCGCTGCTGTCGGACGACGGCACGGCCTGGCTGGGTACGGCGGCGCTGCTCCGCGCCCCGGACGCGGCGGCGGCCCGCGCCGTACTGACCCCGGAGGGGTACGCCGAGATCGAGGTGCACCGCTGGCAGTTCGGCGGGCGGTCGTAGGACGGGCCGTAGTAAGAGGACAGCCGTCAGGGGCGGGTGTTCAGCGACCAGGCGTGCGTGCACCGCGGGCACTGGAGGTGGAGGACGGGCCCGCTGTTGGCGATCAGATAGCGCCAGTGCTCACCGCAGTTGCGCGGGCTCGCGCACGTCGCGCAGTGCCGGGCGTCGTCGCAGACGGGGCAGGCCACCCAGGCGCGCCGGGAGGCGTCCGCCTGCGGATCAATGGGCAGGCGCACGGCCCGGCCCGTCCCCGGGCAGGACACCTGCCGCGACCAGCATGTCGTAGGTGCGCTGCTGCTCCGCGTCGAGGCCCGAGTAGAGCAGCGCGTACGCCTCGTCCTCGCCCCGCATGGCGGCCACGGGGTCCCACTCGGGACCGAGCGCGGTGACGACCTCGGCCCGGCGCCGGGCCTCCTCGAAGGTGAGGTCGATCGTGAAGGGTATGAGGTCGTCGGGGGCGCCGTCGGTGACGCCCTCGGTGCTGTTGTCCTGATTCATGGCGAGACTTTCGCTGTGACGCTGGAACATCACCATCTGTACCAGGGACCCACGTCAGCAGGGAAGGGTTACCTAAGTCGTCCCTGACCGCTCCCGGCCGCTCCCGGCGGTGTGCCCGCTCGGATCGGCGGACGGGGATGGGTCGTTACGGGCGCGAGGCCCGCGGGGCGCCCTCTGGGCTGTGACGCACTTCACGGCCCACCAGGCGGCGGCGTACAGCGCGAGCGCGCAGGCCAGCGCGGTGCCGCCGCCGATGGCCGAGTCCGCGAGGATCCCTTCCGCGACCGCCTGGGTCGTGGCAGGGGTGGTCGCGCCGGGGCCGCCCCGGTAGGTCTCCAGCGTCTGGAGGCTGGCCGCGGCGCCGACGAGCGTGGCGGCCGTCAGTGCGGCGACGACGCTCCGGCGGATCGCCGGCGGGAGCCCGGCCGATGAGGTGGCCGGGCGCGGGCGGCGCCACAGGTGTACGGCGATGGCGGCCAGGCCCCCGACCGTACTCACGTGCTGGATCACCCGCGCCACCGTCAGATCGCCCGCCACCTGGGAGCGCAGGAAGCTCAGATGGGTGACCACGTAGCCGTCGTAGTGCGTGAAGGAGTCCCACGCCAGGTGGGTCAGGACCCCGATGAGGGCGGACAGCAGCACCCAGCCCGCCCGGCGGGGGTAGCCGCCCGTACGGCGCGGGACGCCCGCTCCGGCGAGTCGCGGCGGCAGCAGCGCGGCGACCGGGCGGCGCGTCAGCCCGTACAGCGCCAGCAGGGCCAGCGTGAACGGCAGCGCCACGGTCAGGCCGGGCAGCGTGTGGGAGTACGTGGCGTTGAGGAAGGGCTCGTACCAGGACTGGGCGCTGACCGGTATGCCCGCGCCGCTGAGGAAGTACGGCGCGTCCGGCGCCAGGGCTCCACAGACCAGGGCGGCCGGGCAGAACGGGGAGCGGAGCAGCGGCAGGACGGCGGCGGGATGGGACAGCGTGAACGGCATCGGGAGGCCACCTCCGTATCGACGTGGGGTGGTGAAGCCTCACGAGTCGGGCAACTGGATATGCTCCCCGAGTGTATATGTCGGCCAACTGACTATGAAGCCCCGGTTCTGCCAAGGAGATGGCGATAGGTGGCTTCAGCGCAGGTCGGCCCGCTCGGCCCGCTCGGCCCGCTCGGCCCGGCCGGCCCGGCCGGCCCGGCCGGCCCGGCCGGCCCGGCGTACGAGGTGGTACGCGTACGCCGCCATCGCCCCGGCCAGCGGCACGGCCGCGCCGATCGCCAGAACCGGAAGCGACACGTCCCAGCCCCCGGTGTAGGCGTACGCGAGGAACGGCGGGCAGGCCACGGTCATCGCCGCCGCCTCCTTGAGCCCCGGCGACTTCGACCGCAGAGCCAGTACGAGCCCGGTGGCCGCCAGGACCAGCAGGGGCCACAGGCCGTAGTCGGTGCTGAACGGCAGGACATGGGCCTGGACGGCGACCAGCGGCAGCCACGCGACGGCGGCCGTCGCACCCGCCGCCGCGCACGCGCGGGGCCCCGGCCGCAGATCAGGTGGGCAGGCGAGCACGATCAGAGCGGTGAGCAGCGCCATGGCCGGGGTGACGACCGGGTCGCCGAACGCGGCGCCGCTGACGACAGTGGCGGCGGCCAGCCCGGACAGCCCGGCCGCGACCGCGATCACGCCGCCGTGCCACCGCCCGGTCAGTGCCGTGATCGCCCCGACGACGACCAGCGCCGACGCGAGCAGGAGCGCGGTCCACGTGTCGGCGGAGAGGAGGGAGAGGTGTACGGGGGAGGGCGAGGCGACCACCCCGGCGTACCAGCGGGTCACGTGCACGCCGCAGCCGGCAGCCGCCGCGCCCACCGCGTACGGCGCCGCGCTCGCCAGCAACCGGCCGGCCGCCGTCGCGGAGCTGAGCCCCAGCCTCATCCGTACCGCGTGGGCGGCGATGCCGGCGGCCTCCCGGAACCTGTCCGTACGAGACGCGTCCGCGGCGGTCAGCCGGTAGACGGCGAGGATCTCCTCGCCGAGGTCCTGGCGGTAGCGCGGCGGGTACAGGCGCAGAATCAGCCCGATCACGTCTCCGCCACCGTCCCCCCGGCCCGGGTGATTCCCAGCCGCCGGCTGGCTTCCCGGGCCGTCGCCGCCATCCGTTCCGCCTCGGCGGCGAGCCGTTCCCGCCCGAGCGGCGCCAGCGCGTAGACCTTGCGGGCCCGCCCGTCGACGATCTCCTCCCGGTGCACGTCGATCAGCCCGTCCTTCAACAGCCGGTCGAGGGCGCCGTAGAGCGTGCCGGTCCGCAGGACGACCCGGTCGCCCGAGAGGGTTTTCACCTCCTGCGCGATGGCGTAGCCGTGCCGGGGCGCGTCCGCCAGGGCGGTCAGCACCAGAAGGGTCGGCTCCTGCAGCACACGCTCAGTCATCCGGCCAACATATGCCGCCGGGCGACGCATCAACAACGCCCGAGACCGGTCAGCAACGTCCGAGACCCATCAGTGACGCCCGAGACTTGTCAGTGACGCCCGAGGAAGAACTCCCGGATGTCCCCGGCCAGCAGTTCCGGCACCTCCATCGCCGCGAAGTGGCCGCCCCGGTCGAACTCCGACCAGTGCCTGATGTCGTACAGCCGCTCGGCCAGGGGTCGTACCGACTGGGTGATGTCGTACGCGAACACCGCCACGCCCATCGGCACCGCGCACCGGGCGACGGGGCGCAGCGTCGCGTCGTGGTGCAGCCGCGCCGACGAGGCCGCCGTGGCGGTCAGCCAGTACAGCGAGATGTCCGTGAGCATCCGGTCGTCACCGACCGGCGTACGCGGATCGGTCCAGTTGGCGAAGCGCTCCGCGATCCACGCCAGTTGGCCGACCGGCGAGTCCGTCAGCGCGTAGCCGATGGTCTGCGGGGTGAGGACCTGGAGCGCCTGGTACGGCGGACGGTTCGCCATCAGTCGTCTGACCACGTCCAGACGGGCCTCGTCCGTCGCGGACAGCTCCACGCCGGCGTCCGGATCGGGCCTGGTCGGCAGGTAGTTGACGTGCACCCCGACCACGCGCTCGGGCGCCACCGTACCGAGCGCCGTCGAGATGCCCGAGCCGAAGTCGCCGCCCTGCGCGCCGTAGCGCTCGTACCCGAGCCGGCGCATCAGCTCGGCCCACGCCTCCGCGATCCGGACGATGTCCCAGCCGCGTTCGTGGGTCGGCCCGGAGAAGCCGAAGCCCGGTATGGACGGGATCACCAGATGGAAGTCCCGCGACAGCGGCTCGATCACATCGAGGAACTCCAGGAACGAACCGGGCCAGCCGTGGGTGAGGACCAGCGCGAGTGCGTCCGGCTTCGGGGACCGGACGTGGACGAAGTGGATGTTCTGACCGTCGATCTCGGTGGTGAGGTGCGGAAGCTCGTTGAGTCTGGCCTCGTGCTCGCGCCAGTCGTAGCCGGTACGCCAGTGCTCGGCCAGCTCCTTGAGGCGTGCCAGTGGGAAGCCGTAGTCCCAGCCGGCGTCGGCGACCTCGTTGGGCCAGCGGGTACGGGAGAGACGGTCGGCCAGGTCGTCGAGGTCGGCCTGGGGGACGGCGATGCGGAAGGGCTTGATCGCGGTCCCGGGTCCGGAGGCATTCATCGGTGCTCCAAATGTTTGGGTGACAAACGTTAGTGAAGCTAACGCTAGCATAATCGTAGGTGTGTCCAACGATTAGCTAGACTCGTCCCATGAAGAACGCACCGCAGAGCCCGTCCGAGGGGCTGTCCGAGCGTCCGTCCGAGAACCCGCCCGAGGAGGCGCCCGCCGCGTGGCGGGGCCTGCCCAGCTGGCTGCTCACCCAGACCGCCCACCACGCGCACCGCCTGGTGACCGACGCGTTCTCGGCCGCCGGCGCCCGCGGCTACCACTACCGACTGCTGGCGACGCTCGCGGAGTTCGGCCCCTCCAGCCAGGCCGGGCTCAGCCGCCGTACCGGCATCCACGTCAGCGACACGGTCGGGGCGCTCAACGAACTCGCCGACCGCGAACTGATCGAGCGCGCCCCGGACCCCGCCGACCGGCGGCGCAACGTCATCTCGCTGACCGGAGAGGGTGAGCGGCAACTGCGGCGGCTGGAGAAGCCGCTGGCCGAGGCCCAGGACGAACTGCTGGCGCCGCTGTCACCGGAGGAGCGCCGCCGGTTCACCGACTATCTGTCCAGGGTGCTCGATCACCACAACCGGCGCTGAGTCCTCTGCGTAGGATCGCCGACATGGCACTGCGACCTGTTCAGGTGAACATCAAGGCACTCGACAACTCGGCGATCGGCCGCTTCTGGGCGGAGGCGCTCGGCTGGGGCCTCTCCAGCGAGGCACCGGGTGTGTCCAACGTCGAACCCACCGGCGACTTCGTCTGGCCGGACGCGGCTGCCCTGTGCGTCGACGTCGTCAAGGTCCCGGAGCCCAAGTCGGCGACGAAGAACCGTGTCCACATCGACCTCGCCACCACCTCCCTCGCCCACCAGGCGGAGTTGGTCGAACGCCTGAAGTCCCTCGGCGCGACACCCGCCGACGTGGGCCAGGGCGACGTGCCGTGGACGGTGCTCGCCGACCCGGAGGGCAACGAGTTCTGCGTGCTGGAGCCCCGGGAGACCTACCGGGACACCGGGCCGATCGCCGCGGTGGTGGTCGACTGCGTGGATCCGCGGGCGATGGCCCGTTTCTGGGACGAGGCGACGGACTGGACGCTGCGCGAGGTGACCGACGACCACGCGGTGCTGCGCTCCTCCCAAGGAGTGGGCCCGTACCTGGAGTTCCTCCGCTCGTCCGACCCGAAGACGGTGCCGGACCGCGTCCACATCGACCTGCTGCCGTACCGCGGCCAGCCCGCGGCGGCGGAGGCGGACCGCGTGCGCGCCCTGGGCGCGACGGACCTCGACCTCGGCCAGGGCGACGTCCGCTGGACGTGCCTGAGCGACCCGGAGGGCCACGAGTTCTGCGTCCTCGGCGGCCCGTCCTGACGCGACGCGCGCACGTCGTACGCGCGTCGCCCTCTCACATCAGATCAGGTGGTCGAACTCGCCGGCCTTCACGCCCGCGATGAAGGCGCGGAGCTTGGCGGGGTCGGTGGTGACGATCGCGTCGGGCGCCTCGCTCTCGCGGAGGAGGATCCGGCCGTCGACGTGGGCCAGTTCGACGCACTGGATCTCGCCGTCGGAACCTGAGAAGGAGGACTTCTGCCAGGTGATGGGGCTGGTCATGGTGGTGGCTCGCGTTCTGTCGATGGTGTGGTGCGTGGGTTGCGTTTAATGCGGGTTGCGTTCAATGCGCCACGAGGGGGAGTTGGCGCGCCTCTTGGGTGTGGAACACGTGGTAGGGGTGCACGGTCCACTCCACCCATGAGCCCCGGTCGCTGAGCGAGAACCCGCAGGGCTCGCCCCGGTGCAGGGCCGCGACGGCTCCGACACAGCCGCCGCCTTCGGCCCAACTGAGGGCGCGTCTGTGCTCGTTGGGTGGGAGCGTGGACGCGAGGGTGCGGACGGATGACCGGATCTGACGAATCGCCTCGGCGGGGGTGCTTGCCGAGTGGCGCTCGACCTTCTCGATGTCCGAGCCCGCGGCGCCGAGTGAACGGTACGTGACGCGCTCGCACCAGTAGTGGATCTCCGTCTCCGGGCATGGCGAAGCTGCGGGTGGGTGCATGGGTGGGCCTTCCGCCGGCGTGGCGCGATCACCCCCTGCCGTGGCCGCCGGCATGAAGAGCGGGTGGGCAGGGGGTGACCCTTCAGGCGTCGCCGCTGGGCACGGCCTTGCCGAGGTGGCCGTGATCGGTGCGACGCGTAGTGACCGTAGCGTCACACGGAGGTTGGTGGCAAGTGTGCACCGGGGCATGCTTGCGGGGCGTACGACGAGAGCCCTCCCGTCAGGTGACGGAAGGGCTCTTGCCGCAGGCCGGGGCCGGTCAGCCGACGAGGTGGTCGAACTCGCCGGCTTTTACGCCCAGCAAGAAGGCGCGGAGCTTGGCGCGGTCGGTGGTGATGATGGTGCCGGGTGCGTCGCTCTCGCGGAGGAGGATCTGGCCGTCGGCTTCGGCCAGTTCGACGCAGTTCTGGTTGTTGTCGGGTCCGGAGAAGGACGACTTCTGCCACGTGATGTTTCCGCTCACGCCTCTGCCTCCTGACGGGGGTGGTCAGTTGGTGAAGTGGTCGAACTCGCCTGCTTTGACGCCTGCGATGAATGCGGCGAACTTGTCTCGGCTGGTGGTCGTGATTGTGCTCGGGTCGTCGCTCTCGCGCATGAGGATGTCGCCGTTGTGCTCGGCGATCTCGACGCATTGTGCGCCCGACCCCGAGAATGACGACTTCTGCCAGTTGATTTGTGGGTTCATGCCTGCGTCTCTCAAAGATCTCGTGCGATGTGGTGGATGAAGCTGCGCGACTCATCAGGCTCCAGGGAAGCCTGCTCGGCAAGGTCGAGCTGCGTTCGGTGTGCTTCCAGGTCGGCCGCGGCGTTGAGGAAGAGGCCGACAAACGGACTGTCGATGTGAACGGTGTCGAGCTGTGGAACGACTCCGCCCGCGTAAAGGGTGGTGTGAGTGACGTCAACGAAGTGTTCGCTGGCGAAGGGGATGACTCGGATCATCACCGTCGGCCGCTCGGACGCTTCGAGTAGGTGCTCAAGCTGCTTACGGGCGACGGCCCGTCCGCCGGGGCGCATCCGGAGTGCGGCCTCGTGCACGATGACCTCGCAGTCCGGAGGACTCTCGCGGTCGAGGACGGACTGCCGCCTCATGCGGTGATCCACGCGCGCCTGGATTTCGTCGGACGGCAATCGCGGGATCGCTACGGAAAACAGCGCTCGCGCGTAGTCATCCGTCTGCAACAGGCCCGGAAGGGTTACGGCTTGCAGGTATCGCAACTCAACCGCGTGGTGCTCCAGCTCGGCGATGTTGAGGAAGTCGGGAGCCAGGACGCCGCGGTACTCGTCCCACCAGAACTCGCCCCGGTGTTCCCGTGAGATGGCGCACAAGGCATCAAGCAGTGCGGCATCGTTGCAGGAGTAGTAGACGAAGAGCCGACGAATGCGCTCCTCGCTGATCCCGATCCGACCTGCCTCGATGTGACTGATCCTGGCTTGATCCGTCGAGAGCAGACCGGCCGCTTCGCGAGCCGTCTTGCCCGCGCGGTCGCGAAGTTTCCGCAACTCGCAGCCAAGGCGCGTCTGGCGGGCGGTCGGGTTGTCTCTTGGCGGCATGGCTACCTTCCCTGTTTGCGCCCAGTGTCGCCCGTAACGGCGTCACGGGTCCACCGGCTATCACTATCTCGCAGTGCAGGGTTGCACCGGTGCAAGTATTAACTCTAAGGTCATGGCAGGCGCCCGCCTGCCAGTAAGACCGAAGTGCAGCCGCTTCGGCGGCCATTGCCACGCATGGCGAGCTTCGCGCACCCAGCCCCGCGTAGGGAGACCCCGACATGCCCCCAGC
>NZ_MDCR01000181.1 GCF_001723055.1 Streptomyces niveus
CGGGGGTCGTGAACGGCGCCGGGGGTGGGCATTTCTTCCTCATGACGGTTCGCACACGCCCCCTGCTGCTCCTCGACGTCGACGGCCCCCTCAACCCGTACGCCGCAAGGCTGCCCCGGCCGCGCGGGTACACGACCCACCATCTGCGCCCGGCGAACTGGCTCGCCCGCCAGACGCCGGGATCCCGTGCGCACAGACGCGGGCTGCGGGTGCGGCTCAACCCCGCCCACGGTCCGCTGCTCACCGGGCTGCCCTTCGAACTGGCCTGGGCCACCACGTGGATGCACGAGGCCAACACCATGATCTCGCCGGGCGTCGGGCTGCCGGGCGATCTGCCGGTGATCGAGTGGCCCGAACTCTTCGCGACGGACCCCGACGGCCTCTTCTGGAAGACGCGTCCCCTGGTGGAGTGGGCGGACGGCCGCCCCTTCGCCTGGGTCGACGACATGATCACCGACCTGGACACGACGTATGTCGCCACTCATCACGACGGGCCGGCGCTGCTGTTGCGCATCCACCCCCGACGGGGCTTGCGGGAACGGGACTTCGCGACGCTGACCAACTGGGCGAAGTTGCTCTGACGGCACGCCGACCGCGCCGCGTCGGCACCTGTACGGCGCTGAGAAGCGTTCACGACTTGCCTTTTGCAACGCTGTAAAAGCCTCGCCCGGAGGGGAGTTGCAGCGCCGTCACACCGACCCGGAGACCGCTCCGGCACCCTCCGGAGGGAATCGTTCCACCCGGCCCGCATCCCTTCCGACCAGGCGAATCACATCCACGCCCGAATTCGTTCCAGCATTGGCATGGACCTGTCCACGATCCTTGGATACGCTCCGGCCGGGGCGGATGAGAGCGCTCTCACTCGCCCGCTGTTCCACTGTTCCATCCCCACGATCGCTGGAACAACCGAAGGGCGAATGCCTTGAGACGCAAGACAGTTGTACGTACCGGTCTGTCCGCACTCCTCCTCGTCGGTACGTGGGCGACGGCCGGGCTCGCCCCCGCCTCGGCCGCCGCACCCGACTCCGTGTCCACCTCTGCCTCGACATCGATGTCAGCCTCGGCGACGAAGGCAGCGGCGTCCGAGGGCCTGCTCACCGCCATGCAGAAGGAATTCGGCCTGACGAAGACTCAGGCCGAGGCCCGGCTCGCCGCCGAGAAGACGGCGACCGCCATCGACACCAAGGCGCAGCGCGCGGCGGGAGCGTCGTACGGCGGTTCCTGGTTCAGCGCGGCCGACAACACACTCACCGTCGCCCTCACCGACGAGGACAAGGCAGCCGCCGTGCGCGCGACCGGCGCCACGGTCAAGCTCGTGAAGCACAGCGAGAAGGCGCTCGACGCGACCATGAAGCGCATCGACGCGCTCTCCGCGCCGTCCGGCGTCAGCAGTTGGCGTGTCGACGCCGAGACCAACCGGGTCGTGGTGGACGTCCTCGCGTCGAAGAGCGACACCAAGGCCGTCGCCGCGTTCGTCGCCAAGGCCAGGAAGACCGGCCCGGTGACCGTGGCGGAGACGACCCACGCTCCGTCCACCACCGCCGCCGGGACCGTCGGCGGAGACCCGTACTACACGGGCAACGTCCGCTGCTCCATCGGTTTCTCCGTCCACGGCGGCTTCGTGACCGCCGGGCACTGCGGCCCGCGCGGCCAGTCGGTGCGCGGCTGGGACAACTCCGCCATCGGCAACTTCCAGGGATCGTCCTTCCCCGGCAACGACTACGCGTGGGTGAACGTCGCCAACGGCTGGTGGACCGTGCCCGTCGTCCTCGGCTGGGGCACCATCCCGGACCAGCTGGTTCGCGGTTCGAACGAAGCCCCCACCGGCTCGTCGATCTGCCGCTCCGGCTCCACGACGCACTGGCGCTGCGGCAACGTCCTGGCCAAGAACGTGACGGTCAACTACTCGCAGGGCGCCGTCCACCAGATGGTCCAGACGAGCGCCTGCGCCGAGGGCGGCGACTCGGGCGGCTCGTTCATCAGCGGTGACCAGGCGCAGGGCGTGACGTCCGGCGCCTCGGGCAACTGCACCAGCGGCGGGCAGAGCTTCTACCAGCCGGTCAACGAGATCCTCAGCACGTACGGTCTGACGCTGCACACCGCCTGATCAGGGCGACGGCTCACGGGCCGGTACGGATCTGCCGCCGGGTGGGCCCCCGGCGGCCGGTCGGACCTCGATCGCCGGACGGGTCTCAGTCCCCGTCCGGCGATTGCGTGTCCCGGTATCCGAAGCGCGGCGAGTCGACCCTCCCGGCCTGGACGACCGGGCCGTTCACCGTCCCGCTGATCGTGTTGCGAACGTCGAACACCTCCCGTGCCCGTACCGGTCACCGTCCGAGCAGGGCCGTGAGCGCGCCCACGGGGTCGGTGTCGGGGGTGCCGCGGGGCCACCAGTCCTCGCGGTCGCGGTCCGACTCGTACCCGTACCAGAGTCCGTCGCGGCCGAAGCGGAGCTGGAGCGAGGGCTCCGAGAGGCGGTTGCGCCAGGGGCGGAAGTGCGGGAAGTCGGCCGCCATGAGGGCGGGGCGGGCCCGGTCGAACGGGCCGGCCGGGGGGTCCCAGGGTTCCTCCAGGACGGACAGGCCCGCGAGGCCGCCCTGGCGCCAGGCGGCGACGGCGCGTGCCAGGTCCATGGGGCTGTGGTCGGTGCCCGCCGCGAGGTCGCGGTAGAGGGCGCGGGTGGAAGCGGTGAGGCCGGAGCCGGGGTGGGCGGCGGCCAGCCGGACGGCGTCCTGCCAGGGGGTGAGGCCCGCGACGGGGTCGATGCCGGTCGCGAGGAACGTGTGCGCGCGGGCCGCCGCCTCGGTCGCGAGCAGGTCGAGCGCCAGCGGGTCGGGGGCGCCGGGTGTGTGCGGATA